>DZCM01000002.1 GCA_022730295.1 Rhodanobacter sp. | reverse complement strand
GTGCTTGGGGTCGAACGCAGCGCCAGCGACGAAGAGTTGAAAAAGGCGTTCCGGCGGCTGGCGATGAAAAACCACCCGGATCGCTGCCCCGACGATCCCGGCGCGCAGGAGCGCTTCAAGGAGGCCAAGGAAGCCTACGAAATCCTCGGTGATCCCGAACGCCGCGCGATGTACAACCAGCATGGTCACGCGGCTTTCCAGAACGGCACTGGCCGCCGCAGTGGCGGCGCGCCGTTCGGCGACGTAGGCGACGTCTTTGGCGATATTTTTTCCGACATCTTCGGCGGCGGCGGGCGCCGCGCGCCGCGTGGCTCGGACCTGCGTTACGTGCTGGAACTGGACCTCGAGGAGGCAGTGGCTGGCATCGACAGGCAGATCCGCGTACCGGCCATGGTCAACTGCCATTACTGCAACGGCACCGGCTCGGACGATGGCAAACTTGCGACCTGCGAGACCTGCCGCGGCCACGGACGGGTGCGGATGCAGAATGGCATCTTCTCGATCCAGCAGACCTGCCCGCATTGCGGTGGCGCGGGGCGCACCATCGTCACGCCGTGCAAGCATTGCCACGGCGAGGGGCGTCTGGAAGACGAACGCAGCCTCTCGGTGAAGGTGCCCGCGGGCGTCGACAGCGGCGATCGCATCCGCCTGACCGGCCAGGGCGAGGCCGGCCCGTCCGGTTCCACGCCCGGTGACCTGTACGTGGAAATCCATGTGCGCGAGCACGCGATCTTCAAGCGCGAAGGCGACAACCTGCGTTGCGAAGTGCCGGTGCGTTTTGCGCAGGCAGCGCTGGGAGCGATCGTCGAAGTACCGGTACTCGGAGGGGCGACCACAATCACCGTGCCGCCCGAAACCCAGACCGGCCAGGAATTCCGCCTGCGCGGCCAGGGCGTGAAATCCGTGCGCAGCCGCCACACGGGTGATCTCTACTGCACAGTCGTCGTGGAAACGCCGGTGCGGCTGGACAAGCGCCAACGCGAGTTGCTTGAAGCATTTGAAACCACTTTCGCGGACGCCGACGAAGCGAAGAAACACTCGCCGCGGGCGAGTGGTTTCGTCGACGGCGTGAAGCAGTTCTGGGCGAAGATGACTTCATAGGAACCGCCTGCAAGCTGCTGCGCTACTGGCCACATCCATGTGGCCAGCCCTGCGGGCCGCCTATGGCGTTCAAACCGGCAATCCTGCCGGTTTAGTCGGCAGCTTGCGTGCCGGCGGTGCTCGGAATGCTCATGTACTGACGTGTACACTCCGCTTCCTGCGCTCCGGCGTCCCGCAATCTGCCTTCGCTCGCTACGCTTGCAAACGGTTCCTGTCTCGCATGTCAAACGTCCTCCAACTCGCCATCAATGGCGCCAACGGCCGCATGGGCCGTGCATTCCAGACCCTGCTGGAAGATGACAAACGCTTCGCGTTGGTCGCGAAAATCGCCCGCAATGAAGACTGGCGCCACGCACCTGCGCTCGATGTCGTGATCGACTTCAGTACGCCCGATGGCTTCGATGCAGCGTTGACGCATTGCGACCTGCACGGCGTGGCGCTGGTCAGTGGCACCACCGGACTCGACGCGGCGCAGCGTCAGCGGCTCGAAGCAGCTGCCGCCTCCATTCCCGTGTTGCACGCCGCCAACTTCAGCCTCGGTGTTGCGGTGCTGACGCGCCTGGTCCGCGAGGCCGCCGCGGCGTTGCCGAGTTGGGACGCGGAAATCATCGAAGCGCACCATGCGCGCAAGGTCGATGCGCCGTCCGGCACCGCGCTGGCGCTGGGCCGCGCGGTGGCCGATGCGCGCGGGTTTGACTTCAATGGGGTTGCGGTGCTGTCGCGCGAGGGACAGGCTGGCGCGCGTGCAGCGGATGCCATCGGCTTCGCATCGATCCGCGCGGGCGACATCGTCGGTGAGCACACCGTGCTGCTCGCCGCCGCGGGCGAACGGCTGGAACTGACCCATCGTGCCACCGATCGAACGATCTTTGCGCGTGGCGCGCTGGCCGCCGCCGCGTGGCTGGCGGGCAAGCCCGCCAGCGCCTACGCGTTGAATGACGTCATCGCGGGCACGCCGGCTGTCGGCTAGAACGGGCCGCTGCCCGTCACGACTTTGGCGGCGGAGGTGGTGGGGCCGCCCTCGGCACCACGATCACGGGCGGCGAGTACCACGGGCCATAGCCGCCGCCCCAGCCGCAACCCCAAGGGGACCAGAACGGGTCGCAGACGCCCCACGGGCCCCAGCGGTCGTACTGGCGATCGGCGTATACCGGCCGCTTCGGCCACAGGTACACGTTGTCGGCGTCGACTTTCGCGTAGGTGTAGTCGTATTCGCCGATTTTGTGTTGCACGGTACCGGCGAGCGTGCCGGTGACGGTCAACTCGCGACCTTTGCGGAACACTTCGGGATCATAAAATCCCTGCTTGCAGGCGACAAAACGGCCGGCGCTGTCGCCGCCACGCTCCGGGCGCGCCTGCGAGTCGAGTGGCTGGTCCAGCACGAAGAAGCAGGTTTGATCCGCGCGCGGTTTGGTTTCGATGATCTCACCACCCCAGCGCACGCGATCGGTGCCAGCGGTGCCGCTGCGTGCGGCTTCCAGCGAAACCGGCGTGTAGGTGCCAGCGATGGGTTGCGGAATGGTGGCGCAGCCACCCAGGGCCAGCGCGCCTGCAATGGAGAGGAACAATACGCGACGTGACATGACTGGTCTCCGCTTATAGTGAACCGATGGGTTTTTATAGCACACGCGACGGGCGCAGGCGCCGCACCTGCCGCACGAAGTCGCGCACCCGTTCAGGCGGCGGTTCGGAATGCGCGTAACGCAGCAACAGGTATTCGGTTGACAGCGCGCGCAACATGGGTGCTGCCGATGGCATTGCGCGTGCCGATCGTTCGTAGTAGTCGCCAGGGCCTTCGGCGTGGCCACGCACCACGCCAGCACGCGCGAGCCGCTTCTGGAGACGGAGCTGTGCCGCCGCCAATGCATCGCGCGGTTTTTCGCGTGGCTTCAGCGATGCCAGCAGCGCACCGATTCCGAGTCCCAGGAACATGACGATCGCCAACGCAATGCCGAGTGTTTGCGCGTCGGTGCGATTGACGCCGAATGGACGAAACAGGTGGCTCTGCGACAAGGCATCGAAGTTGATGATGGATTGGCTCCACCAGCGATTGATGATGTCCATGCGGTTTTGCCACGGCAACCACCATCCGCCGATGCTGCCGCCTATGGGGGCGCCGTTGTCGCCGCCGGCATCGGCCATCTCGATGGTGCTGACCACTGCGGTCGGATCAATGCGAACCCAGCCGCGCCCTTGCAGCCACACTTCCGTCCATGCGTGGGCGTTGGATTGGCGCACCAGCAGGTAGTGCGCGACGTTGTTCCAGTAACCGCCCTGGTAACCGACCACCACGCGCGCCGGGATTCCGGCGGCGCGCATCAGGAAGGTGAAAGCACTGGCATAGTGCTCGCAAAAACCCGTCCTGGTGTTGAACAGGAAATCGTCGATGCTGTTACGCCCCAGTGGTGGCACGTCGAGCGCATACACGAAGCCGCCGGTGTGGAATAACGTAAGCGCATCGCGAATGACGGCGGCATCGTCGTTGCCGGCCTTGGCGCGCCAGTCTTTGGCCAGTGCGCGCGCGCGTGGGTCGTAGCCGGCAGGCAATTCGAGCGCCCAGCGACGGAGGCCGGGCGGCAGGCGATCCGGGTGCAGACGGTAATCAACCGCCGAGGTCACGTTGTATCGCAAGGTTTGATCGACGGGTTTGCTTGCGAGCAACGTGCGGTCGGGGCCAAGCTGCGCGTCTCTGGGCGCGGCGATCGGAACATCCAGCGCGAACAGCCAATGCTGGTGGCTGGGCAGCAGCGTCACCTGGTAGCGCACGAGGTCGCCGCGTTGCGCGAGCGGGGCGTCGGGCCCTGGACGTCTCGCGGCGAAGCCCGGGGTCCATTCGCGGCCATCGAACCGCCACAGCACCATGCCGCGGAAGTAACGCTGGTCGGCCGCTGGCGGTTCACCGTCGAAACCGACGCGCATGGCGACCGAATTGTCATTCAGCAGCGAATGCAGGTCGCCCGGTGCCATGCGGTCGCTGATGCCGCTGCGCGCCATGCCCTGGTTGGGCGAACCCCACAGCGGCGTGGCGAGGCGCGGGATCAACAGGAAGCCGAGCAGGGTAAGCGGCAGGCTGGCGAGCAGCAGCGCGCTGCCGGGGCGGAATGCTGCCAGCCAGCCGGATTCCGGCAGCCCGGGTTCGAGTGCCCGCAGGGTTGCCAGCGCCGGCAACAGCATCAGTCCGACCACGAGCGTCATCACCAGTGCTTGATCGAACAACAGCACCGTCATCAACGTGAAGCAACTGAATCCGACCGCCATGCGCGCGTCGCGCACCGTTTCGCTTTCCAGCAGTTTCAGTACCAGCAATCCGCACACGATCGCGGCGCCGGGATCGGGCCCGAATGGCGTCTGGTATTTCGCGAATACCGCCAGCGCCGTTGCCAGCAACATGGCGGCCCGCGACCAGCCGGAGACGCGCCCGCGCCGGCGACGCCTTCGCCACCAGCGTGCGACGATGATTGCGGCAAGTGGTGCGATGTACCAAACGGGCAGGTGGGCCGCGTGCGCCACGATTGCACATAGCACGGTCAGGCTGAGCAAGGTAAAGGCGCGCGCGTCCATGGTTGCGACGGGCGGCGCGCCGGACTCGCGTGTGCGCCGCTGCTTCATGGCAGCTCCGCGAGCGCCGTCAGGCAGCGGTGGTAGTGCGCATCGTCGTTGGCGGGGCCGAAGCTGCTGCGGTCTTCGAGGATCAGGATCCACGGATGCGCCGCGGTGTACGCATCACACACCCAGCCGGTGAGGCGCGAGATGCGGGTCTCGCGATCGATGCCGGACAGGGCGTTCCAGTCGAACCGCAGCGGTTGCCCCGGCGTCGCGCGGTCGAATTCGCGCACCAGCAGGTGGTCGTGGCGGGCGCTGGCCTTCCAGGCCACATGCCGGATGGGATCGCCGGCGTGGTAATCGCGCAGGCTCGCGAATTCGTCGCCGCCGGCAGCACGCTCATTCGGATCATCGTTGCGCGCCGGTGCTTGCACATCCGCGAGCACGCGCGGGTAAACCAGTACCTGTTGTGCCGGGGTGATCCAGCTCCAGGTGCGGAACAACCCGAACGGCGCCGTGCTCGAAATCCTCATCCGCGGCAGGTCGATCCAGCCGCGCTGGTCGGCGGTGATCGACACCACGGCGCGACCCGGACCCTGTACCAGCGGGCAGGGTTGTTCCAGTCCGTCGACCTCGATGCTGAGACCGTGGCGGCTGCGGTGGTCGTCGGCGAAGGCCAGGTGCAGCGGCAGGCGCTGGCCGCAGAAGCCGTGTTCCGCGTGCACCGATCGCAGCGTGAGGTCGTGCAGCTCGCGCCAGGTGAGCAACATGCTGGACGCCAGCGTGGCCCCGAGCATGCAGGTCAGCAGCAAGGCCGAGTTGTTCTGGTAGTTCAGCGCGCCCGCCAGCATCACCAGCAGCAGCAGCGCATAGCCAAGCCCGGCGCGGGTCGGCACGATGTAGATGCGGCGGCGGTCGAGCCGGATCGGCAGCGCCTCCGGCTTGCGCCCGCGCGCGAAGGTCAGCAGCAAGCGTTGGCCGCGCGCCAGTGTGCTGCGTCCACGGTCGACCACAGCGGCCATAGCCTCACTCCACGGCCACGGATTCCAGCAGCGCCTGCGCCAGTGCATCGCGCGCGACGTTGCGCGCCGGGATCAGGCGATGACCGGCGACCGCGACGAATACGGCCTGCACATCTTCGGGCAAGGCATAGTCGCGATCGCCGAGCAGTGCCCAGGCGCGCGCTGCGGCCAGCAGGGCCAAACCCGCGCGCGGCGACAGCCCGGTGCGGATGTCGTGGTGCTTGCGGCTGGCGCTCAACAGCGTCTGCACGTAATCAAGCAGGGCGGGACTGGCGGTGATCGCGCGCGCCTGTTGGCGCAGCGCAAGGATGTCTTCGCCGGACAGGCATGCCTGCAAGCGGCCGACGAGGGTCGAGCGGTCCTCGCCGGTCAGCAGCCGGCGTTCGGCCTCGGCATCCGGGTAGTCGAGTGCGATCCGCAACATGAAGCGGTCCAGTTGCGAGTCCGGCAGCGGATAGGTACCGGCCATGTCGAGCGGGTTCTGCGTGGCGACCACGAAGAAGGGCTGCGCCAGCGCGCGACTGGCGCCGTCCACCGTCACCTGGTTTTCGGCCATCGCTTCCAGCAGCGCGCTTTGGGTTTTGGGCGTGGCGCGGTTGATTTCGTCGGCCAGCAGCAATTGCGCGAAGATCGGCCCCGCCTGGAACCGGAACGCGTTGGCGTCGCGGTCGAATACGCTGACGCCAACGATGTCGCTGGGCAACAAGTCGGAGGTGAACTGGATGCGCCGGAAGCTCAGGCCAAGCGTGGCTGCCAGGGCGTGCGCCAGCGTGGTCTTGCCGACACCGGGCACGTCCTCGACCAGCAGGTGCCCGCCCGCCAGCAGGCTTGCAAATGCGAGCCGGACCGGAAGGTTCTTGCCCACCACGACGTCGTTGACTTGTGCGAGCGCGGCATTGAGCCGTTGGCGCGGGGTGTTGGCGAGGGATGCAGCGGTCGCGGCAGCGAAATTCTGGTCCATGGGCGTCCGGATTCGGCAGGTGGCTGGAAGTGTACGCTGCCGGGTGTTGCGGGTGCGCGAACGCTCCGATCAGGGCAGCGCGAGGCCAGCGTTTCGCAGCAAGCGGCTGAGGGCAATCATCGGCAGGCCGATCAGGGCGGTCGGATCAACGCTCTCGATGCGTTCGAACAGCGCGATGCCGGCACCCTCGGACTTGAAACTGCCGGCGCAATCGAGCGGATTTTCGCGCGCGAGGTAGCGGTTGATTTCAGCATCCGCGAGCTTCCGAAACATCACCCGGGTGTGGTCGAGCGCGGATTCCCGGCGCCCGGTGCGCGTGTCGATCACGCAGATTCCTGTGTAGAAATCAACTATATTTCCGCTGCTTGCACGCAGTTGTTCGCGTGATTGCTCGACTTTGCCCGGTTTGTGCAGCACAGCATTCCTGAGTGCGGCGACCTGGTCCGAGCCGATCACCAGCGCGTCATGCAAGCGGCTTGCGACGGCCTCGGCCTTGTGCGCGGCGAGGCGTCCTGCCCGGTCGGCGGGGGGCTCGCCCGGCAGCTCTGGTTCGTCGACATCCGGTGCGATTTGCTCGAAATCATCGAGCACGCGCCGCAGCAATCCGGCCCGGTAGCGTGAAGTCGAAGCGAGCACGATGCGAGGCGGACTCATCGCTGGGACAGGTCCTCGATCTTCTCGCGCACGGCGGACTCCAGCGCGCGCTGGGCCGAATCGAGCTCGCCGAGTTGCTGGCCGAGGGCGCCGCGCGCCTTGCCGATGGCGCGGACCGCGGCGTCGAGGGCACGCTGGTTGGCATTCTCGGCCTCGTCGCGCAGCCACAACCGGTGGGCCAGCAATTCGCGCAAGGCCGCGTCGATGGCGTGGCGGGCGTCGGTTTCGCCGGCGGCAGGCTGGCTGGGGCCCATCGACATCGAGGCGTGCGCGCGGGCCAGCCGGGTGCGGCATTCCTTGAGGTCGTGTTCCAGCCCGTCGGCTTCCAGATACAGTGTGCGCAGCGCACGCTGGTGGCGCATCTGGCGCACCAACAGCCAGACAATCAACGTACAGGCGACCACCGCCACCACGGCGGGCAGGACGACGGCGAGCAGGGTGGCTGGCAGGGAAGTCAAATTCGGGCCAAACGGTAGCGTTGCCGGGGAAGGCAAGCATGATACGGGCCAACCGGGAATACTGCTTGCCGGCTACACACCGGTTGACTTTGTGCAGTGCGGAATTTAGCATTCCCCGCTTATGTCCGCGTCCCTGCCAGTGAGTGTGGACGCCGAACGCATGGTGGCCGGGCGGCGATCGTTCGAAGGTGTCCTGCCGGTCGCGGAGTTGCCGCGGCTGGCGGCAGCCTTGGCGGATGATCATGGCGAGGTTGCCTACCGGCTCGACTTTGAACGTGGCCAGCTAGCCGGGCCGCAGTTGCACGTCCGGTTGCGGGCGGGGTTGACGCTGGAATGCCAGCGCAGCCTCAACACGTTCGTGTTTCTGGCTGAAGTCGACACCCGGCTCGGGTTGCTGGCTGACGAGCAGGACGCGGATGCGCTGCCCGGTGATTGCGAGCCGCTGTTGTTGGAGGGCGGCAGGTTGTCGCCACGGCGCGTGATCGAGGACGAGTTGATTCTGGTTTTGCCGCTGGTGCCGATGAAGCCCGGTAGCGAGACTCTGCAGGGCGAATGGAACGCGCCCGGTGATGAACCGCCGGAGGCGGAGCGGGACGAAGCGGTGACGCATCCGTTCGCGGATCTGCGGAACTTGCTGCAAGCCCGCGAAAAACAACGTTGAAATACTTTCTGGAGAGCCATCATGGCCGTTGCCAAGAGCCGCAAATCCCCGTCCCGCCGTGGCATGCGTCGTGCGCACGACGCACTGAACCAGGTGCAACTCGCCACCGACCCGACGTCGGGCGAGATCCACCGCCGCCACCACATCACCAAGGACGGTTACTACCGTGGCCGCAAGGTGATCGAGGACAAGCAGGCGGCCGTCGACGAGGACTGAGGTCCTTGGGTACGGTGTTGCACATCGACGCACGGCGCCTTCCGGCGCCGGCGCGTTTTTTTGTGCGCGAAATGTTTGACAGGGGAATCGCATTTTGACTTACGCCCGCATCCTTGCCACCGGCAGCGCGCTGCCTGATCGCGTCGTCACCAACGCCGATCTCGAAAAGATCGTCGATACCAGCGACGAGTGGATCCGTACCCGCACCGGCATCCGCGAGCGGCGGATTGCCGCAGACGGCGAGACCACGGGCGACCTGTCGTTTCGCGCCGCCCAGCAAGCCTTGGCGGACGCCGGCGTCAAGGCGTCCGAGATCGACCTGCTGGTGCTCGGCACCACCACTCCCGACCTCATCTTTCCGTCCACCGCATGCCTGATCCAGCATCGGCTCGGCGCCAACGGCTGCACGGCGTTCGATGTCAACGCAGCGTGCTCGGGCTTCGTCTACGCGCTTGGCGTTGCCAACAACTTCATCCGCGCCGGCCAGTCGAAGAAGGCGCTGGTCGTGGGCGCAGAGACCTTGACTCGCATGGTCGACTGGAGCGAACGCGAAACCTGCGTATTGTTCGGGGACGGTGCTGGCGCGGTGGTGCTGGAAGCTTCCGGCGAGCCCGGCATCCTTGCCACCTGCCTGCACGCCGACGGCGGCTACAAGGATCTCTTGTACAACCCGGTGGGTGTGTCCGTTGGGTTCAAGGACGAAAAAAACCACGGCGTGCGCATCACCATGAAGGGTCGTGAAGTTTTCAAGTTTGCCGTCAAGACCTTCGATGCGCTGGTGGGCGAAACTCTGGCCGCCGCAGGGATGCAGGAATCCGAAGTCGACTGGCTGATTCCGCACCAGGCCAACCTGCGCATCATCGAGGCCACCGCCAAGCGGCTGAAAATGTCGATGGACCGCGTGATCGTCACCGTCGACAAGCACGCCAATACTTCGTCCGGTTCGGTGCCGCTGGCCCTGGATGCCGCGGTGCGCTCGGGCAGGATCCAGCGCGGCCAGAACCTGTTGCTGGAAGCCTTCGGCGGCGGGTTTACCTGGGCGTCCGCGCTCGTCAGATACTGAGAACGGAAGACGTGGCGGGTCGCTGGCTTGCAAATCTGCGGTCTTGCGCCCCGGCATCCCGCGTCTGAATCCCATTGCACACGCGACATCAACCATGACCAATCAAACACCGGTTTCGAACCTTGCCTTCGTCTTCCCAGGCCAGGGCTCGCAGTCGGTCGGGATGCTGGCCGACCTCGGTGCTGAATTTTCGGAGGTTCGCCAGACTTTCGACGAGGCTTCCGAGGGTGCCGGGTTCGACCTGTGGGAATTGTCGCAAAATGGTCCCGAGGCCGATCTCGGTCGCACCGAAAATACCCAGCCGGCTTTGCTGGCCGCGAGCGTCGCGGTCTGGCGCACGTGGTTGGCGCAGGGTGGCCCGTTGCCTGCGCAACTCGCCGGGCACAGCCTTGGCGAGTATTCAGCGCTGGTTTGCGCCGGTGCGTTGCCATTGAAGGAAGCGGCGGCATTGGTGGCCGAACGTGGACGCCTGATGCAGGCCGCGGTGCCTGCGGGAACCGGTTCGATGGCGGCGGTGCTGGGCGCCGAAGACGAGCTGATCCAGGACGTCTGCAAGGAAGTATCCGACACCGAAATCGTCACGCCCGTCAACTACAACAGTCCGGGTCAGTTGGTGATCGCGGGCCACGCCGGCGCGGTTGATCGCGCGGTGCAGCGCCTGGGCGAGTTGGGCGTGCGCAAGGTCATCAAGTTGCCCGTGTCGGTGCCCTCGCACACTCCGCTGATGCGTGAAGCTGCGCAGCAACTTGCGACGAAGATGGCGGAATTGCCGTGGCAGGTACCGGCCATTCCGGTGCTGCAGAACGCCGATGCCAAGGCGCATGCCGGCATCGAATTCATCCGCGCTGCACTGGAACGCCAGCTGTACATGCCGGTGCTGTGGTCCGACAGTGTGCGTTCGCTGGTTGCCAATGGTGCTGCGCGAATGTTCGAATGCGGCCCTGGCAAGGTACTGACCGGCCTGTGCAAGCGCGTCGACAAGTCGCTGGAGACGCGCGCGTTGGGTACGCCCGCGGAATTGCGCGCTGCGCTGGCGGGCGAATTCTGAGGATTTTTTACCACGGATTTGCACGGATGCACACGGATCGGAAGACTAATCCGTGAATGTCCGTGTTGATCGGTGGCAATGCTTTTTGGAGGCGATCGGATGAGTGGTGTCTTGCAAGGTGAAATCGCGCTGGTGACCGGTGCCTCGCGCGGCATCGGGGCCGCGATCGCGGATGAATTGGCGGCGCAGGGTGCGAAAGTCATCGGTACCGCGACCAGTACGGCGGGTGCGCAGGCGATCGGCGAGCGGCTTGCCGCGCACGCTGGCGAAGGCCGCGTACTCGACGTCACCGGCGGCGCTGCGGTGGAAACCCTGATTGACGGAATCGTCAAGGATCACGGCAAGCTGTCGATCCTCGTCAACAACGCCGGCATCACCCGCGACCAATTGCTGCTGCGCATGAAGGACGCGGATTGGCAGGCCATCCTCGACACCAATCTGACGTCGGTCTATCGCACATCCAAGGCCGTGCTGCGCACGATGATGAAGGCCCGCCACGGCCGCATCATCAACATCGCTTCGGTGGTCGGTGTCACCGGCAATCCGGGGCAAACCAATTACGCCGCCGCCAAGGCTGGGATCATCGCGTTCTCGAAGTCGCTGGCGCGCGAAATCGGGTCGCGCGGTATCACCGTCAATGTGGTGGCGCCGGGGTTCATCGACACCGACATGACCCGCTCGCTCAACGACGAGCAGCGCAAGGCCCTGGAAACCGGCATCGCACTCGGCCGCCTCGGCGAACCTGTCGACATTGCCCGGGCGGTGGCATTCCTGGCCTCTCCGGCGGCGAATTACATCACTGGCGAGACGCTGCATGTGAATGGCGGGATGTACATGAGTTGATCGTGACGTTTCATTCGAAGCTGCTGTTGTGAAAAGTCAGGACGTGGAAGGCCACGGTGGTCTCCACCTGTGGTTGATGTTGGCGGTATTTTTGGATAGGTTGACGGTGCGGCGATCAGTGATGACCGCACTCGATATGACGTCCGGAACCGGGTACTATGGCGTCTTTCGTGTCGTCGCTGGCCCTGTTTGGTTGGTGGCACATCCGGCCTGAGGGTCCTGGCCGGGCCTGCTGAATTTGTACCGCGTGGCCAATGTGGTCGTGCGGGGAAGTGGGGAAGGGCGTCGCCCAACCTCGAACACTATATTTCCGGGAGGCACTGTCTCATGAGCAGCATCGAAGAACGCGTCAAGAAGATCGTTGTGGACCAGCTGGGGGTCAAGGAAGAGGACGTCACTCCGAACGCCTCGTTCGTCGACGATCTGGGCGCGGATTCGCTGGATACCGTGGAACTGGTGATGGCGCTCGAAGAGGAATTCGAAACCGAAATCCCCGACGAGGACGCCGAGAAGATCACCACCGTGCAGCAGGCGGTGGATTACATCAAGGCCCACGTGAAGTCCTGATCACGGTTTGGCGCATGCCTTGCGGCGGCGCAGAGCCATGCGGCAACCCGAAAGCTGCGCCCTTCGTGCGCAGCTTTCGCGTTGATGGGGTCCGGACAATGCGTGGGCGTATGGCGGCCGCGATTGTGCTCCACGGCGTGGCTGGGCGTTACGATTGCCGGAATCCAGGGTGTGCAGTGCCGCGAGTTGTCCAAGCTGACGTGCGGCCAACTTTCGGCAAGTCTTGATTTACGGAGTCTCCATGAACAAGCGGCGTGTGGTAGTCACCGGCATGGGCATCATTTCGCCCGTTGGCAACGACGTGGCGACAGCGTGGAAGAACGTCATCGCCGGGGTCAGCGGTATCGGCCCGATTTCCCATTTCGATGCCAGCGCATTCCCGACCCGCATCGCCGGCGAGGTGAAAGGCTTCGACCCGGCCCAATACATCGCGCCGAAAGACATCAAGAAGATGGACACCTTCATCCATTACGGGGTTGCGGCGGGCACCGATGCGCTGAAGGATTCGGCCATCGAGGTCAGCGAAGCCAACGCCACCCGCATCGGCATCGCGGTGGGCGCAGGCATTGGCGGCATCGGCAGCATCGAGCGCACCGCCATTGCCTACCACGAGGGCGGCCCACGCAAGATCTCGCCGTTCTTCGTGCCCGGTTCGATCATCAACATGGTCTCGGGCAACCTCGCGATCATGCACGGTTTGAAAGGCCCCAACATCGCCTGCGTCACCGCTTGCACGACCGCGACCCACAACATCGGGCTCGCGATGCGCTTGATCCAGTACGGTGACGCCGATGTGATGGTGACCGGTGGCGCCGAGTTCACGGTGACTCCGACCGCAATCGGCGGGTTCTGCTCAGCCAAGGCCATGTCCACGCGCAACGACGACGCGACCCGCGCCAGCCGGCCGTGGGACAAGGACCGCGATGGTTTCGTGTTGTCCGATGGCGCCGGCATCCTGGTGCTCGAGGAATATGAGCACGCCAAGGCGCGCGGCGCGAACATCTATGCCGAGGTCGCGGGCTTTGGCATGAGCGACGACGCTTTCCACATCACCGCGCCCAGCGCGGGTGGCGAAGGTGCGGCACTTTGCATGGAAAACGCGCTGCGCGACGCTGGCGTGAATCCGTCCGAGGTGCAGTACGTGAACGCGCACGGCACGTCCACGCCGCTCGGTGACGTGGGCGAAGTGCACGCCGCCAAGCGCGTGTTCGGTGAGCACGCGTACAAACTTGCGATGAGTTCCACCAAGTCGACCACCGGGCACCTGCTGGGTGCCGCCGGTGGCGTGGAAGCGATCTTCAGCTTGCTGGCGATGCGCGATGGCGTGTTGCCGCCGACCATCAACCTCGATGAGCCCGGCGAGGGTTGCGATCTCGATTTCGTGCCCAACGTCGCGCGTGACGGCAAGATCGCTGTTGCCATATCCAACTCGTTCGGCTTCGGTGGCACCAACGGCACCTTGCTGTTCCGGCGGGTTTGAGCCGCCGGTGCCGACGCGCGGGCCGGGCTGAATCGCGTGATCCGTGCTGCGGCCCAGGCGTTGCACGCGACTGGTTCACCCGGTGCGGGTAGCGGCCTGTGTTGTGTCGAGTTTGCCGGTGCGCGCGACCTGTTGCCGCTTGCGCGCGCGCAGCCTGCGCGTTATCCCTGCCTGCTCGAAAGTGCCGCGCATGGTGCGCACGCACGCTGGGACATCCTGCTTGCATTTCCGCAGGGCGGGTTCGCCTTGCACGATGACGGTCGCGTTTGTGACCTGCGTGGGAACGCGCTGGGTGGCGGGTTTCTGACTGCGCTGGATTCCGCGTGGCACGCCGAACGCGCAGGCGCCCCACACGCGGGATCGGATCTGCCCTTTCGTGGTGGCTGGCTGTTGTATCTCGGTTACGAACTGGCCGGCGAGATCGAACCAACCCTGCGCCAGCCGCGCGCGCCAGCATCGGCGGCGCCGGTTGCCCTCGCGGCGCGCTGCCCCGCGGCCATCCTGGTCGATCGCCACGCGCAGCGCACGTGGCTGGTGGCTGAGGCCGGGCACGCCGAAGCACTGGATGCAATGCGCGGGGATCTGGAGCGGGCGCCTGAGCCAATGAGTGGTGTTGACGCGGCGCCAGACATTTCCGAAAGCGATCCGCAGGATTTCCTCGATGGTGTCGCGCGCATCCACGAATACCTGCAGCGTGGGGATACCTTCCAGGTGAACCTGTCGCGTGCATGGCGGGCGCGCTACGCGCAGGCGGCCGAACCCGCGGCCCTGTACGCTGCGCTGCGTAGCGCCAATCCCGCGCCGTTTGCGGGTGTGTTGCAGCAACCCGGCTGGGCAATCGCGAGCTCTTCGCCCGAACGTCTGCTCGAAATCCGTGGTGGCGTCGCGCAAACGCGGCCGATCGCCGGTACGCGTCCACGCGTCCCCGGCGATGACGATGCGGCACGCACCCGGGAACTCATCGAGCACCCCAAGGAGCGTGCCGAGCACGTGATGTTGATCGACCTCGAACGCAATGACCTTGGCCGCGTCTGCGTTCCCGGCAGCGTCGTTGTCGATGAGCGCATGCTGGTCGAGAGTTACGCCCACGTGCATCACATCGTGTCGAACGTGAGTGGCCGCTTGCGTGCAGACGTGACGCCCGGACAGGCGATCGCGGCGGTGTTTCCAGGCGGCACGATCACCGGCTGCCCCAAGGTGCGTTGCATGGAGATCATCGCCGAGTTGGAGGGCGTTCCGCGCGGTGCCTACACCGGTGCGCTTGGCTATCTCAATCGCGATGGCGATTGCGACCTCAACATCCTGATCCGCACGCTGCAGATCGACGGCGAGACGGTCACTTTCCGCGCCGGTGCCGGCATCGTTGCCGATTCCGTGGCAGTGGAGGAACTCGAGGAAACCCGCGCCAAGGCGCGTGGCCTGTTGCGGGCGCTCGGAGTACAAGGTTGAACGTGCGCGTGCTGGTGAATGGCCACGCCAGTGCGGTGGTGTCGGCGCTTGATCGCGGCCTGCTGTACGGCGATGGTCTTTTTGAGACGATTCGCTACGTGCAAAAAGTGGCGCCGTTGTGGAGCCGCCACATGCAGCGCTTGTGCGACGGTTGCGAGAGGCTCGGCATACCGAAGCCTGACCCTGCCTTGCTTGCCGCGGAAGCGGGGCAAGTACTGGATGGCGATGCTGATGCAGTGGTGCGGATCACGCTGACGCGCGGGCCCGGTCAGCGCGGCTACGCGCCGCCTGCGCGGACGGATGCGACGAGGATCGTGAGCGCACACCCCTTGCCGGTGATCCCTGCGGATTGGTACCGTGATGGAATCCGGGTACGCTCATGCAACTTGCGCATGGCGTCGCAACCACGGCTCGCGGGCATCAAGCACCTGAACCGGCTGGAACAGGTGTTGGCGCGCGCGGAATGGACGGGCCCCGATGCAATCGAACCGGATGTGCTCGAAGGCTTGTTGTTTGATCAGGACGATTACCTTGTTTCGGCGACGGCGGCCAACGTATTCGGTGTGCTCGACGGCGTGTTGTTGACGCCCGCGCTCGACGGCTGCGGTGTCGCTGGCGTGTTGCGGGCAGCGTTGCTGGATGTCTTCCCACGCTGCGGCGTCCAGGCGATTTCGAAGGAAGCATTGATGCGGTTTGACGAAATGTTCCTGTGTTCAAGCGTGCGTGGCGTGTTGCCGGTGCGAGAAATGGATGGCCGCGTACTGCAGGCCGGGCGCTGGTCCCGTGTGGCGCAAGCGCAGTGGCGCACGCTCGGCTTCCCGGGCGGTGATGCATGAGCGCGCGCAAGGCAGGCAAGCCGCGCCGTCGCTGGTTCCGGCGCCTTGTGTTCGGCGTGATCGAACTGTTGATCGTGGCTGCCATCGTGTGGGGCGGCATGCGCTATCGCCAGTTCACGCACACGCCACTCGTGGTGCACGCGACTGGCCAAACCCTTGAGGTCGCCAGAGGTGAAGGCTTCAAGGGCATCGTTCGCCAGTTGCGCGACGACAAGCTTACCGATGCGCCGCCGCTGCTCTGGCGCGCGCTGGCCTGGCGGCTTGGCGTAGTCAACAAGCTGCATGCGGGCGAATACGCGCTGACGCCGGGCATGACGCCGACGGCATTGCTGGAAGACATGGCTGCGGGCAGGGTGTTGCACCACCACGTCACGCTGGTGGACGGTTGGACTTTCGCGCAGGTGCGCGCAGCGCTCGCGAAGGCTCCGAAGCTGAAGCACGAATTGCCCGGGATCGCCGACAAGCTGGTGATGGCGAGCTTCGGCGAGAAGGGGTTGTCGCCAGAGGGTGTGTTCATGCCCGACACCTACGACTACGTGCTGGGCATGTCCGACATGGACATCCTGGCGCGTTCGCGCACCGCGATGCGCGCTTATCTTGCGAAGGAATGGCCGGGTCGCGATCGCTCCATCGCGGTGCAAACGCCGTATGCCGCGTTGATCCTTGCGTCGCTGGTCGAACGCGAGACAGCCGTGGCGTCGGAACGGCCGGAAATTGCCGGCGTGTTCGAACGCCGGCTGAAAATCGGTATGCGTCTGGAAACCGATCCCAGTGTGATCTACGGCATGGGCGCCGCTTACCAGGGCAAGATCCACAAGTCGGATTTGATGACCGACACCCCGTACAACACCTACACGCGCAATGGCCTGCCGCCCACGCCTATTGCACTGCCCAGCCGCGCTGCCATCGATGCCGTGCTGCATCCGGCCGCTGGCGATGCGCTGTATTTTGTCGCCAAGGGCGATGGCACGCATCAGTTCTCCGCGACGCTCGCTGAACACAACGCGGCGGTACGCAAGTACATCCTCCAGAAGGGGCACTGATGCGCGGTCGTCTCATTACGCTCGAAGGCGGCGAAGGTGCGGGCAAGAGCACCTTGCTGGCGGGGTTGCGTGAACATTTCCAGCGTGTGGACATGGACGTGCTGACCACGCGCGAACCCGGCGGCACGCTGGCCGGCGAGGCGATCCGCGCGCTGGTGCTGGATCCGGCGCATCGCGGCATCGCTGCCGAGACCGAGTTGTTGCTGATGTTCGCAGCGCGCGCACAACTGGTGCGTGAGGTGTTGCGTCCGGCGCTGGAGGCCGGCCGCTGGGTATTGTGCGATCGCTTCACCGATGCGAGTTATGCCTATCAGGGTGGTGGCCGCGGGATCGATGTGGCTCGCATCGCCGAACTCGAACGTATCGCCACGACGGACTTGAAGCCCGATCTGACCTTGTTGCTGGACTTGCCGGTCGCGGCTGGCCGTGCGCGCGCCAGCCAGCGCAGCGATGCCGACCGCATCGAAACCGAGCGCGACGATTTTTTCGAGCGCGTGCGCGCCACCTATCGCGCGCGCGCGTTGGCGGATCCGGAGCGCTTCTGCACCATCGACTCGTCGCAGCCACGCGATCGCGTGTTGCACGCGGCGGTGGCGGCGATCGAGGCCTTGCGCAATGGACAGGCGCATGAGTGAAATGGCCGACTCCGCGCCGGTGGCGATTGCGCCCGGTGATCCATTGCCGCCATGGTGCGACACCTTGTGGCAAAACCTCGCCGCGCGTGCAGCGAAGGGCAGCTTGCCGCACGCGTTGCTGTTGTGCGGTCCGGCGGGGCTCGGCAAGCGTGCGCTCGCGGAGATGTTCGTGCGCGCGCGCCTGTGCGAGGCAGTGCAAGACGATCGCGCCTGCGGCACTTGTCGCGCTTGCCGCCTGCTGGCCGCTGGCACGCACCCCGATCGCGTGTTGGTCGCGCTCGAGGAGAATCCCAGGACGCACAAGCTGCGCGCGGAGATCGTGATCGACCAGATCCGCGCACTGTCCGCCCGGCTGGCGATGTCAAGCCAGCTCGGTGGCTGGCAGATCGCGGTGATCGATCCCGCCGAGGCGATGAACAGCCCGTCGCAGAATGCATTGCTGAAGACGCTGGAAGAGCCGACCGCTGCCAGCCTGATCGTGTTGGTCGCCGACCAGCCGTGGCGGCTGACCCCCACCATCCGCAGCCGTTGCCAGCGACTCGACTTCGTGGTGCCGCAACCCGAGGTTGCGCGCGCGTGGCTTGCGACGCGCGGCGTGGCGCATCCCGAAGCGGTGCTGGCTGCGGCCGGCGGCAATCCAGGACAGGCATGGCTGCTGGCCGAGCGCGGCGGCATGCAGCGGCGCCAGGACGTTGCCCGCGACCTGCTGGCGATGGCGGCCGGCAAGGGCGATGCGCGCGCAATCGGGCGCGCCTGGGCCGAAGATGAACCTGCGCAGCGACTGGAGCAGGCATCACGCTTGCTGGAAGGCGCGTTGCGTTCGCTCGCACAGGCAACCCGTACGCGCTTCGATCCCGGCTGGGATGCGGCGACCCTGGCCGCGGCATCGCAGCGCGCTGATCAGTTGCGGCTGCAAGTAAACGGCCCGTTGCGCAACGACCTCGCGCTGTTCGAATGGCTAGATGCCCTGCCACGAACCGCCGCCAGCGTGCGTTGACGGTGCGGTACTTTCCATCACCATCCGGAACTTGATGCATGCCCAGCGTTTACGACATCAAGCCACGCTTCCAGGCCCTGCTGCGGCCGCTGGTGCGGCGCATGGCCAGCGCCGGCATCACCGCGAACCAGGTGACGCTCGCCGCGATGCTGGTGTCGGTCGCGGTGGGCGTGGTGGTGGGCTTGTGGGCCGGTGAGCGGCGCTGGCTGTTCGGACTGCTGCCATTGTGGTTGTTCCTGCGCATGGCCCTGAATGCCATCGATGGCATGCTGGCGCGCGAGCACGGCCAGGCGTCGAAGCTCGGTGCGGTCCTGAACGAGCTGGGGGACGTGCTCGCCGATGCGGGCCTGTACCTGCCGCTGGCATTGACGCCGCTGTTCGCGTTGTGGCCGTTGGCGGTGTTCGTGCTGTTGGCGGTGTTGACCGAAATGATGGGTGTGGTGGGCGTGCAGATCGGCGCTACGCGCCGCTACGACGGACCGCTGGGCAAGAGTGATCGCGCGTTGGTGTTCGGCGCGCTCGGGCTTGCGCTGGCAGTGGGCGCGCCGCCGGGGTCATGGATCGACTGGCTGGTCTGGCTGCTGGCCGCGCTGTGCGCGCTGACGGTGCTGAATCGCGCGCGGGCCGCGTTGCGCGAAGTACACGCGTGAGTGTGCGATCCGACATGCCTACATGGGAGGCTGCATGCTCGAAAAATTGATAGCCCGTTCCTTGTCCGGGTTCATCCATCTGCTGACGGGCAGCCGCGCGTTCTGGAGCGAGGCGCTGGCGCCGGCACCGCGGGTTTACTACGGCAATCATTCCAGTCACGGCGATTTCGTGCTGATCTGGTCGGCCTTGCCTGCGGCTTTGCGCAAGCAGGCACGCCCCGTCGCGGCAGCGGAATACTGGCGGCGCGGTGCGCTGCGGCGCTATCTGATCCGGCGCGTGTTCCACGGCGTGCTGATTGAACGCGAGGCGGAGCATCGCAACGAGGATCCGATCGCGCTGATGGCTGCGGCCATTGAATCGGGGTCGGCGTTGATCCTGTTTCCCGAAGGCACGCGCAACATGGGCGATGGCCTGCTGCCTTTCAAGAGTGGCCTGTACCACCTCGCCAACCAGTGCCCGAAACTCGAACTGGTACCGGTGTGGCTGGAAAACATCAAGCGGGTGATGCCGAAGGGACGCCTGATTCCGCTGCCGTTGTTGTGCACCGCGCATTTCGGTGCGCCACTGCGGCTTGCGGAGGGCGAAGACAGGCATGCGTTTCTTGAGCGCGCGCGCGACGCGCTGTTGGCATTGGCACCGGAGGCCGCGTGATCACGCTCCCCGCATTGCGCGACCCAGCCGTCGAGTTGTTTCTTGGCATCGGCGCGGTGCTGCTGATTGCCACCGTGGTCGGCCGCGTGCTGGCGTGGACCACGCAGCCGGCCAAGCGCGCGACCATCGACAATCTCAACGCACGCATCAACGCCTGGTGGGTGATGGCGCTGCTGGTGGGCATCGCCTTTGCGTTCGGCAAGTCGGGCGTGCTGGTGCTGTTCTTTTTGGTATCGCTGCTGGCGCTGCGCGAGTTCATTACCCTGCTGCCGACGCGCAGCGGCGACTACTGGGTACTGGTCGCGGCGTTCTACCTGGTGTTGCCAATCCAGTACGTGCTGGTCGGCATCGAGTGGTACGGCTTGTTCTCGATCTTCATTCCGGTGTACGGGTTCCTGTTGTTGCCGATCCTTGCCGCAGGCGGCGGCGATACCACGCGCTTCCTCGAACGCGCGGCCAAGGTGCAGTGGGGCCTGATGATTTGCGTGTTTTGCATTTCGCATGTGCCGGCGCTGCTGGCGCTGCGCATCGCCGGTTACGAACATCGCAACCTGCTGCTGATCGCCTTCCTCGTGATCGTGGTGCAGTCGTCCGACGTATTGCAGTACGTGTGGGGCAAGCTGTGCGGGCGGCACCTGATCGCGCCCAAACTGTCGCCGTCCAAGACCTGGGAAGGCTTCGCCGGCGGCATCGCTTCGGCGACCCTGCTGGGCGGGCTGTTGTGGTGGATCACGCCATTCCCGTTCTGGGGCGCGCTGGTGATGGCACTGGTGATCAACCTGATGGGCTTCCTCGGTGGTTTGGTGATGTCGGCCATCAAGCGCGACCGCGGCATCAAGGATTGGGGCCACATGATCGAAGGCCACGGCGGCGTACTCGATCGCCTCGATTCGGTGTGCTTCGCGGCGCCGGTGTTTTTTCATCTCACGCGCTACTTCATGACTTGATCCGGCGCAGGCACGGCAATCCCGCCGTGAAGGCTCGAGGGAGGCAAATGCGGCACGAGAAACCCGCCGGTCTGCTTGATCCGGATGCGCTGTTGCAGCGGCCGGGCGCGCGCCTGCTGGTGCTGGCACCGCATCCGGATGACGAGTCGCTCGCCGCCGGCGGCTTGATTCAGCGAGCGCGGGCGTACGCCGTGCCGGGCAGCGTGGTGTTTGTCAGCGATGGTGAGAACAACCCGTGGCCGCAACGCGCGCTGGAGCGGCGCTTGTGGATCGGGTCGCGCCAGCGTGACGCCTGGGCGGCGCGCCGTCGCGATGAGGCGGATGCGGCCGTCGACGTGCTGGGTGGCGCTGCAATTCGCGTAATCCGCTTGGGCTGGCCTGATGGCGGGCTGACTTCGCGGCTGCTCGACGATACCGCCGCGATGCTCGCGCAGATGCGCGAGCTGCTCGCGCGCGAGCGTCCCACCATCCTCGTGTTGCCGGATTTGGTCGACCGCCATCCCGACCACAGCGCCTTGCATGTGCTGATGGAAATGGTGTTCCAAGGTATGCCGCGGGAGCTGCGACCGGACTGCCTTGGCTATGTTTTGCACGGCCGTGCGCGGTCGGGGATACCACGGTGGCGCGCACAGCTTGCGTTGTCCACCGATGAGGCAGCCGGCAAACGCAGGGCGATCGAGGCCCACGCAAGCCAGATGGCATTCAGCCGCAAGCGCCTGCTGCGCTTCGCGACCGACGAGGAATCGTTTGTCGCGGGCCTGGAATGCCATGACCAGAGCGAACAACGCCTGCCGTGGCTACCACCCAGGCTGATGCGTCCGGCGCTGGCGCTGCTGCTGGTCGATGCGCACGGTGGCCTGCGCGTGCCGCTGGTGAGTGATGGCAATGCCAACCTGCGTTGGCGCGACGGCAGTCCGGCCGCGTGGTCGCCGCGCGCCTTGCAAGCCCCGTATTACGTCAAGCTGTGTTGCACGCTGCCCTCGCCATGGATCTTCGATGGCTGGGGCTGGTGCCGGTTCGGAGCGGGTGGCGCTTGACCGCAGCCCGCCGGTAGCGGCAAGCTGGCGCCCGGTTCGGCATGAGGGTGAATCCGATGGCGGTAGCTGGTGGAGCAGGAAGGCAGGGCATCCTGCCCGTGGTCATCAAGGACAAGAACACGCTGTACCAATCCTACATGTCGTTCGTGGGGGGGGGCGGCTTGTTCGTTCCCACCAACAAACGTTATAACCTCGGCGACGAAGTGTTCCTGTTGATGAGCCTGCCCGAGGAGACCGAGCGCGTCGCCACGACCGGACGGGTGGTTTGGATCACGCCGATTGCAGCGCAGGGCAATCGTCCGGCCGGCATCGGCGTGCAGTTCACCGAGAGTGCCGACGGCGACAACGCGCGCACCAAGATCGAAACACTGTTGGCCGGCCTGCAAGGCGGGGACAAACCGACCTATACGATGTAGGCGTTGCGACGCTCAGCCCTGCGCGAGTGCGCGCTCGGCGTGGGCCTTGATGGTTTTCACCATCGACGTCAAGCCGTTCGAACGCGTTGGCGAAAGGTGCTTGCCGAGGCCGATGGCGTTGATGAATTCCGGGTCGGCAGCGAGGATTTCGCGCGCGCTGCGGCCGGCATAGACGCGCAGCAGCAGTGCCACCAGGCCCGACACGATCACCGAGTCGCTGGCCGCGCGCATGTTGAGCCTGTCGGCGTTGCCGCTGACAACTATCCACACCTGCGACTGGCAACCGTCGACCTTGTTGGCGGCCGTCATGTCGGCGGCGGCCAGTGGCGGCAGCTTGCGGCCCAGGTCGATCAGGTATTGGTAGCGGCCGGTCCAGTCGTCGAAGAATTCGAACTCCTCGATGATTTCCTGCTGCGCACTCAGGATTTCTTCGGCGCTCATGGATTGGCAGCTTTCCAGCGGGTGCCCTGCGGGCCATCTTCGATCGCCACGCCCATTGCAGTGAGTTCGGCGCGGATCACGTCGGCGCGCGCGAAATCGCGCGCTGCGCGGGCGGCGCGGCGGGCTTCGATCAGGGTTTCGACCTTGGCGCCATCGATGCCGGTACCAGCTCCGCGCTGGAACCATGCGTCGGGCTCTTGCTGCAACAGTCCCAGCAGCTTGCCCGCGCCGAGCAGGTCCGACTTCAGGCGCGCCAGTTCGGACGCAGTGCCGGTGCGCCCGTTGTTTGCAAGAATCTGCCGTGCGGCCGCCGCCGTGCGGTTGACGATTGCGAGCGCGGCGGGCGTGTTGAGATCATCCTCCAACGCGGCCTCGACATCATCGACCGCGACTGCCGAATCGACGGCGATCGCGGCCAGCTCGCGCAGCGTGCCATACAACCGGTCCAGCGTGGCGATGCTTTGCTCGATCAGCGCATCCGACCAGTCCAGTGGCTGCCGGTAGTGCGCAGAGAGCAACGCGTAGCGCAACGCTTCCGGCGGGTGCGTTGCCAGCAGCGCGTGCAATTGCTTCACATTGCCGGTCGACTTGCTCATCTTGGCGCCGTCAAAGGTCAGCATGCCGTTGTGCAGCCAGAAGCGCGCGAAGGTTTTGCCGCCGTGTGCGCAAACCGATTGCGCGATTTCGTTTTCGTGGTGCGGGAATACGAGATCGATGCCGCCGGCATGGATGTCGATGGTCTCGCCAAGGTGGCTCGCGGCCATCGCCGAGCATTCAATGTGCCAGCCCGGGCGCCCGCGTCCCCAGGGGCTATCCCAGCCGGGCAGTTCCGGCGTGGACGGCTTCCACAACACGAAGTCGGCCGGGCTGCGCTTGTACGGCGCGACTTCGACGCGCGCGCCAGCAACCATCTCGTCGGTGGAGCGTCCGGACAGCTTGCCGTAGTCGGCGAAGCTCGCAACGTCGAACAGCACGTGGCCCTCGGCTGCGTATGCGTGTCCGCCGGCGATCAGGGTTTCGCACATCGCGATGATCGGCGCGATGTGGCCCGTCGCCAGTGGCTCGACGTCTGGCGGCGCCACGCCGAGCTTGGCCATGTCTGCGCGATACGCTGCGGCGTAGCGTTCGGTGATGGTCGAGATCGGGACGCCGGCATCCATCGCGGCAGCGTTGATCTTGTCGTCGACGTCGGTGATGTTGCGCGCATACACGAGCCGCGGATGCGTCCGGCGCAGCAAGCGCGCCAGTACGTCGAACACCACCGGGCCGCGTGCGTTGCCGATGTGCACGAAGTTGTACACGGTGGGGCCGCACAGGTACATCGTCACCCGGGCCGGATCGGCAGGCTCGAAGGCTTCGACCCGGCGGGTCAGCGAATTATGCAGGTGTAGCGTCATGCAGGCCGTTTGACCAGGCGTCGGAAAAACAATCGAGTAATTTTATCAGGTTGCGCCCGCTGCTTGAGGCTGGATTCAGCGTGCGGGTGCTTGAATGGCAGGCGTCTCAATGAAAACCGGCGCGGCCGGTGTTGGAGCAAGGCATGTACCGGATTGCCATGGCAGTGTTGCTGTTGGGATTGGCGGGTAACGCGAGTGCCCAGAACTACTATGCGCCGCCGCCACCCGCGCCGCAGGCGGCCAACGTGCGCTTCGGCTGGGCCGAGGTGTTGCGGGTGGATCCCGTTTACGCCCCGGTGGCGCAACCGCCCCAGCAAGCGTGCTACCCGCAGACGGTTCGGCGTGAGGGCAACGATCGTACTGGCGGCACCGTGCTGGGTGCGATCGTGGGCGGCGTCCTCGGCAACACGGTCGGCAAGGGTGATGGCCGCAAGGCTGCGACCGTGGCGGGCGCCGTCGTCGGCGGTGCGATCGGCAACCGGGTGTCCGCGGCGCACGACCAACCGCTGGTCTCGCAACAGACGGTTTGTCGCCCGGTCGACAACTATGCGCCGCAGCAACAGATTGTGGCCTACGACGTCGAGTATCGTTATCGCGGCGATGTCTACATGTCCCGCCTGCCGTACGATCCGGGCGAGCGGCTGCGGATCAGGGTGACGATCGCGCCGGCTGATTGACGGTGCTGGAGTCTCGTCGCGGGTTCGGTCCGGACGTCTAGATGGATACATCTGTTGCATTGAAGTAACGGGTGTGCGAGGATGCACCGCTCATGCAGACTCTCCTTTCCAATGTGCACGCCATTCTTACCAGCGCCCGCGCGGCCGCCGGAATGACCTCGCGCGCGCGCCGGCTGGAACCGAAGTACCGACAATCAGCCGGGTAGGCAGTCGCGCGCACAGCTCCAGATTCGACGACCAAGACCCGGCCCCTGTGCCGGGTTTTTGTCGTTTGTTTCAGTGTGCATCCATGCGCACGCAAGCCAGGCCGGCCAACAGCCGCCATCCATGGCCAAGAACTCCTTGGCCGATTTTCCACAAGAGCTTTTCACAAGAGTATTGAGTCGTGACCCTTCGCCACTTCATCACCACCCAGGACTGGAGCCGCGCCGAGATCGACGCGTTGCTCGACCAAGCGGCGGCGTTCAAGCGTTCTCCCGCCGGCGCTCAGCTCGCCGGCAAGTCGATAGCGCTGTTGTTCTTCAATCCGTCCATGCGCACCCGCAGCAGTTTCGAGCTGGGCGCGTTTCAGCTGGGCGGGCATGCGGTGGTGCTCGCGCCCGGCAAGGATGCGTGGCCGATCGAATTCGAGGCTGGGTCATTGATGGATGGCGATGCCGAGGAACATGTCGCCGAGGTCGCACGGGTGCTGTCGCGCTACGTCGACATGATCGCCGTACGCGCGTTTCCGAAGTTCCGCGACTGGGCGGTCGACCGCGAAGACCGGGCGATCAAGGCTTTCGCGACATACGCAACGGTGCCCGTGATCAACATGGAAACCATTACCCACCCTTGTCAGGAACTCGCGCACGCGCTGGCGCTGCGCGAACACCTGGGCGAGTTGCGCGGCAGGAAATACGTGTTGACCTGGACCTACCACCCGAAGCCGCTCAACACCGCCGTGGCCAATTCGGCGTTGCTGATCGCGACGAAGATGGGCATGGATGTGACCCTGCTGTGCCCGACGCCGGACTACGTGCTGGACGATCGCTACATCGAGTCGGGACGGCTGAACGCCGAACAAAATGGCGGCTCATTGAAAATTTCGCACGACATTGAAAGCGCGTATCGCGACGCCGATGCGGTGTACGCGAAGAGCTGGGGCGCCTTGCCGTACTTCGGGCGCTGGGATGCCGAGAAACCCATTCGCGAGGCGCATCGGCACTTCATCGTCGACGCATCCAAGATGGCGCTGACCAACGGCGCCGTGTTCAGTCACTGCCTGCCGCTGCGCCGCAACGTCAAGGCCACCGACGCGGTGATGGATGCGCCGTATTGCATTGCGATCGACGAAGCCGAGAACCGCTTGCATGTGCAGAAGGCGGTGATGGCAACCCTGGCTGCGCAGGCTGCGGAGCCAGCCCGATGACCGTCCACCAGCACCACTACCGTGTCGCGGTCGAGTGGACCGGCAATCGCGGGACCGGCACCGATGGCTATCGCAACTACGGTCGCGAACATGTGATCCGCATCGACGGCAAGCCCGATCTGGCGGGGTCCTCCGATCCAGCCTTCCGCGGTGATGCTGTCCGGCACAATCCCGAGGACATGCTGGTCGCGGCACTGTCGACTTGCCACATGCTCAGTTACCTGCACATTGCGACGGCGGCGGGGGTGGTAGTGACCGCGTATGTCGATGCGGCCGCAGGCACGCTGGTGACCGAGGGCAATGGCGGTCGCATGCGCGAGGTCGTATTGCAGCCGGTGGTGACGATCACCGCGGCGAGCGATCCGGCCCAGGCCGAAGCGGCGCACGCTGCTGCGCACCACGCCTGCTTCATCGCCAATTCCGTCAATTTTCCGGTGCGCTGCGAGCCACGCATCGTCATCGAATCTGCCTGATTTTCCGGATGCCCCATGAGCCAAGATATCGTCCTCGCTTTTTCCGGTGGCCTCGACACCAGCTTTTGTGTTCCCTATCTCAAGGAGCAGGGCTGGGCCGTGCACAGCGTGTTTGCCGACACCGGTGGCGTCAGTGGCGAGGAGCGCGCGTACATCGAAGCGCGCGCGCATGCGCTTGGCGTTGCTTCGCATGTGACGGTCGACGGTGGTTCCGCATTGTGGGAACACTTTGTGAAGCCTTTTGTCTGGGCGGGCGAGGGCTACCAAAGTCGTTATCCGCTGCTGGTCTCGGATCGTTACCTGATCGTGGATGCGGCGCTCCAGCGTGCAGCCGAACTCGGTACGCGCACGCTCGCGCATGGTTGCACCGGCATGGGCAACGACCAGGTGCGGTTCGATCTTGCGGTGAAGGCGTCCGGCGATTACCAGATCGTCGCGCCGATCCGCGAGATCCAGAAGGAACACACGCAGACGCGTGCCTATGAACAGCAGTACCTGAATGAGCGCGGCTTCGAGGTGCGGGCGAAGCAGCAGGCTTACACGATCAACGAAAACCTGCTTGGGGTCACTCTGTCCGGAGGCGAGATCGATCGCTGGCAGGTGCCGGGCGACGGTGCACGCGGCTGGTGCAAGCCACGTGCCGAATGGCCATCCGAACCGCTGCGGGTGACGCTTGGCTTCGAGCACGGCGAAGCCAAATCGCTGAACGGCGAGCGCACCGGCGGGCCCGCGTTGCTGGCGAAGTTGAACGCACTGTTTGCTGCGTACGGCGTGGGCCGTGGCTTGTATACCGGTGACACGACGATCGGGCTGAAGGGCCGCATCGTGTACGAGGCGCCAGGGCTCGTCGCGTTGCTGGTGGCGCATCGCGCGCTGGAAGAGGCGGTGCTCAGCAAGTTGCAGAATCGTTTCAAGCCCGAGGTCGCGCGGAAATGGGTGGAGGCCGTCTACGAAGGCTTCTTCCACGATCCGTTGAAAGCGGACCTCGAAGCGTACCTTGCCTCGTCGCAGCGTTGCGTCAATGGCGAGGTGACTCTGGAAACAGCAGGCGGCACGGTGGATGCCGTGGCGATCGCGTCGCCGCACATTCTCAACGCCAAGGGTGCGACCTACGCGCAATCCGCCGACTGGGGCGTCGCCGAGGCGGAGGGCTTCATCAAGCTGTATGGCATGAGCAGCACCTTGTGGGCCGAGGTCAATCGCCCATGAGCACGTTGCTTGAAGCCACGCTCGAGCACCTGCGCGCGCTGGTTGGATTCGATACCCGCAACCCGCCGCGCATGATCGACAGCGGCGGCATCTTCGCTTATGTGCGGGCACAGTTGCCGGACTTCGACGTCAGGGTGAGCGATCACGGTGCGGGTGCGATGTCGTTGTACGCGGTGCGTGGCCGGCCGCAGCTGCTGTTCAACGTGCACCTCGATACGGTCCCGGATTCGCCGCAATGGAGCGCCAGCCCCTTTGAGTTGCGTGTGGCGGACGACCGCGCAATCGGGCTCGGTGCGTGCGACATCAAGGGTGCGGCCGCCGCGCTACTGGCCGTTGCGCGCGCCAGCGACGGCGATTGCGCATTGCTGTTCACCACTGACGAGGAAGGATCTGACGCGCGCTGCATTCGCGCGTTCCTCAATGAATTTCCTTCCCCCGCAAGGCGGGGGAAGGTGGCCGAAGGCCGGATGGGGGCAACATTCGACGCGGTCATCGTCGCCGAACCCACGCGTTGCAAAGCGGTGCTCGCGCATCGGGGCATCCAATCGTTGCTGGCGCGCTTCAAGGGCCGCGCGGGCCACGCTTCCGGCGCACAGGGGCCGGCTGACAGTGCGCTCCACCAGGCCGTGCGCTGGGGCCACGCGGCGCTGGAGCATGCCGATTCACGCGCGCAGGAGAGCTTCGGTGGCCTGCAAGGACTGCGTTTCAACCTGGGCCGTATCGAAGGCGGGATCAAGCCGAACATGATCGCGCCCGAGGCCGAGGTGCGCTTCGGCATGCGCCCGTTGCCTTCCATGGACATGGATGCGTTGCGCGAAGCACTGCGCACGCTGGTCGATCCGCAACCGGTTGAATTTCGCGAAACGTTTCGCGGCGCCCCGCTGCCTGCCGATACCGCGCAAGCGGAAACTCGCCAGCGTGACGCACGCGACCTCGCCGCTGCACTGGGCATACCGCTTGGTGATGCCGTGGACTTCTGGACCGAAGCTGCGCTGTTCTCCGCGGCCGGTTACACGACCTTCGTATTCGGCCCCGGAGACATCGCGCAGGCACACAGCGCGGACGAATGGGTGGCGCTCGACCAACTTGAGCGCGCGGCGAACACGTACATGCGGTTGCTGGAGCCAACGCAATGAGCGCACAAGCATGGGGTGGAATGACTGCGTTGCAGCACGCCGCCGGCCCACGGAGGTCGCTTCCGGCCTGCGCATGCGGAGTCGAGTCTGAGCATGAATGACGTCCGTTCCACCATCGTCCGGCTGCTGTCGGCGATGGGCAGCGCCAAGGAAGTGCAGCAGTACCTGAAGCGCTTCTCGCAGCTCGACGCCGAACGCTTCGCGGTCGTCAAGGTCGGCGGCGCGGTGCTGCGCGACGAGTTGACCGAGCTGGCATCTTCGCTGACCTTCCTGCAGCGGGTGGGCCTGACGCCAATCGTGTTGCATGGCGCGGGTCCGCAATTGGACGACGAACTCGCCAAGGCTGGCATCGAGAAGCGCACGGTCAATGGCCTGCGGGTGACGCCGCCCGAGGCGCTCGGGGTCGTGCGGCGCGTGTTCCACCAGCAGAACCTCAAGCTGGTGGACGCCTTGCACGCAATGGAAACGCGCGCGACGTCGGTGGTCTCGGGCGTGTTCGCGGCGAGTTGTCTCGATCGCGAGCAATGTGGGCTCGTTGGCAAGGTGGATCGGGTGGAACTGGCGCCCATCGAAGCCAGTCTGCGCGCGGGCTCGATTCCGATCATCGCCAGCCTCGGCGAAACCGAGCAAGGCCAGATCCTCAATGTCAACGCCGACTTCGCCGCCAATGCACTGGTGCGCGTGCTGCAACCCTACAAGATTGTGTTCCTGACGGGCACCGGCGGATTGCTGGACGGCAATGGCAAGGTGATCGACTCGATCAACCTGTCAACCGAGTACGCGCGTCTGATGGCGCAGCCGTGGGTGTCGGGTGGTATGCGCCTGAAGCTGGAGCAGATTGCCGGCTTGTTGCAGGATCTGCCATTGACGTCGTCGGTGTCGATCACGCGTCCGGCCGAGTTGGCCAAGGAACTGTTCACCCACAAGGGTTCCGGCACGCTCTTGCGGCGCGGAGAGAAAGTGTTGCGCTTTGAATCGTGGGACGGCGTCGATCGTGCACGCCTGCGCCAGTTGGTCGATTCGAGTTTCGCGCCACGCCAGTTGGTCGATGATTATTTCGAACGCACTCGGGCTTACCGTGTGTATGTCAGCGAGAACTATCGTGCATCGATGATCCTGACCATGGAAGACGGCAATGCCTACCTCGACAAATTCGCGGTGCTGGACGATGCGCGGGGCGAGGGTCTCGGGCGCGCCGTGTGGCAGGTGATGCGCGCGGAAAACCCGCGCTTGTTCTGGCGCTCACGCTATGGCAATCCGGTGAATGCCTTTTATTACGAAGTAGCCGATGGTTGCCTGAAGCAGCCGCAGTGGCGCGTATTCTGGTACGGCCTCGATGGCAACTTCGCCGACATCGCGCGTTGCGTGGCGCATTGCGCGCAACGCGCGCCCACCCTGGCCGGGTGACTCAATGACAATGATCTGCAAGGATCCATCCGTGGAGCGCTCGCCGTTCGGCATCCATGCCTCACCCTCGATATGCGCATGCGATGCGCTACTCCGCATCGCATGAACGCGCATATCTCGACCATCGGCATCGTCGGCGCGCGGGGCTACACCGGTGCCGAACTGATTAGGCTGATCGCCGCGCATCCGGCGTTGGAGCTGGCCTTCGTGTCATCGCGCGAGCTGGACGGCCAGTTGCTTGCGGCGCACAACGACGCGTATTCAGGCGGCTTGCGTTACGAGAGTCTGGACCCCGCCGCCGTTGCCGCCAGGCAAGTCGATGGCGTGATCCTGGCATTGCCCAACGGCAAGGCTGTGCCATTCGTGACAGCGCTCGCGGAGCGCAAGCCCGAGACCCTGATCGTCGATCTGTCGGCCGATCATCGCTTCGACAGCGAGTGGTACTACGGACTGCCCGAGCTGACGCGCGCCAGCTATCGTGGTCAGCTGCGCATCAGCAATCCAGGTTGTTACGCGACTGCGATCGAGCTGGGTGTCACGCCGCTGAAGGACCTGCTGGCCGCACCGCCGGTGTGTTTCGGCGTGTCGGGCTATTCCGGCGCGGGCACCACGCCATCGGACAAGAACGACCCCGAAAAGCTGCGCGGCAACCTGATGCCGTACGCGCTGACCGGTCATGTCCACGAGCGGGAAGCGTCGTTCCGGCTGGGTATCCCGGTGGAATTCATGCCACATGTCGCGTCGTACTTCCGCGGACTCACGGTGACGATCAACCTCTACCTGGCGCGCGCGTTGAAACGTGACGAGGTGCTGGCGCGCTTCCGGGCTGCGTATGCCGGCGAGCCGTTGGTCAAGGTTGTGGACGAGCCCCCGTGGGTCAGCGGCGTTGCCGGGCGGCAGCATGCCGAGATCGGTGGTTTCGCGGTGGCGGCCGACGGCCGACGGGTGGTGATCGTGGCGACGCTGGACAATTTGTTGAAAGGCGCGGCGACGCAAGCCATGCAGAACATCAATATCGCGTTTGGCCTCGATGAATACGCGGCGATCAGCTTGTACTGACCAGGAACGCACATGACCCAGCCCATTTGGCAAAAATCGGGAATCAGGATCGACACGCGAATCATGCGATTCCTCGCTGGCGACGACGTGCTGCTGGATCGCGAATTCTTCCTGCACGACATCGCGGCGAGCAAGGCGCATGTGGAAGGCCTTGCCAGTATCGGTGTGCTGTCGGAAGCCGAAGCGAGTGGATTGAAGCGCGAGCTGGATGTGCTTGCCCGGGATTTCCGCAGCGGCGCATTCGTGCTCGATGAAACGTTCGAGGACGGCCACTCGGCGATCGAAGCACGCCTGACCGAACGCCTGGGTGACGCGGGGCGCAAGGTGCATACCGGGCGCAGCCGCAACGATCAGGTACTGGTGGCGACGCGCCTGTGGCTGAAGGAAGGGCTCACACTGGCGACGGCGCGTTGCAGGGCGGTGGCCGAGGTCTGCCTTGATCGCGCTCGGCATGAGTCGCTGCCGATGCCCGGCTACACCCACTTGCAGCGCGCGGTGGTGTCGTCCACCTCGATGTGGTTTGCCGGGTTTGCAGAGAGCTTCATCGATGATGTGCAGCGTGCTCGCGATACACTGATGTGGATTGATGCCAACCCGCTCGGCACCGCGGCTGGCTACGGCGTGAACCTGAAGCTCGATCGCGAGCACACCACGCGCGCGCTCGGTTTTGGCCGGATGCAGATCAACCCGATTGCGGCGCAACTGGCGCGCGGCAAATTCGAGTTGGCGGTGCTGGAAGCGGTCGGCAGCGCCTTGCTTGACGTGCGTCGGCTCGCATGGGACCTGTCGCTGTTCACCACCGGCGAGTTCAACCTCGTCTCGCTGCCGGCCGAGTACACCACCGGTTCATCGATCATGCCGAACAAGCGCAACCCCGACGTTGTCGAGTTGCTGCGTGCAAGTTACGCATCCGTCGCGGCGGCGCGCACCGAAATCGAACAGTTGCTGTCGCTGCCGTCCGGTTACCAGCGCGATCTGCAGATCACCAAGGGCGGAGTTTTCCGCGGAGTGCAGCGCGGGTTGGCTGCGCTGGAACTGGTGCCGGATTTACTCGCCCGCTTGCAGTGGAACGAGGCTGCACTGCACGCTGCCATCGAACCGGCCATGTACGCCACCGATGCAGCGATCGAACAGGCGGCAGCGGGCGTGCCATTCCGCGACGCGTATCGCGCGGCAGCCGAAGCGGCGCAGGTGGCAGGGCAGGGCCGCACGCCGGCCCAAAGTCTCGCGGCCCGTACATCGCCCGGCGCACATGCCGACCTGCGGCTCGATGAGCTGCAGGCGCGCCTGCAACGGCTGGGCTGATCCCTGCATCCACGCATTGCATCGTGTACGCTTGCGCTTTCTTTTTCCGCGAGGGACGTCCACATGAAGCTACCTGGCAGCTCGTTCGTGCTGCGCGCACCGCGTGCCATTGAAATCGTCGTCGGCGTGGTCGTGTTGATCCTGCTGTGGTCGAGCTTCGTCACGGTCGGGCCGGGCGAGCGTGGCGTATTGATGACGTTCGGTGCCGTCCACACGGGTGTGTTGGCACCAGGCCTGCACATGAAGATTCCACTGGTGCAGACGGTCAAGCGCATGAACGTGCAGATCCAGAAGTCGCAAACCCAGGAAACCGCGGCCAGCCGCGACCTGCAGGACGTCACCACCGAAGTCGCGGTCAACTGGTCGATCAACCCGGTGGATGCGGAATGGGTCTACGAGCGACTGGGCGACGAAGACCAACTCAATAGCAAGGTGATCTCACCGATCGTTTCAAACGCGGTCAAGGCAGTGGCCGCGCACTACGACGCCGAGCAGTTGGTCGAGAAGCGCGACATCGTGCGCGACCAGATCCAGGCGCAGATCATGGCCGCACTCAACCAGTACAAGGTGGCGGTGCAAGGCGTCAACATCACCAATTTCCAGTTCAGCGCGGACTACGCCAAGGCGATCGAGCAGAAGCAGGTGGCTCAGCAGAAGTCGCAGCAGGCCGAGTACGACCTTGCCCGCATCAAGGTGCAGGCTCAGCAGGAAATTGCGCAGGCCGAAGGCCAGGCACAGGCGCAGAAATTGCTGCAGGTGACGCTTACGCCGGAAATCATCCGGCTGAAAGCAGTCGAAAAGTGGAACGGCGTCTTGCCACAGGTGACGGGCAACGGTGCGATCCCATTTATTGGAAGCATTGATTCGGCCAAGCCGACTCACGCTACTGGGGGCAGTTGACGCCGCCGGGCGCCCCTTCCGGGTCTGGTTTGCGCTGCCCCGGCTGCGCTGGAACTGATGCGGCACCTTTGAGGCGCGTGGTGCCCGTTGGATCAACGTGGTGCTGGCCAATGCCAAGCGCGTCATCAGCGGCTGCTACCACGCCATCAAGCAATCCAAGTATGCGCGGCGGTACCTGGCGGAAGCGCAGTACCGATTCAAGCGGCGGTTTCGGCTCGCCGAGATGCTGCCGCGGCTGATGCGCGCGATGATGCTGTGCGCGCCTTGTTCAGAGCCGTTGTTGTGCGCCGCTGGCAACTGCATGGCTGAGGCTCAGGGATAATCAGGACGGGATTTGGGTTACAGCTTGTGGCAACCGCTCCTTGAACTGGATCGTAAAGCGGTTGAGTGCGGCCTTCCAGTCGCGGATCGGCACCGTCCATTTCTTGCTGAAGTTGCGCAACGCCAGGCACAGCAGCTTCAGCAGCGTGAACGACGACGGCAGTTTGGGGGCGGCGTCCGATTGGGATGACTTGGCTGCTGCGTGGGAGTGGTTGGCTGACTTGGGCAGCGCCGCAGCGGGGAAATAAGGTGCATCGCCCGGGATTGGCGCGCTCGTTTTGGCTGCGTGAGTGCGTAGAAGCGCCGTGGCACAAAAAACCCGCGCGATGCGCGGGTTTTGTTCCATCCCTTCAGGTATGGATGGCACGCCGGAACCTTGTTGTGGTGCCCAGGAAAGGACTCGAACCTTCACGGGTCGCCCCGCCAGCACCTGAAGCTGGTGCGTCTACCAATTCCGCCACCTGGGCAGGTGTCCGTCTCGTGGTGCTTCGCACCAGCGAGCCGCGTATGGTAGTGGCGGTGCCGGAGTGCGTCAATGCGGTTTTAGCGGCGAGCGCGGCGACCTTGGTATGCCGGCCGTGACTTGGCACAATGGGCACTCGCCCACAGATCGTGCCCATGAGCTACCAAGTCCTCGCCCGCAAATGGCGTCCGAAGCAGTTCAGTGAATTGGTCGGGCAGGAACATGTCGTCAAGGCGCTGAGCCACGCGCTGGATTCCGGCCGCGTGCACCACGCGTACCTTTTCACCGGCACGCGCGGGGTGGGCAAGACCACCATCGCGCGCATTTTCGCCAAGTCGCTCAATTGCGAGAAGGGCATGTCGGCGCATCCCTGCGGCGAGTGCGCGATCTGCAGCGCGGTGGATGCCGGCCGCTTCGTCGATCTGATCGAGATCGACGCCGCCAGCAACACCGGCGTTGATGACGTGCGCGAGCTGATCGAGAGCGCGCAGTACGCGCCGGCGCGCGGGCGCTTCAAGGTGTACCTCATCGACGAAGTGCACATGCTCTCGAAGGCGGCCTTCAATGCGTTGTTGAAGACGCTGGAAGAACCGCCCGAGCACGTGAAGTTCCTGCTCGCCACCACCGATCCGCAGAAATTGCTGGTGACGGTGTTGTCGCGCTGCCTGAAGTTCGGCCTGAAGCGCCTGCTTCCTGACCAGATCGGCGGTCAGATGCGGATGATCCTCGGCAAGGAGGGCATTGCCTATGACGACGGGGCGATCGAGGCGCTGGCGCGCGGCGCCGACGGATCCCTGCGTGATGGCTTGTCACTGCTGGATCAGGCCATCGCGCATGGCGGCGGCAAGCTGCAAGCCGACGACGTGCGCGCGATGCTGGGCACGATCGCGGATAACGACGTCGGCGCGTTGTTGCGTGCGCTCGCGGCGGGCGATGGCAAGGCCCTGCTGGCCGAGTCCGATCGCATCGCCGGGCTGGCGCCGGATTTCGCGGTGGTGCTGGAGCAGCTGGCCAACGCCTTGCATCGCGTCCAGTTGCGCCAATTGGTGCCGGCGTTCGTGGGTGACGAGCCGGAGCGTGATGCGCTGGATGAGCTTGCGCGCAAGCTCGATCCGGAAGACGTGCAGATTTGGTACCAGTTCGCATTGCATGGTCGCCGTGACTTGCCCTTGGCGCCCGACGTGCGCTCCGGTTTCGAGATGACCTTGTTGCGCATGCTGGCCTTTCGAAGCGACGATGGCGGTGGCGTTGCTGTCAGTAGTGCGCTGCCGCCGACCAGGCGCGAAGCTGCGCCAACGGGCACCGCCCGGGCCGCGCCATCGAGCCCAGCACCAACGCCAGTTCAGGACCGCGCGCCGGTTGCTCCCGCGGCCGCGTCGAGCCCGGCCGCCGTACCGCGTATCAACGGACTTGCGGATTGGGAGGCATGGATCGCGGCTGCACATTTGGGCGGACCGGTCGGGTTGCTTGCGCAACACGCTGTACCGAAGTCGTTTGAAGGCGACGCCCTGACGCTGGCATTGAAACCGGAACACGAGGTGCTCTGCAGCGATGTGCTGTGCAGGCAGTTGCAGGACAAGTTGGGAGAGGCGATCGGACGCAAGTTGCGCGTACGCATCGTGCATGAGTCGGTGGCCGAGACCCCGGCGACCCGCGCAGCGAAGGCGCGGTCGAATCGGCAGGCCGCCGCCGAACGTGCGCTCACCGACGATCCGATCATCCAGGACATGCGCCGGCAGTTCGGCGCAGAAATCATCACCGAAAGCATTCGACCCGCAGGTAACCAGCCATGATGAAAGGACAGTTGGGACAATTGATGCAGCAGGCGCAGCGCATGCAGGAAGACTTGAAGCACGCGCAGGAAGAAATCGCCAAACTCGAAGTAACCGGCAGTGCGGGTGGCGGCATGGTGGAGGTCAGCATGTCCGGGCGCCATGAAGTGCGCCGTGTGCGCATCGACCGCAAGATGATGGTGGACGATCCGGAGATGACCGAGGACATGGTGGCGGCGGCGGTCAACGATGCCGTCAACAAGGTCGCGCAGGTGAGCCAGGAAAAGCTGGGCGGCGTGAGTGCGGGAATGAATCTGCCGCCGGGGTTCAAGCTGCCGTTCTGAAGCGGGGTCAACCCCGGGTTCATGTTCATGTCCAACGACCACAATCTTCTCGCCGAACTGATCGAAGCCCTGCGCTGCCTGCCGGGCGTCGGCGCCAAGAGTGCGCAGCGGATGGCGTTCCATCTGCTGGAGCGCGATCGTGGCGGTGGCGTCCGGCTGTCGAAGGTTCTGGATGAGGCGATGCAGCGCATCGGTCATTGCCAATCATGCCGCAATTTCAGCGAAAGCGCCGAATGCGCGATCTGCGCGAATGGCTCGCGCGATGCCTCGCTGTTGTGCGTGGTCGAGACGCCAGCCGATCTGTTGGCAGTGGAACAGGCCACCGGCTATCGCGGCCGCTATTTCGTGCTGATGGGCCGGTTGTCGCCGCTGGACGGACTGGGTCCGCGCGAGTTGGGCGTCGAGCTGTTGACCGGCAGGCTTGCGGATGGCGCGGTGCGCGAACTGGTGATTGCCACCAATCCCACGGTGGAAGGCGAGGCAACCTCGCACTGGCTCGGCCAGTTGGCGCGTACGGCCGGCGTGCGCGCGACCCGGCTCGCCCACGGTGTGCCGCTGGGTGGTGAACTTGAATACGTCGATCGCAGCACGCTGGCGCACGCGTTCGGCAGCCGGCAGGTGCTCGACGATTGATGCGGGCGGGGGCTTGGCCCGGTCTTGTTATGCTCTTGCCGAGTCCCGAGTCCAGCAATAAGTACGAGGCCAGGCCATGCCCGACACCATCTTCGACAAGATCATCCGCCGCGAAATTCCCGCCGACGTCGTCTACGAGGACGATGAAGTGCTCGCATTCCGCGACATCCATCCGCAGGCGCCGGTGCATGTGCTGTTCATTCCGAAGCAGTCGTTCGCCACCCTGAACGATTGCGGCGAGGTCGATGCGCCGCTGCTGGGCAAACTGCTGTTGGCCGCGTCCGCTTACGCCAAGCGGGAAGGCTTCGCCGAAACGGGTTATCGTTGCGTGATCAATTGCAACAAGGGTGGCGGGCAGACCGTATACCATCTGCACGTGCACCTGATGGCGGGCAAACAGATGCCGGAGCGGTTGGTTTGACCGCTGCGCCACCGGATGCCGGAAACGAAACAGCCACCGCAAGGGTGGCTGGAATCGTTGGTCGGGGAGACAGGATTTGAACCTGCGACTTCTACGTCCCGAACGTAGCGCTCTACCAGGCTGAGCTACACCCCGACGACCCGCCGCGGGCCAGTGCCCTGCAGCGAGCCGCAAATGATAGCGGGCGCCCCTTGCGGCGCGCAAGACGGGGGCAGGCGCTGCTAATCTTGCGGTTTTGAACGCGAGACCAAGCCATGGCGCTGACCATGCCCCGAACCATGCCCGGTGTATTGGAACTGTTGCCGCGCGAGCAGATCGCGTTTCAGACCATGCTGGATACCATTCGGCGCGGTTTCGAGGTGTACGGGTTCTTGCCGATCGAGACGCCGGCCATTGAGTTTGCCGACGTGCTCCTGACCAAGAGCGGCGGCGAAACCGAGCGGCAAGTCTATTTCGTGCAATCGACCGGCGCGCTGGAGCAATCTTCGGGCCGCCCCGAGCATGCCCTGCGCTTCGACCTGACGGTGCCGTTGGCGCGCTACGTGGCCGAGCACGAGCGCGATCTCGCATTTCCGTTCCGGCGTTACCAGATGCAGCGCGTCTACCGCGGCGAGCGCGCCCAGCGCGGACGCTTCCGCGAGTTTTACCAGTGCGACATCGACGTGATCGGCAAGGACGTGTTGTCGGTGCGCTATGACGCCGAAATCCCGGCCGTGATCCACGCCGTATTCAGTGCACTCGACATCGGCGCGTTCACGATCTGGCTCAACAACCGCAAGCTGATGCGCGGTTTCTTCGAGGGCCTCGGCATCGGCGAGAGCGAGCAGCAGATGCTGGTATTGCGCGAAGTCGACAAGCTCGACAAGCGTGGTGCCGGGCATGTGCGTGAGGTATTGATGGGTGAGGGTTTCGGGCTCTCCGCCGATGTGGTTGGGAAGATCCTGCACTTCGTTGAACTGCGCTCCACGTCGCTGGCCGGTGCGCACGCAAAGCTCGACGCGCTGGGTGCGGGCACCGAAACCTTCGAGCAAGGCAGGGCCGAGCTGCGTGAAGTTCTCGATATGGTTGCCGCGTTCGGCATACCCGAATCGGCCTTCGCGTTGAACCTGTCGATCGCGCGCGGCCTCGATTACTACACCGGCACCGTCTATGAGACCACGTTGAACGATCACCCGGACATCGGTTCGATCTGTTCCGGCGGCCGCTACGACAACCTTGCGGCCAATTACACCAAGTCGACGCTGCCGGGCGTCGGCATTTCGATCGGCCTGACCCGCCTGTTCTGGCAGCTGCGCGAAGCGGGGCTGGTGAAGCCGCCGGACAGCACCACGCAAGTGTTGGTGACGCAGATGGATGCCGCGCAATTGCCGGTGTGCCTCGTGCTGGCGAAGGAACTGCGGGACGCCGGCATCGCCACCGAAGTCGCGCTGGAAGGCGGCAAGCTCGGCAAACAGTTCAAGTACGCCGACCGCGCCGGGATCCGGTTTGCGTTGGTACTGGGTGAAAATGAGTTGGCGCGCAACGCGGTGGCGGTGAAGGATCTGCGGCGTGGCGACCAATTCGAGGTGCCGCGTGCGGAACTGGTGAAATCGTTGCGGGTGGAATTGGCGCAAGACGAGGCGGTTCGCGCATGAACAAGGTACTTCTGGACGGTGGCAGCCTGACGCGCCAACAGGTGATGGCAGTTGCGCGCTCCGGTGCGAGCGTCGAGCTGGATGCGGCGCAGTTGGAAAAAGTGCAGCGCGCGGCCGGCTTCCTCGCCGACAAGGTGCGTTGCGGCGAGCCGATCTACGGCGTCACCACCGGGTTCGGCAGCAATGCCGACAAATTGCTCGGTGCGCATCGCGTGCGCGACGAGTTGCCGGGCGGCAATCCCGATCCGCGCGAGGAAACTCTGGCGGAAGAGTTGCAGCACAACCTCATCATCACCCACGCCGTGTGCGTGGGCGAACCGCTGCCGGACGATGTGGTGCGGGCGATGCTGGTGATCCGCATCAATACGTTGATGCGTGGGCACTCGGGCATTCGCGTCGCGACCTTGCAGGCGCTGGTGGCGATGCTCAACGCTGGCATCGTGCCGGTGGTGCCGGCCAAGGGATCGGTCGGTGCCAGCGGTGACCTCGCGCCGTTGTCGCATCTTGCGATCGTGCTGCTCGGTGGTGGCGAAGCATTCTTTGAAGGCGCGCGCATGCCCGGCGCCGAGGTATTGCAACGCGCCGGCCTGACTCCTGTGAAGTTGTCGTTCAAGGAAGGCCTGGCTCTCAACAACGGCACCGCGCAGATGCTTGCGACCTCGGTGCTGGTGTTGGATCAGCTCGAATACCTGCTCGGTGTTGCCGACCTCGCTGCGGCCATGACGCTCGATGCCTTCGCAGGCCGCAGTGGCGCGCTGCGCGAAGAAGTGCACGCATTGCGTCCGCATCCCGGGCAGGTCGATACCGCACGCCATGTGCGCGGACTGCTGCAAGACTCCACCCTCGTCGACATTCCCTATCACCTGGTGCCGCACTTTCGAACGTGGTCGGCGAAGGCCTGGACGCGGCCAGAGGATCAATCACTCAGTTTCGATATCGGTTGGGAATGGGTGCCGGCCGACAAGCGCCACGGGCGCGAGGCGTTCTATCAGCGTTTCCTTCCGTTCAAGGGCGGCAAGAAACACCAGCCACAGGATGCCTATTGCCTGCGCTGCATGCCACAGGTGCATGGCGCGGTACGCGACGCGTGGGCGCAGGCGTGCCGAGTCATCGACGTCGAGTTGAATTCGGTTACCGACAATCCGCTGATCTTCCCTGACGCCGAGGGCGCGCAGTACATCGAAGAGCAAGTCATCTCCGCCGGCCACTTCCACGGCATGCCGCTGGCGCTGGCGATGAGCTACGTGAAGGCCGCGATTCCGGTGCTGGCGTCGATTTCCGAACGGCGCTTGAACAAACTGGTCGACCCGGCCACCAACGATGGCTTGCCGGCGTTCCTCACTGGCAACGAGGACGGCACCGACTCCGGCTTCATGATCGTGCAGTACACTGCGGCGGCCCTGGTCAACGAATTGGCCACGCGCGCGCATCCGGCCAGCGTGTATTCGATCCCGACCAGCGCCAACGCCGAGGATCATGTCTCGATGGGTGCCAACGAGGCGCGCCAGGTGTTGCACATGTTGCGCGACGTGTCCGACGTGCTGGCATTGGAGATCTACACTGCGGCGCAGGCGCTGGATTACCGCAGTGAGATGCTGAACGCCGCCCGCCGGTTGGCGTCGGCTGGCGGCTGGCAGGCGCTTGCGGCCAAGGTGGCGCTGGCGCCGGCAAGCGACAGTCCCCAGCGCACCCAGTTCGAGCAGGAAGTGCAATCGCTCGCGGGCGCCCTGGCGGATTCGACGGCATTCCGGCCGGGTGCGGCGGTGCGTGCAACACATGTGCGGATCCGGGAGACTGTCGCCTTCATGCACCGTGATCGTGCGATCCAGCATGACATCGCCGAGGCTTGCCGACTGGTGCGCGAGCGCGCCTACGTCGTGTAGGGAAGGCGCCGGGCAGCTGAAGCCTGTTTGAACGGGATCGGATGGCGCCGCTTGCAGCGCGGCATGGTCGTCTGTTATTGTCGCGTCCAATGTACTAACGCGTTAGTACATTAGTGAATCGACATGCGTGCCCATCGCTGCCCGGAATTGACAATGAAACGCCGCGCGCTAGACCCCGAAACCTCGTCCGACTCGGCCGAAACGAAGCTCTGCAAGGCGCTGCTTGCCATGCACGGCGTTGGCGAAATGCGCGCGTTCCTGCATGATCTTTGCACGCCCGCCGAGCTGGAGGCGTTGGTTGACCGCTGGACGGTGGTGCCGTTCGTGCTGGATGGCATGCCGTACCGCGAAATCCACGAACACACCGCAGTCAGCATCACGACGATCGGGCGGGTGGCGCGATTTCTCAACCAGGGCAGCGGTGGCTACCGGACGGCAGCTGCGCGTACGAGTCGCGCTCGTGGGCCGCGGTCATGAACCAGCGCGACCGTCTGCGGATAGCCGTGCAACGCTCCGGGCGGCTCAGCGAGCCGTGCTTCGAGCTGCTCGACCGCTGCGGGCTTTCGTTCCGGCGCAGCCGGGATGGCTTGTTTTGCTTCGGCGAGGGCGAGCCGGTCGACCTGCTGCTGGTGCGCGATGACGACATTCCCGGACTGATCAGGCAAGGTGCCTGCGACCTCGGCATCGTCGGGCGTAACGTGGTCGCTGAAGGCGAGGCAGGCGAACCTGCTCGTGCTGCGCCGACGCTGCAAATCCTGCGTGATCTCGGCTTCGGGCGCTGCCGGTTGTCGATCGCGATGCCGCAGGCGAGTGCCTACGGGGGTGTGGCGGCGCTGCAGGGCCTGCGCATCGCCACGTCCTATCCGTCGTTGCTGCGCACGTGGCTGGACGAGCACGCTGTCAATGCGGAAGTGGTGACGCTGTCAGGTTCGGTGGAGATCGCGCCGCGGCTTGGCACCGCCGATGCGATCTGCGACCTCGTCCAGAGTGGCGCCACGCTGGTCGCCAACCAGTTGCGCGAAGTTGAAGTGGTGCTGGAAAGCAGCGCCGTATTGATCGGGCCTTCGGTGTTGCCGAGCGATGACCGGCGCGGTGCGATCGAGTTGTTGCTGAAGCGGATCGACGGCGTCAGCCGGGTGCGTGGTTCACGCCTGCTGCTGTTGCAGGCCGCGCGCGAAGCCGTCGAAGGCATCGTGCGGGCTTTGCCGGGCTCGCCGCACCCGATGGTATTGCAAATGGATGGCCAGCCGGGACAGGTCATGTTGCAGGCCCTGTGCGCCGACGAACTTGGGTGGCGCCAGCTCGAGGCGATCCAGCGTGCCGGCGCGCGCGAGTTGTTCGTGCTGCCGGTGGAACGGGCGCTGGCATGAAACGCGTGGATTGGGCATCGCTGTCGGAAGCATCCCGTCTCGCGGTGTTGGCGCGGCCAACGCAGTCGCGTGCGGCGCAGTTTCGCGATCAGGTCGCGCAGATCATCACCCGCGTGCGCGCCGGGGGTGATGCAGCCTTGCGCGATTGCACTGCGCGTTTCGATGGCGTCATGCTTGACGCCCTGGAAGTCGGCGATGCGGAGCGCGGCGCAGCCGAAGCCGCGTTGGACAATGCGCTGAAGCGTGCAATTAGGGAGGCCGCGGCGCGTATCGAGGCCTTCCATCGCGCGTGCATGGCGTCGCCGGTGTCGGTGGAGACGGCGCCGGGCGTACGCGTCGAGCGCGTGGCGCGGCCAGTCACCCGGGTCGGGTTGTACGTACCCGCCGGCAGCGCGCCCTTGCCGTCCACGGCACTGATGCTCGGCGTACCTGCGCGTCTCGCTGGATGCCCCGAGATGCTTTTGTGCACCCCGCCGCGGGCTGACGGAGGCTGTGATCCCGCGGTGCTGTTCGCGGCGGGAGTCTGTGGCGTGCAGCGGATTTTCAAGCTCGGCGGCGCGCAGGCGATCGCGGCCATGGCCTATGGCACCGAGTCGATTCCCCGCTGCGACAAATTGTTTGGCCCCGGCAACTCTTTCGTGACCGAAGCCAAGTTGCAGGTTGCATGCGATATCGAAGGCGCTGCCGTCGATATGCCGGCCGGACCATCCGAGGTATTGGAGATCGCTGATGCTGGCGCGGATCCGGTGCTGGTCGCAGCCGACCTCTTGTCACAAGCCGAGCACGGTCCGGACTCGCAGGTGCTGCTGGTCAGCGATTCGCCGGCGTTGCTGGAGGCGGTGGAGCGAGAAGTGCTGCGCCAGTGCTCCGAGCTGCCGCGCGCTTCGATCGCCACCGAGGCGCTGCGACACGCGCGATTGATCGGCGTGGACTCGTTGGCGATCGCGCTGGACGTGAGTAACCGTTATGCGCCGGAGCACCTGATTCTCGCGGTGCGCGAGCCGCGCCAGTGGCTGGATCACGTCCACAGCGCCGGCTCGGTGTTTCTCGGCAGGTGGACGCCTGAATCCGTGGGTGATTACTGCAGTGGCAGCAACCACGTGTTGCCGACCGGTGGCTGGGCGCGCAGCTGCAGTGGCGTGTCGGTGGCGAGCTTCCAGAAGCAGGTCACCGTGCAGGAGTGCAGCGCGGAAGGGTTGCGGACGATCGGGGTGTGCGCGGCAACACTGGCCGCGGCGGAAGGACTGGAAGCACATCGTCGCGCGGTGACGTTGAGGATGGAACGGATTGCTGAAATCGATACGGATATGGGAGCGACGCTCGCATGAACGTTCTCGACCTTGTGCGCCCGGAAATCCGCGCAATGCAAGCCTATTCATCTGCACGCATGGAAGCGCGCGGCGGATCCGTGTTGTTGAACGCCAACGAATCACCCTGGCCACACGTTGGTGGTGGCGATGGGTGGAATCGCTATCCCGATCCGCAACCGGCTGTGCTGGTCGCGCGCATGGCGGAACTCTACGGTGTCAATGCGGACCAGTTGCTGGTCGGACGCGGCAGCGACGAAGGTATTGATCTGCTGGTGCGCGCATTCTGTCGCGCCGGGCAGGACGCCGTGTTGATTTCGCCGCCGACTTTCGGCATGTACGCGGTGAGCGCGCGCGTCCAGGGTGCCGCGGTGATCGAAGCGCCTTTGCGCGCGGACTTCTCGCTCGACATCAACACGCTGCTTGCAGCATTGACGCCGGCCGTGAAACTGGTGTTCGTATGCGCGCCGAACAATCCAGGTGGTGCGGGTGTACCGCGCGCTGCAATTTTGTATCTCGCCGAAGCGCTGGCAGGCCGGGCGTTGCTGGTGGTGGACGAGGCCTACGTCGAATTTGTCACGCCCGATGGTCCCGACGGCAGTGTCGCCACGTGCATTCGTGACTTCGACAACCTCGTGGTGCTGCGGACCTTGTCGAAGGCGTGGGCGCTGGCGGGCGTGCGCATCGGCACGCTACTCGCCAACGCCGATGTGGTCGCGATGCTGCGCAAAATCATGCCGCCGTATCCGCTGCCGGTGCCGTGCGTGGACGCGGCCATGCAAGCGCTGTCGCGTGCGGGTGAGCTGGAGATGCGGGGACGGGTTGCCGCAATCCGGCAAGAGCGCACGCGGATGCAGCGAACGTTGGCCGGACTTCCCGGCGTTCGCGCGGTGTTGCCATCGCAAGCCAACTTCCTGACTGTGCGGTTCCACGACGCGGAAGCGGCCTTGGTTGCGTTGTGGAACGCTGGCGTGGTGGTGCGCGATGTGCGCCGGCACGCCGGCCTTGGTGACGCCTTGCGCGTCACGATCGGTTCGCCGGAAGACAACGAGTGCGTGTTGCAGGTTTTGCGCGTACCCCTGGCCGCGCGCGCGCGAGCCATGCCACGCGCGAAGCAGTCGCCATGAAACGCAAGCTCCTGTTCGTCGATCGCGATGGGTGTCTCGTGATCGAGCCGGCCGACGAGCAACTCGACAGCTTCGGGAAATTCGACCTGATGCCCGGAGTGATCGCTGCCCTGCAGCGCTGCGTCGGCGCCGGCTACGAACTGGTGATGGTGACGAATCAGGACGGGCTCGGTACGCCCAGTTTTCCCGAAGTCGATTTCCGGGGGGCGCAGGAACTTCTCATGCGCATACTCGCGTCGCAAGGCATTCGGTTCAGCGAAGTGCTGGTTGATCGCAGTTTCGAACACGAGGAACTGGATACACGCAAGCCCGGTATCGGCCTGGTGCGGCATTACCTCGCGGATGACGGTTGGAGCCGGGACGCATCGGCGATGGTGGGTGATCGTGATACGGACCTGATGTTTGCGGCGAACCTGGGCGTGCGCGGCTTCCGGGTCGGGCCACGAGGAATCAATTGGGGCGAGGTTGCGCATCGCCTGCTGGATCGTCCGCGATTGGGGGCCATTGAGCGCAACACGCGCGAGACTCGCGTTGCGGTGCAAGTCGACCTCGATCGCGCGGGCGAACCGGACATTGCCACCGGCATCGGCTTTTTTGACCACATGCTGGAACAACTCGGCAAGCACGGCGGTTTTGCCTTGCGCGTGCGCTGCGCGGGCGATACTGCGGTCGATGAGCACCACACCGTCGAAGATTGCGCGCTCGCGATCGGCGCCGCGTTGCGGGAAGCATTGGGCGACAAACGCGGCATTGGTCGCTACGGGTTTTCCCTGCCGATGGACGAGAGCGCGGCGGATGCCCGTGTGGATCTTTCCGGACGCGCGTACTTCGTGTTCGATGGACGCTTCCCGCGTGACTGCGTCGGTGATTTGCCAACCGAACTCGTGCCGCACTTTTTCCGCTCGCTCACCGATGCGCTGGGCGCGAATCTGCACCTGACAGTGCGGGGCGACAACGCGCACCACATGGTCGAGGCGTGTTTCAAGGTCGTTGCGCGTTCGCTGCGGGAGGCGCTGCGGCGCGAAGGCGATGCGCTGCCCAGCACCAAAGGCTTGCTGGCATGAGCGTGGTGCTGGTGGATTCGGGTGGCGCCAACATCGGCTCGTTGCGCTACGCGCTGCAGCGATTGGGCGTTGACGCGCAGATGACGGAGGAGGCCACGGCCATTCGCGCCGCCACCCATGTGATTCTGCCGGGTGTGGGCGCCGCAGCGGCCGGCATGGCACGTTTGCGGGAGCTCGCTTTGGTCGACGTCCTGCGTGCGCTCACCCAGCCGGTGCTGGGTGTGTGCCTGGGCATGCAGTTGTTGTGCACGCATTCGGACGAAGGCGACGTTGATTGCCTCGGGATCATTGATGCGCCGGTCCGGCGCATGCCAGGCGGCGAGGGGCTGCGGGTGCCGCACATGGGCTGGAATCGGGTGCAGGCTTGTGCGCCGGATCCGTTGTTGCAGGCAGACGCGGCCGACGGCTGGGCTTATTTTGTGCACGGCTACGCAGTGCCTGAGTGCGGCGCGACGCTGGCGACCAGTGAACATGGTGTGGCGTTTTCTGCGGTGATCGGGCACGGCAATTTTTTCGGGGTGCAGTACCATCCGGAACGGTCTGCTGAATTGGGGGCGGCCGTCTTGCGCAACTTTCTGGCCTTATGACTTTCCAGGTGATTCCAGCGATCGACTTGCGCGGTGGCCGGGTAGTGCGGCTACGCCAGGGCGACTATGCGCACGAAACCATGTTTGCGTTCAAGCCACTGGAGCTGGCGCAACGCTATGCCGACAGCGGCGTGCAATGGCTGCATGTGGTTGACCTCGATGGCGCGCGCTCAGGCCGCTTTGAAAACATCGCCGCAATTGAAGCCATCGCACGTGCTGGCCAATTGCAGGTGCAGGCTGGCGGCGGCGTGCGCACCACCGATGATTTGCGGAGGCTGTATTCCGCCGGCGTCTCGCGTGCGGTGGTAGGCAGCCTTGCGGTCGAGAACCCCTACGCGACCGCGATCTGGATCAGCCAGTTCGGACCCGACAAGTTGGTGCTGGCGCTCGACGTCCGTTACCAGGCCGGGACCTGGCGCTTGCCCGTGCATGGCTGGACCGAGGACTCACTGGTGAAGCTTGAAAGTCTTGCCGCGCATTACCAGCGCGCTGGCGCGAGACATGTTCTGTGCACCGACATCGAGCGTGACGGCATGCTGTCCGGGTTCAACCTCGATTTGTATCGTGTGTTGCACGCATTGGCGCCAGATTTCGAGATCCAGGCTTCCGGCGGTGCCTGCACGCTCGACGACATCCGCCATGTGCGTGACTCTGGCGTACGCGGGGTGATCGTGGGGCGGGCCTTGCTGGAAGGTAAATTCGAGCTGCAGGATGCGCTGCGATGCTGAGCCGCCGCATCATTCCGTGCCTCGATGTGCGCGACGGCAAGGTGGTCAAGGGCGTGCGCTTTCGCGACCACGTGGTGGTGGGTGAGATCGTCGATCTCGCCCTGCGCTTTCGCGACGAGGGCGCAGACGAACTGGTGTTCTACGACATTTCGGCCAGCCCTGATGGCCGCAGCGTCGATGTCGGTTGGGTGGAACGCGTGGGGCGCGAACTCGATATCCCGTTTTGCGTCGCCGGTGGCATCCGCAGCGTCGCTGCTGCGCGCGCCGTGCTGTACGCAGGTGCCGACAAGATCTCGATCAACTCGCCTGCGCTGGAACGCCCCGGGCTTATTGACGAGCTGGCCGCAGCCTTCGGCGTGCAATGCGTGGTGGTAGGCGTTGACTCGTTGCGCGATGCGGATGGTGAGTGGCGTGTGCGCCAGTACAGTGGCGAGCCCCGGCGGACACTGGCGTCGACGCGGCGCACGCTGGACTGGATCGTCGAAGCTCAGGAGCGCGGCGCCGGCGAAATTGTCTTGAATTGCATGGGTAGCGACGGCGTGCGCCACGGCTACGACCTTGAGCAGTTGCGGGCGGCGCGCGCGATTTGCCGTGTGCCGCTGGTGGCATCCGGCGGGGCAGGGACGCCTGATCACTTCCTTGCCGCCTTCACCGACGCTGACGTGGACGGTGCGCTTGCCGCGAGTGTATTTCATTCGGGTGAAATCGCCATTCCGGCATTGAAGCAATGGTTGCGTAGCCAGCGCGTGGAGATACGCCCGTGAGCCGCACGGCCACCGATCGCGTCAGCGATGTTGCCGATGGCCTCGACTGGGCCAAGGGCGGCGGGTTGTTGCCGGCCATCGTGCAGCATTGGGGCACCGGTGAGGTACTGATGCTCGGTTACATGAACGTCGAGGCGCTTGCCGAAACCCGCCGCAGCGGGCGGGCCACGTTCTTCAGTCGCAGCAGGCAGCGGCTGTGGACGAAGGGAGAATCGTCCGGGCACTTCCTGGACGTCAAGGCCATTCGCATCGACTGCGATCGCGACACCTTGCTGGTTTCCGCGCAACCGCGCGGGCCTGCCTGCCATCTCGGCTCGTCGAGCTGTTTTGGTGACGACACGCGCCCGCCGCTGGCGTTCTTGGCCGAACTCGACGAATTGATCGCAACACGCGCCGCCGAGCGGCCGGATGGCAGCTATACGACGCGCCTGTTCGAGGCCGGGATCCGGCGGATCGCGCAGAAGGTTGGCGAAGAGGGCGTCGAAACCGCACTGGCGGCCGTGGTGCAGGATGACGACGCCTTGCTCGGCGAAGCTGCCGACCTGGTTTACCACTTGACGGTTCTGTTGCGCGCGCGCGGCAAGTCGTTGGCGGATGTGGCCGATGTATTGGCACAACGCCACGCAGGCGCGTGACGCAAGCGGCCCTGCCTACCGGGGCACCAGCGCTTGCAGATTTTCGGCCTCGGCTGTCAAAGCCGCGTACAAGGTGAACTGGTTGCGCGCGCGCTCAAGGTTGTGACCGGCGTGAGTGACGCGGAAATAGTGATCGCCATCGAGGTGGTCGGTGAGGAAGCGCAGGCCGATCACGCCGGTGACGAGTCTGGCGGCGAACACCAGGTTATCGCGTTCCAGTTGCGTCAGCATTGCGCCGCAGCCATCCAGGTAGCCGCGTGCCAGCGCTGCGAAATACTCGTGGCGAACCCGCACGCGCCCGAGGTCGGTGGAGTCCTCCGGGACGGGGCTCAGCATGCTGCGCGCCATGTCGCCGAAATCGAATAGCAGCGTACCGGACATCACGGTGTCGAGGTCAACCACACAGGTCGCGCGGCCGCCGTGGTCGAACAACAGGTTGTTGAGCTTGCAATCGTTGTGGGTGATGCGCGCTGGCAAGCCTTGCCGCTGCAGCAGGTGCCAGTGGCTGAGGACGTCGTCGAACGACAGCGCTGCCGCACATGTATCGGTGCACTCGGAGGCGCGCTCGGCCCGATCGGCGACCAAAGCCCTGCGGAAAGCCTCGAAGCGTCGCACCGGATCATGAAAGCGCGGGATGACGTCGCCGATTGTCCGCACGTCCACGTCGGCCAATGCGGCTGCGAAGGCGCCGAACCCGCGGCTTGCCTCGTGGACCAGATCAGGTGTCTCGGCAACGTCGAAGGTGACGGTGTCGGGAACGTGGTCGTACATCCGCCACCACGTGTCGCCTGCCAACACGGCAGCGGGGTCGCCCGCCAGCGTTGGTACCAGTTCGAGTACGGCATAGTCGTAGTGGCCGGCTGCGCGTTTGCGGCCAAGGTGTGCGGTGACGGCGTGGCAATTACGCATCACCCGTGCCGGATCGCGGAACACATGGGTATTGAGGCATTGCAGCACGCGTTTGCGGCCGTCGTCGGTGACCAGCAGGGTACGGTTGATCAGACCGTTGCCCAGCGGCTCGAAGTGCGCGTGCGGGCTGAGGCCCCAGGCCTCGGCAAGCCCCGTGCGGGTCGTCAGATCGAGGTCGACGGTTTTGTTCACGCGTGCGGCCACAGCGGGGTCGGATAAGTTCCCGCAGCATGCCAACCCGCGATGGCGGTGGCTACCCGTTCGCGATCGTCGGCATAGGTCAGGCCCAGCCAATTGTTGCCGGTGCACAACACCGACAATGGCCGGCGGTGCGTGGCCAGATGCGTCGTGATCGCGTGCGGCAGGAAATACTCGTCGCGTTCGCCTGCTGCTGCAAGAAAAGCGCGCAAGCCCGCATCCAGGTCAGGCAGCAGCGCGGGCGTAAGCCCCCAGCAGTTCAGTGAGACCACGGTGTCACCGGCAAGCGCTTGGAGTGAGCCGTCCGGGGCGGTGCCGGTGATAGTGCCGGCGTTGCCACGCGCGATGCCGATGTACTCGCTGACGTCGACGAGATGACCGGCGGCATCGACGCGGCACACCCCGCGATTGACGGAACCGTGGGCGGACAGCGTCTGGTCGAGGCGGTAGCCGACCATCGCCGGATCGTCGCTGCGGCGAAAGTGATTGGCGAGCAGTGCGAATGCATCGTGGCCGTAGTAATCGTCGGCGTTGATGACCGCATAGGGGCCATGCAGCAGCGGCGCGCAACACCACAACGCGTGTCCGGTGCCGAGCGGCTTGCTGCGGTTTTCCGGAACCTTGCATCCGTCGGGGATGTTGTCGAGGCGCTGCTCGACGAACTGCAGTTCGCCACGCCCGGCCAGGTGCGGAGCGAGGCGTTGAGCCAACTCGTCGTGAGATTCAGTGCGGATCACCAGCACGATCTGCTTGAAGCCTGCCGCCAGTGCATCGTGGATCGCGTATTCCAGCAACCACTCGCCATCCGGGCCGATCCCGGCGGTTTGTTTGGATGCGCCGTAACGGCTTCCGAGGCCGGCGGCCAGGATGATCAGGGCGGGAGCGGGTTGCGTTGTGCTCAACGGTGCGTGCCTTGCGGATGTGTGGATGCCGGCGCGAACTGTATCGCCGGGCCAGGCGTGAAGCCACTTCGCCATCGGTTGAGTTGTGCGGCGATGCCGTTACCGATAGAGATTTGCGGATCGGATGCCTGGTAGCCATCGCGCTTTTCCCATGTGGAAACTTGCGCCTTGGCCATCGCGAAGGCCATCCGGAAGTTGTCGGTCTTGTTCAGGGCGTCGACCAGGAAGGCATGACCGAACCAGGTGAGTTCGGACTGCTCGCCGCAGCCGAATGATGAGCGGTCGCTGCGCGCGGACGTGATGATCATGCTGTCCGCAGATTTGAGTGGCGGGATGAAACCACCGGAATAGCAGGCGTTGACGATCACCACTTTGTACTTGAAGGGATGCTCCGCAAGGATGCCGGGCAGGTCGCCGGCGCCGATCTGGTCGAGTGGCAGCGGATCCATGTCGACCAGCAGGGTGTGGTCCTCGCTGCCGTGGGTGGTGAAATACATCAGCAGGATGTCCTGGGCGGGATCCATCTTCGCTGCGACGTCGTCCAGCGCAGCTTCGAGGTTGGTCCACGTCGCCAGTGGCCGGGTGCTCAACGCTGCCGGGTTGTTCTCCAGCACCAGCACGTGCCCCTTGGCGCCGAGACGTTGCGAAAACAGCTTGTCGAAATATTCCGCTTCGTTGCGAAAAACGTTTTCACTGCTGTCACCCGCGAACACGATCGCATACATGTTCACCTTGCCGGGCGAGCGCGGCTGCAGCCGTGACGCTTCCGCTTCCAGCAAGCCGGTTTGCGCATAGACAACCTGTTCGGGTGTGGGTGCATTGGCGGGCCACGCGTCGGCGTCAGGCGTGTCGGCGGACGCGGTCATGGCCACGCTGGCGAGCATCGACAATGCAATCGCGGCGAGCCATTTCATGCGAGATGGATGGCCTGGAAATCAGCCGCGCATGGGTGCTTGCCGGTGTCCGTGCATGACTCCGGCGGACGACACAGCTGCACCGTGGGCATTCCCGCTGCCTTGGCGGCGTCGAGTTCGGCAGCGATATCGGACAGGAACACGATGGCGGATGATGGCAGGCCAATCGCGGCGGCGATCCGGGTGTACGAAGCCTCATCGCGCTTGCCACCGGTTTCGGTGTCGAACCAGCCGTCGATGAGTGGCGCGAGATCGCCAGCTTCGCTGTGTTCGAAGAACAACTGCTGCGCCGGCACCGATCCGGACGAAAACACATACAGTTTCAGGCTTTGCGCCTTCCATGCGCGCAGCCGCGCGGGCACCTCCGGATACATGTGCGCGCGGTAGGCGCCCGACTCGTAGCCGGCCTTCCAGATCATGCCCTGCAGCGCTTTCAGCGGCGTGGCCTTGACGTCGGCATCGATCCAGCCGAGCAGGGCGGCGACGACGCGCGGTGATTCGGGGTCGTCGATACCGGCATCCGTCGCGGTGGCAGACAGCCAGCGACACACCTCGGGGTCGTCCCGGTGCTCGGCGACGAAAGTGGGCAGGTGTTTGCGCGCGTAGGGAAACAGCACGTCCTTGACGAAGCTGATCGAACTGGTGGTGCCTTCGATGTCGGTGAGGACGGCCCGGATGCCCGAGAATTCCACGCTCATGGGCGGGGTCAGTTTTGCAGCCGCGGAAAGCGCGCGGCAATGTCGTCGCCGGTAAAAGTCGCGACCCAGCCTTCCGTGTTGGTGAACAGGCGAATCGCGACGAAGTGCGGGTTCGGCCCCATGTCGAACCAGTGCCGCGTGCCGTCGGGCACGCCAATCAGGTCGCCCTTCTCGCACAGGACGTCATAGACACGTTCGCCGATGTGCAGGGTGAACTGGCCTTGTCCGGCCACGAAGAAACGCACCTCGTCTTCCGAGTGCGCGTGTTCGGACAGGAATTTCTGGCGCAAGGCGTCTTTCTGCGGATGGTCGGCGGTGAGCGAAATCACGTCGACGGCCCGATAGCCTTTTTCCTGCTTCAGGCGGTCGATGTCACTGGCATACGCCGCGATCACTTCGTCCTGAGTGGCGCCCGGTTCGATCGGCTGGGCGGCTTCCCAGCGTTCGAAGCGCACGCCGACTTCGTCCAGGGCATGGGCGATCATGGCGTGGTCAAGCAGGGTGTCAAGCGGACGCCCAGGTTCGTTCTGGGCATACACACGCAGGCGGCTCATGGATTGGCTCCAAGTCGTTTCAAGTCGAGTTCGCAGGCCAACAGGAATTCCAGGGCTTCGAGGTGGCGCTTGGCCTCGATCATGTTGCGGCCCCAAGTGTAAAGGCCGTGACCATCGATGAGGTAGGCGTGGAGGGGCTTGCCGGCATCGAGCCACGCATCGACGCGGGCTTCGATGTCGGCCATCGCCTGCGAGTTGGGGAATACCGGCAGATCCAGTTCGCTGTCGTGGGTGGTGTAACCGGTGATCGCCTTCTGCAGCTCCCAGCCACGCAACGCGATGACACCCACGGGTGCGAACAAGCGCGATGCGACCGTCTGATTGTGCGAGTGGGTGTGCAGCACCGCGCCGGTCTCGGGGAGGCGGCGATAGAGCTGCAGATGCAACTCGGTTTCAGCTGATGACTTCAGCGCCGGATCAAGAGCGTGGCCATCGAGATCCACCGCCATGACATCAGCAGGTGTCAGTGCGCCCTTGTCGCGCCCGGAGATCGTGACCGCGATGTGCGCGTCGTCAATGCGCGTCGAGAAATTGCTGCTGGTCGCAGGTGTCCAGCCGCGCGCTGCAAACTCGACACCGGCGCGGGCGATTTCCACACCGCATGCGTGCAGGCGGTCGGTGAATCCGGGTGGGCTTGATGTCATGCTCGCGACGCAGGTTCGTTCAGTCCGCTGAATGTAGCATGCGCCCCACGCCGGCAATTCACGCCGCCGTGGGCTACAGGCGCTAGGATGGTGCGGTGCCCACACGTGTTCTTACGGAGAGGAGTACCGACATGACTGATGAAACCCCGTCCAGCCGCCGCCGCTTCCTGAAGTTTGCTGGCGGCACTGCGGCTGCGTTGGCTGTGCTGAGCGCACTGCCGCGACGCGTGATGGCCGCGCTGCCGCACCTCAGCGCCGCGACCAACGCTACGGCCAAGGCGTTGAATTATGTCGAAGACGACACCAAGGCGCCGGCGCCGCACAAACCCGGGCAGGATTGCGCGGCTTGCGTCCATTTCCAGGGCAAGGCTGGTGACGCTTACGGGCCATGCGCGATCTTCCCTGGCTTTGACGTGCACTCGAAGGGTTGGTGCGCGGGGTTCCAGGCCAAGGGCTGATCGGCGACGTCGCTGGCTTGGCTGCACGCGCGCTGTGCGCGTTCGTGAAACAGGAATCGGGCTGGCCTTGGGCCGCCCCGGTTTTTTGTGCCGGCGAAAGCATCGTCAGCTCGGCGAGCGTCCATCAGCGCGCATTTCGTATCGATTCGTGGGCGGCGGGCGACTGGAAAACCACGGGGCTTTAAAAGTTGCTGCCCGGATACGGCAAGCGGAGGAGCTGACTACGCTTGCCGCACCGGGCGGCGGTCCGGGGTCCACTGCCAATGGGAAATCCCGCGGAAGACAAATCATAGCGCGGGTGGGGGCAGGGGGCCAAGAACGAGATGGCACAATTTGCAGATGAATTTTATTCAACGCAAAAGCAAAGACTTACAGCGTTAATATTTTGATGAATCGAGAATTTCCATCCATACGATTGAGTATGGATGGCGATTTGTCAGGGTGTTGAATTCACCCTGCCAGCGCGGGTCATGGATGCCCCGCCGCGGAACAAGCAACGCAAGTGCTTGATCCGGCGGAGCCGAGTCCGGCTTCAACAAGCTGTTGGTGGGGGGCGGGTCCCGCTCAGCGTTTGCGCAGCCGGCTGTGCCGCAAGCCATAGCCAAAGTAGATCACGAGGCCGATCGCGGTCCAGATGATGGCGCGCCACCAGGTGTCGTGCGGCAGGCTGAGGATCAACACCACGCAGCCGAGCGCGCCGACTACGCAGGTGACCCATGGCCACGGTGTACGAAATGGACGCGGCATGTCGGGGCGCGTGTAGCGCATCACCAATACCGCGATGCAGACCACCAGGAACGCCAGCAGGGTCCCGATGTTGGTCAGCTCAGCCAGAATGTCGATCGGCAACAGGCCGGCGCCGATCGCGGCGATGATGCCTGTGATGAGCGTGGCCACGTGCGGGGTCTGGTGGCGCGGGTGCACCTTGCCGAAGGCAGGCGGCAGCAGGCCGTCCTTGCTCATCGCGTAGAAAATGCGCGGTTGGCCGATCACCATCACCAGGATCACCGACGACAACCCGGCCAGTGCGCCGATATCGATCAGCGGAGCCAGCCAGTTGCGCAGCGCAGGCACCTGTTCGATGCCGAACGAGACCGGGTTCGGTACGTTCAGTTCCTTGAACGGCACGATGCCGGTCAACACCAGCGACACGATGATGTACAGGGCGGTGCAGATCAGCAGGCTGGCGAGGATGCCGATTGGCATGTCGCGCTTCGGGTTCTTGGCTTCCTGCGCCGCGGTCGAGACCGCGTCGAAGCCGATGTAGGCGAAGAAGATGATCGCCGCACCTTCGAACACGCCCATCCAGCCGTACTTGCCCGGGCGGCACATGTCGCCGACGGCACCGGCGGTGGAACACACGCGGTCCGGCACGAACGGGTGCCAGTTCTCCGGCACGATGTAATGCAATCCGAAGATGATGAACAGGAAGATCACCGTCAGTTTGATGACGACGATCCAGATGTTCACGGTCGAGGAATGCTTGATGCCGAAATAGCAAAGCGCGGTGATTGCCAGCACGATGAACACCGCGGGCAGGTTGATGACGTCGCCGGTTGCCACCACCGACATCGCTCCGGCGCCTTTGGCCAGCGGAGCATTGGCGAACGCAGCCGGGATCACGATGCCGATGTGTTTCAACAGCGACACGACATAACCCGACCACCCGGCCGCGACAGCGGAAATCGAAACCAGGTATTCAAGCACCAGGTTCCAGCCGATGAACCATGCGATCAATTCGCCGAGGGTCGAGTAGGAATACGAGTAGGCGCTGCCGGCGACCGGGATCATCGCGGCAAATTCGGCGTAGCACAGTGCCGCCATCGCGCAGACGAAGCCCGCGACCACGAAGGACAATGCGAGTGCCGGGCCGGCGTTGTTGGCCGCGGCGACGCCGGTCAGCACGAAGATGCCGGTGCCGACGATCGCGCCGATGCCAAGCGCGGTGAGTGCCCACGGCCCGAGCGTGCGTTTCAGTTCGTTGTCGCCGAGTTCGGCCTCGATCGGCTTCGTCGTCCAAAGTTGGTTCCAGAATGTCATGCGCGTTATCTGCCTCTGTCAACGTGGCGGGATGTACCGCACAACGCCCCCCTTCGAGGCCACGCGCGGACTTGCGCTAATTCAGCGGCAAGCGCGCCGTAACATACTTGCGAAATCGGCGCACCACAAGCGGCGAACGTCATGTTGGCAGGTGCGATTCGCGCGGCCATCCGTGCTGCGGCGCAACACGCGGTGGCTAAAGACAGCCGACTTCCGCGCGGTGTCGCGCGTTCACGCGCGTCCGGAAAACTCGCCCGTCAGGGTGTTCACCCACACGCGTTCACCAGTGCTGATGTATTCCGGCACCTGGATTTCCACGCCGGTCTCCAGCTTGGCAGGCTTGCTGCGCTTGGTTGCCGAGGCGCCCTTCAGTTCCGGCGCGGTGTCGACGACCGTGAGCGCGACACTGGTCGGCACCTGCAAGGCAACGGGCGCGTCGTCGATCAGCTGCACGTAATAGCCCTCGACGCTTTCGACGATCCAGGGAGCGTTGTCGCCGACCACCTCGGGGTCCAGCATGTAGGGCGTGAAATCTTCGCCGTCAAGGAATACGAAGGCGTCGCCGTCCTTGTAGGAAAAATTCACGGTGCGGCGCACCAGTTCCATTTCCTTGAGGTCGTCGTCGGCGCGCAGGCTCAGATCGAACTTGCGTCCACCCGGGATCGAGTACAGCGTGAAACGGAAGGTGACATTGCCGCCGCGCGCCGTGGGCGAGCTGCGCTGGATGTCGCGCACCTGGTACACGGTGCCCTCGTGTTCGACGACGTTGCCTTTCTTGGTGTCGGAAGCTTTCATGCCGGGACTCGGGGGTGGGAGGGCGTTTACTTGGGCTGCAGGCGCACGGCGCCATCGAGGCGGATGGTCTCGCCGTTGAGATAACGGTTGCCGAGGATGAAGGCGACCGTGTCAGCGAATTCCTCTGGACGACCGAGGCGCGACGGGAACGGGATCGATGCCGAGAGGGATTCCTGCACCTGCGGCGGCATGCCGTCCACCATCGGCGTCCAGAAGATGCCGGGAGCAATAGTCATGACGCGAATACCAAAGCGCGACAACTCGCGCGCCATCGGCAGGGTCATGCCGACTACGCCACCCTTGGATGCCGAATACGCCGCCTGGCCGATCTGGCCTTCAAACGCGGCGACCGATGCCGTATTGACGATCACGCCGCGCTCGCCGTCTGCGCCGGGATCGTTCGCCTGCATCAGGGCGGCGCCAGCCTTGGCCACGTTGAAGCTGCCAATCAGGTTCACCATCACGGTACCGGCGAAGGTCTTGAGCGGCATCGGGCCTTCCTTGCCCAGCACGCGCCCGGCGCCGAGGATACCGGCACAGTTCATCACCACATTCAGGCCACCCATCGCGTCGCGTGCGGCGGCGACATTGGCCGAAACACCAGCCTCGTTGGTGACGTCGGTCTTGATGAAGCGCGCCGCAGAACCGAGTTCCTGCGCGGCGGCATGGCCCTTCTCTTCGTTGACATCGAACAGTGCCACTTTGCCGCCACGGGCGACAAGGTGCTGCGCCACGGCGTGGCCGAGGCCCGAAGCGCCGCCGGTGATGATGGCCTTGGCCTGGTCGAGTTGCATGCGTTCACTCCAGAATTGCAAACGCGTAATTGTACGGCAGGTAACGTGGCCGTGGCGCTCACAACGCGCGGATGTACCAGCGATCGCAGCCATGGTGGCCGGTCTTGCCGATCGGCGAGCACAGCGGAGTGAATCCGTGCTTGCGGTACAGATGCTGGGCGGCGTCCATGCCGGTCAAGGTTTCGAGGTAGCAACGCTTGAATCCGAAGTCGTGTGCGACGGCGAGGCAGCGTTCGATCATTGCGTGGCCCGCACCGAGGCCGCGCGCCTCTGGCAAGAAATACATTTTGCGCAGCTCGCAGATGTCGGGTTCGCCATGTTCCAGCCGTGCGACGCCACCACCGCCAACGATCCTGCCGTCGATTTCAAGCGCGAAGTAGCTGCTGCGTGGTTTGGAATAGGCCGCGCTCAGCGCATCGACCTCAGCATCGTGGATCGCGAAGCCCGCACCGCCGGCACCAAATTCCGGCATCACGCTGCGGATGATCGCGGCCATGGCCGCATCGTCGCGCGCGTCGATCGGACGAATTGTGAAATCTCGGGCCGGTGGTGACATGCGGAGCAGCTGTGTGGTAAGTCAGACCAAGGAAGGCCGTTCTGGTGTTGACGATGCGAAATTATTCCCGCTGTCGTGCATTCCACGATGCAGCGATCATGGATGATCGCATGAGAGCCTTTACTCGCCCATCCGCGCGCGCGTAACCCGGCTCGATGTCGGTTTGCCGAGTTGTCTGGCCAGCCACGCGCCGGTCTCGATCAATTTGTCGAGGTCGATCCCGGTTTCGATACCCATGCCTTGCAACATGTAGGTGACATCTTCACTGGCGACGTTGCCAGTGGCTCCTTTCGCGTAGGGGCAGCCGCCGGTGCCGGATACCGAGCTGTCGACCACCCGCACGCCTTCTTCCAGGCAGGCGTAGATATTTGCCAGTGCCTGATCGTAGGTGTCGTGGAAATGCACGGCCAGCGCTTTCATCGGCACTTCTCCCGAGACGGCGTGCAGCATCGCACGGGCCTTGACCGGGGTGCCGACACCGATGGTGTCGCCGAGGGAAATTTCGTCGCAACCGAGTGCATGCAGGCGTTTGGATACGCGTACGACATCGGAGACGGGAACGGCGCCCTGGTACGGGCAGCCGAGCACGGTCGAAACGTAGCCGCGCACCCGTACGCCCTCGGTGTGCGCGCGTTCCATGACCGGACGGAAGCGCTCGATGGATTCGTCGATCGACGCATTGATGTTTTTCTGGTTGAACGCTTCGCTGGCGGCCGTGAACACCGCAATGCTGGTGACGCCCGCGGCGCGCGCGCGTTCGTAGCCCTGCATGTTCGGCACCAGCGCCGGGTAGTCCACGCCGGGCTTGCGGGTGATGCCGGCGAACACCGCTTCGGCGTCGGCCAACTGCGGCACCCACTTGGGGCTCACGAAGCTGCTCGCTTCGATGCATTCGAGCCCGCATGCCGACAGGCGGTCGATCAGTTCGATCTTGACTGAGGTCGGAATGATGGTCTTCTCGTTCTGCAAACCATCGCGGGCGCCGACTTCAACGATGCGGACATGGTTGGGCAGCATGTGCAGAGATTCCAGATCGTGCGATCTGCGTATTGTCGCAGGGGAACGCGCCGGTTGCCGCAATGCAGCTTGCCAGCCGCGGGCGATGGGCGTCAGGATGCGCGCTTTGCCGATCCCGGATGGTCTCATGCCAAATCCATCGCACGAGCTCGACGGCGAGGCGCAGGCGAAGCTTGCGCGCGCGCGGGCCGCACTGAAGGCCGGCAACTTGCGCGAGTGCGTTCCGCTGGTGCGAGACTTGGCCGTGGCATATCCCGAGCATCCTGATGTGTTGCACTTGCTCGCCGGCGTTCGCGGGCACGCCGGCGACCATGCGGGCGCGGTGAATGCCATGCAGCGTGCGCTGTCGCAGCGTCCCGGCGATGCGGCGCTGCGTTGCACGTTGGGCGTCCAACTGGCCGCGGCCGGCCGCATCGACGACGCGCTGGCCGCCTTGCAACGTGCCTGCGAACTGCAACCCGGCTTGGCGTTGGCGTGGTACAACCTCGGCGTCTTGCGCGTGCGCGCGGTGCAGTTCGAAGCGGCCGAGGCGGCCTTGCGCAAGGCGGTGGAACTTGCGCCCGGCAATCTGCAGGCGCAACTGCAACTGGCCGCGCTGCTCGCATCGGCTGGTCGCGACGCCGATGCGGCCGCGGCGTATCGTGCGGTGCTGGCTTTGCGCGCAGCATGTGGTGACGCGTGGTGGGGACTTGCGACGCTCGGCAGCGCGGCACTTGGCGACAAAGATATTCCGGCCCTGCGGTCGGCGTTACGCGATCCGGCGGCCAGCGAGCGCGACCGGATCGCCATGGGATTTGCAGTAGGTCGCGTGCTCGATGCCCATGTCCGCTACGCCGAGGCGATGGCGGTGCTCAAGGAAACCCACGCGCACGCCGCCAAGTTGCAACGCTGGGATGCGCGTGCGTTTGCGCAGGGCCTTGATGCAATCCTCGCGGCATTTGCGTCGCGATCGCCGGCCAGCGCGCCATCGTCGCTCGGTGACGGCGTGGTCTTCATCGTCAGCTTGCCGCGCTCGGGGTCGACCCTGGTCGAGCAAATGCTGGCTTCACACTCCAGAGTGGAAGGGTCGGGCGAGTTGCATGACTTGCCGCAGGTGCTGATGGAGGAATCGAGGCGGCGTGGCCGGCACTACCCTGATTGGGTTGGCACGATGGAAGCCGCGGATTGGCAGCGGCTCGGTGAACGCTATCTCGAACGCACGCAACGCTGGCGGCGGGGAAAGCCGTTCTTCACCGACAAATTGCCGGGAAACTGGATGCACGCCGGCGCGATCCGCGCGATGTTGCCGGGTGCAAAAATCGTGGTTTGCCGCCGCGATCCGGTGGAAACCTGCTTCGCGTGTTACCGCCAATTCATGACCGCGGACGGGCAGGGCTGGACGCACCGCTTCGTGGATCTTGGTGCTTACTGGAACGGTTTTGATCGCGCGGTGCGGCAGTGGCTGCACTTGTTCCCGCATGCGGTTCGGGAACAGGCGTACGAATCCCTCATCGACGACACCGACGCCGAGGTACGCGCGTTGCTGGGGTTCTGCGGGCTGGAGTTCGAACCGGGTTGCGTCGATTTCCATCACAACCCGCGTACCGTGCGATCCCCGAGCGCGCCCCAGGTGCGCGAACCGTTGCGGCGCGACACGGCACGCACAGCGCGCTACGGCATATTGCTCGATCCCATTCGGGAAGCCCTGGGATTCGTCGACATCATGAGTGGGCATTGACGGCCGATCGCGTTGCCAGGCGGCGTGTTGGTCAGCCGCCGCCTTGCTGCGCATGCAATGCGGCTGCCGCCTGCTTGAAATCAGGATCCATGGCGAGGGCCGCCCGATACTGTGACCTGGCGGCGACTTCGTCGCCGGCGATCGAGTACAGCACGCCCAGCCGATAGCGCGCCCATTTGTACGTGGGTGTGTCGGGCTGCCAGCGGTGCGGCATGGTCAAGTATTTCTTGAGGTCGCGGATGCCGGCCTGCACGTGGGTCCCGGTGATGGTGGCAAGCCGCCCGAACTGGTAATAGTTGGCGCTGTTGGATGGGTGTTCGTGAATCCCGGTTTCGAATGCAGTGAAGGCACCGGTGTAGTCCTTTTGCGACACGAGGAACTTGCCGAGGTACAGGTCGCCGCTGCCGGTGGCATCAATTTTCGCGGCAGTACGCATATAGCGTCCGGCTGCCGCAGGATCGTGTTGCTTCATCGCGATTTCGGCGTGCAGTGCGTTCGCGCGAACCGGGGCAAGCTTGTCCAGGGCGTCAAGTTGCAGTTTCGCCTTGGCAAGGTTGCCGCCGGCAATGCCGGGGGCAAGGATGTAGAAACTTGCAAGATCGGCGCGCCCATCGGCGCTGTCAGGTGCCAGCTCGACCGCGCGTTTGAAGGCGGCGCGAACTTTGTGGGCCATTCCAAGCCTGCGGAAGATGTTCACATTGTGGATGTAATGCGCGTAGGCGTAGCCCAACAGCATCTGGTATTCGGCGTTGGTCGGTGCCACCGCCGCCGCCTTCGACGCCCATTCAACCGCAGCCTTGTTGTGGGCTTCGGTCAGCTCCAGCTTGGCCATGCCGGCCATGGCCTGCGCATCTTGCGGGTGCTCGCGCAGCGCAGCTGCGAAGTAATCCCGCGCGCCCCGGTGATTCTCGACCTTGAGCATCTGCACGCCCGGGCCATCCGGCGTTACCGCGCCGGCAGGCTGCGCGCACGCCAGCATCACCAGCATTCCCAGGCTCGCGGCGGCGGGGTGTATCGTCATCAAACGTCCTTCGGTCCACGGATGGATCTGTTCCAAACCCATCATCGCAGGGCTTGGACTGGAGCAGGGGGACTTTGTTCACCCTGTACTGCAATCCATACTCAGACGCTGCGGGTTGCCACGACGGGGGGCACACTCGAAGCGCGCCGTGCGGGCACGAACACCGCGAGTTGGCCCAGAGCAAGGATCACCAAAACGCCGATGATTACGTACCACACCGGCATGCGCTCCATCTGGAATGCTTTGAGCAGCGCAAGGTTGATGCCGATCGCCAACACCACGCCGACGGCGCAGCCGCCACCCGCGATCACGAGGTTTTCGATCTGGAAGTAATGCAGGATGTTGGCGCGCGTTGCGCCCAGCGCGCGGCGAATGCCGATTTGCTTGTGCCGCTGGCCGACCCAGAAACTGGTGAGGCCGGCCATGCCGATGGCCGTGACCGCCAGCAAGATCACGCAGATGGTGGTCATGATCTGGACGATGAAACGATCGGCCAGGTAGCCCCAGGTTCGAATCTGCGCAAAACTGTGGATGCCCTGCATTTCGTAGCGGCCGCCCGGCTGGATCACCCGCATGGGATCGACCTTGAACAGCGCCTCGCGGGCCGCTTGCATGGCTTGCTGCAGGCGTCCCGGTTTGGCGCGCACCGCGTACATGGTTGTCGCCGCATCGATGCGCGCAGGGACCAGTACGGCGTTCCAGGCAAGGGATTTTTCACCGTCGGGGTTGTCGGTGAGCATGCGCGCAACGATGCCAACGATCGTGCTGGGCACCGAACTGCCGTTGAAGTAGATCGGTTTGCCCAGGCCATCGCCGTGCGGGAACAAGCGCTCGGCCAATGCGCGTGTGACCATGACAGTCGGTGCCGCGATCGAATCGTCATTGGCGCCGTGGCGCACGTCGGTAGCGTTGAAATCACGCCCGGCCACCCGTTGCAGGCCAAGTGTCGCCAGCATTTGCTGATCGCCGTGGAAGATGCGCGCTTGCGTGGTGCCGTGGACCTGCGCTGGTTGCGTGGAAATGCCGCGCGAGTAGCCGCTGCGTAGCAACGGCAGCGAAGTGACCGGCGTCGCGTCCTGCACGTCTGGCAGGGCCCGCAGCGCGGCGATATCCGTCAGTTGCATGGCGTCGAGCTTTGCCAGGGTGGCCGGATCGTGTCCGGCCGGGGCATCGACGTAACGTTGCTCGATGAGAAACAGGTCGTGCTCGGCCAGTCCGGTCGGCCGCTGCATGAGTTGTGCCAGCGGACCGATGATCGCAATCAGGTTGCACACGATGGCCAGCGTCAGCGCGATCTGCAGGCCGATCAGGAACGCGCCCGCCTTGTGCTTGCGAAGCGCCGCGAGAATGGGAGGCAAGATCATGGCCGTGTCCTCAATGGGTCTTGACCTGGATTGCCGGCTGCACGTGCGCCGCGCGCCAGATCGGGTATACCGCGGCAAGCAGTGTCGCGACGATGGCCGCAGCGACGGTGATCGCGAGCAAACTCGCGTCCATGCGCGGCACCATCGCCGTCCACGATTCCGGAAGCTTGACGCGCAGCCACCACACGCCGAGCGCCGTGAAGCACACGCCAGCGATTCCCCCGGCCACGCCGATCAATGCGCCTTCGGTCATGAACTGCGCGTAGATCGCGCGCCGCGGCGCACCCAGCGCCCGCCGCACGCCGATCTCGCCGGAGCGGCGCAGGAACCGCGCCAGCATCAAGCCGATCGTGTCCACCAGGCAGACGATGAGCAGGCCGACGCCGGCCAACGGCAGCATCCGCACGCCAGACGGCAGCACCTGCAGGTAATCCAGCCAGCCCATCAAATTGCGTAGCCGAACATTGGGTGGCCAGGCGAAGCGCTGGCTCGCGAAGTTCTGCAAGTATTCCTTGTAGCGCTGCACGGCGGCAGGCGTATCCAGTTCGGCGACGTAACTGATCCAGACGCAGCTGGACTTCATGAACCCATCGAAGCCAGGCTGTGCCGGTTCCTTGAAACAGCCAGTTGAACCGTCGGGCGGCAGGCGCATTGCCACCGCGGTGGTGAACGGCAGGAACACGCCGATCGGTTGGACCATATAGCCGCCGTAGGCCGGCACGTCGTAGTAGGCGAACTGCGTGTTCCAGTTGGCGAGTACGCCAACCACGCGAAAGTCGCGGCCGTTGATGGCGAAGCTCTTGCCGACACTATTGCCACCCCCGAAGACCTGGTCGTTCAACTCGCTGCTGATGACCACGACCTGCGCGCGATCCGCTTCGTTGGCATCACTCCAGCCACTGCCGTACTTGAACGGCACGTCCAGCATCGGGAAGAACTGGCCGGTGACCGCGAAGCCCGATGCGTTGAACGGATGGGTGCCCGGCGTGCTTGGCACCACGGTCGGCGAAATCCAGTACGTTGCGGATTGGTAGGTCGCGCGACCGTCGCGCAACAGCGCCTGCGCTGTCGCATAGTCCAGCAGTGAGGGTGGTTCATTGCCGCCAGCCTTCGAGCGCGCATCGGGACCCCACACGTCGATGGTCGGCACGAACAGTCGCGTCGATTTTTGCGGGACCGGATTGCCCGCGAGGCTGTGCACCAGTGACCACGTCGTCATCGCCAGCGCCACGCCGACGCCGATGCTGAGCACCATCAACGCGGTGAGGCCGGGGCTGCGCCGCAAGCTGCGCAATGCAAGATCGAGGTAATAGCCAAACATGTTGCCGGGCCTCCCGTTGCCCGTGCCGTGCGGCACAGCGTGCAATGCCGCAGAAAGGCATGACACTGGTTCCGGTAGCAAGTGGGGTGCCAAGCGTGGCGCGGAATATTCGTCTGTGATGTCAGTGGCTTACCGATGGCTGTTTGCGCAGATGCGTGTCCGCGGACACTGTGCGGACGGCCGCGGACGGTGCGGCGTGCCTTGAAGCTGCGCGCGCATGACCACCGTATTCGAAACGAAGGGGGCGTGGCGTGCCCGATGGTGGGGCCGTCACTCTTCGGCGAAACGCACCAGCACGGTGTCGGCTTCGACGAAGTCGCTGGCAGCAGCGGAGATGTCCGCGATGGTTCCCGCGCGTGGCGCCTTCAGCGACAGTTCCATCTTCATCGCCTCCATCACCAGCAGTTCCTGGCCAGCCTCGACCGTGTCGCCGGCCTTGGCCTTGACCAGTACGATCTTGCCGGGCATCGGCGCGACAATCGTGTCGCCGCCGGCACTGTCGCTGGTTTCCCAGGCGAAGGCCGCGGCACGCAGGAAGCGCCAGCGATTCCCTGTGTCATCGTGCAGCAGTACACGATTGGCATCGGCCCGAACATCACAGTTGCGCGCCTGGTCGTCAAAGCGCGCGCTCAAGGTGTGACCATCCCAACGAGCGCCGGTCACGTTGCAGGCCACTTCGGCGAGTTTCAGTTTGTAGTTGCCTGCGTAACCCCACGCCTCGATCTCGTGGCGGGCGTCGCCCAGTGCCAGCGCAACGATGCGCTTGCCGGCGTGGCCGATGCGCCAGGCGTCGGCAGTGTTCCAGGGTGAGTGCGGATCGGTGGGGCCGACAGCGACATGCTGCTCGTCGTGCATCAGCGCGGCCAGCGCGGCTGTGAATAGCGCGCCGTGCGCGGGTTGCGATTCTCCCGCCACGAATTCATCGAGGTGGCGATCGAGATAGCCGGTGTCGATGCGGCCCTCGACGACCGTGGGATGCTGAACCAGCCGTTCGAGGAAGGCGATGTTGGATTTAGGGCCGATGATTTCGCAATCGGCCAGCGCCTCGCGCATCCGTTGCAAGGCTGAGGGACGATCGGCGTCCCACACGATCAGCTTGGCGATCATGGGGTCGTAGAAGATCGTGACGGTGTCGCCTTCGATCACGCCGACGTCGAGGCGCACGTGATTGGAAGGTGCCGGCAAATGCAGGCGCAGCAGCTTGCCCGAACTTGGCAGGAAGCCGTGCTCTGGATCCTCGGCGTACAGGCGCGCTTCGAACGCATGGCCGTGCGAATGTACCTGTTCCTGCGTGAGTGGCAATGGCTCGCCGTTGGCGATGCGCAGTTGCCATTCGACCAGATCAATGCCGTGGGTCATCTCGGTGACCGGGTGTTCGACTTGCAGGCGGGTGTTCATTTCCATGAAATGGAAGTCACCTTCTGGCCCCACGATGAATTCGACGGTGCCGGCGCCGACGTAGTTCACGGCCTTGGCCGCGGCGACCGCCGCGGCACCCATCGCGGCGCGCCGTTCGGGATTGAGGAATGGCGAGGGCGTTTCTTCCAGCACTTTCTGGTAGCGGCGTTGCGCCGAGCACTCGCGCTCGTCGAGGTGGATCACGTTGCCGTGACGATCGCCGAAGACCTGGAATTCGATGTGGCGGGGGTGCTCGATGTAACGTTCAAGCAGCATCGCGGCATCCCCGAACGCCGCCTTGGCGACGCGCTGGGCGGTGGTGAGCGCATCTGGAAATTCGGCGTCGCTGCGCACGATCTGCATGCCCTTGCCGCCGCCGCCGGCGGACGGCTTCAGCAGAATGGGGTAGCCCATTTGCCGGGCCTGTTCCGCCAGAAATGCATTGTCCTGATTGTCACCGTCGTAGCCCGGCACCAGCGGCACGCCGTGCTTGCGCATCACGTGCTTGGCGGCGGCTTTGGATCCCATCGCCTCGATGCTCTCGGGGTCCGGGCCGATGAAGACGATGCCGGCGTCGCGGCACGCGCGCGAAAAGCCGGTGTTTTCGGACAGGAATCCATAGCCGGGATGGATCGCCCGCGCGCCGGTTTTTTTTGCGACCTCGATGATCGCGTCACCGCGCAGATACGACTCGGCCGGCGTCGGCCCGCCGATCGGCCAGGCCTCGTCGGCGAGCCGGACGTGCCGGGCGTCCTTGTCGGCCTCGGAATACACCGCAATGGTGTGGATGCCGAGCCGGCAGCAGGTGCGGATCACGCGGCAGGCGATTTCGCCGCGGTTGGCGATCAGGATTTTTTCGAACATCGTGTCATTGCCGAGCTTGCGTGAAATCAACCGGGATTGTGGCAGACCGCTTCGATGTTGTGCCCGTCCGGGTCCAGCACGAAGGCGGCGTAATAGTGCTCGTGGTAGTGCGGACGCAGGCCGGGATGCCCGTTGTCGCGCGCACCCATGAGCAGCGCGGCCTGGTGGAAGGCGTCCACGTCGGCACGGGTCCTGGCAGTGAACGCGACGTGGAAACGGCCGCGCAAGATGCCTTCACCGTCGCCGATCCAGAAGTAGGGTTTGCCGTTCTCGCCGAACCCTGCATGCGAGGGGCCGCCGGTCTGTTCGGCGCTGACCTCCATCACCAGGCCGATGCCCAGCGGTTCAAGTACGGCTGCATAGAACTTGCGGCTGTGCAGGAAATTGGAAACGGGAAAACCGATATGGTCGAGCATGCTCAGTCCTTCGCCGCCCAGCGTGGCGGACGTTTGTCGAGGAATGCCGAGAGGCCTTGCTGCCCTTCCGTTGACACACGCAAACGCGCGATCAGTTCCGCGTTCTCGACGTCGATGCGCTCGCAAGCTTCGAGCGTCATGCCGGCGGTGCGCAGGGCCAGCTGCTTGGCTTCGTGTTGCGCGGCAGGACCGCCCTTGGCCAGAAAATGCAATTGCCGGTCGATGGCGGCGTCCAGTTGCTCCGGCGCAACGCATTGGTGCAGCAGCCCGATGCGTGCCGCTTCCGCGGCATCGAAGACTTCCGCACTGACGAACAGCCGACGTGCCTGGCGCGGACCGACGGCCTGCACGACATAAGGCGCGATTATGGCCGGCACCAGCCCCAGCTTCACTTCTGAAAGCGAGAACTTTGCACCGGCAACGCCAATGGCAATGTCACAACAGGCGATCAAGCCGACACCGCCGCCGTAGGCCGAACCATTGACACGTGCGATCGTGGGCTTGGGAAAGAATTGCAGGGTGCGCAGCAGCTTCGCCAGCCGCAGCGCGTCGTCGCGGTTTTCGGACTCGCTGGCCTGCGCCATGCCGCGCATCCAGTTGAGGTCGGCACCGGCGGAGAAGGTGGTGCCGGCGCCGGTCAGCACCAGCGCATGCACGGCGGAATCAGTCGCCAGCGACTGCAGCGCGGCGGTCAATTCGGCGATCAGGGTGTCATCGAAGGCGTTGTGGACTTGCGCGCGGTTCAGGGTGACGGCGGCAACCGCGCCTTGGCGTTCGAGCAGGATGGATTCCGCCATCTTCGCGTCCCGGATCAAAGCGAAAAGGATAACGCGTTCGTGCTGGTGGCTGTCCGCGCGGCATGGGCATGCGGCCTGTTCCGGTTGGCCGGGTTGCCTTTGCAAATGAGAACGATTAGTATTTGCCATCAACAAGGCCCGGGTTGGGCCAGGTGCAGGAATATTGATGATGCGTATTTGGTTGCTGGCGATTGCGTTGGTGGTGTTGGGCGGCGGCGTGTCCGCGGGCGCGCGCGCGGCGGACATGCCCGAGTTCCATCTGGTGTTGCAGAACCATCAGTTCCAACCGGCGACGTTGAAGGTTCCGGCCAACACCAAGATCAGAGTGTTGGTGACCAACAAGAATGCCATGCCCTCGGAGTTCGAGAGCAGTGATTTCAACCGCGAGAAGATCGTGTTGCCCAACTCGACGATCACCGTTTTCATCGGCCCGCTCGACAAGGGTACTTACAAGTTCTTCGACGATTTCCACCAGGCCACCACCGGCACCCTGGTGGCGGAATAGACGACCATGCTCGGCATCGCACTCCTCGTTTTTCGTGAAGTCCTGGAAGCGGCCCTGATCATCACCGTGGTCGCGGCGGCCACGCGTGGGGTGCCGCGTCGCGGCGTGTTCGTCGGCGGCGGCATCGCCCTTGGCGTGATCGGCGCGATCGTCGTCGCGGTGGGTATGGGCTTCATCGAAGGCTCGCTCGGCGGCATCGGTCAGGAAGTGTTTCAGGCCGCGGTGTTGCTGACCGCCGTGGTGATGATCGGCTGGCACGTCACCTGGATGTCCAGCCACGGCAAGGAAATGGTGCAGCAGATGAAACAGGTGACCGATTCGGTGAAAGCCGGGTCGAGTTCAATCACGATCTTGCTCGCGGTGGTAGCGTTGGCGGTGCTGCGCGAGGGTTCGGAGATCGTGCTGTTCCTGTACGGCATGGCCGCGGGTGGTGCCGGCAAGATGGGATTCTTCGCTGGCGTGCCGTTGGGGCTCGCAGGCGGTGTTGCGCTCGGCTTTGCGTTGTATTTCGGCTTGCTGCGCATCCCGATCCGCTACTTCTTCAGCGCAACCAACTGGATGCTGGTGGTGCTGGCGTCGGGTTTGGCATCTACCGCAGCGGGTTTCCTGATCCAGGCCAACCTGCTGCCGGCGTGGGGCAACCAGTTGTGGGACACATCGAGGTTGCTGACCAACGGTTCGATCGTCGGCCAGGCCGTGCACATCCTCACCGGCTACGAGGCACGACCTGCCGGCATGCAACTGGTGTTCTGGATCGCAACGTTCGTCATCCTGGTGGCCGGAATGCGGCTGGTGGCGTGGCGGCAAGCGGCCTCGCATGCGCGGGCACGACGGCGACGTGGGCAAGCTGCCCCGCGCACGGCATCCGAGGCGGCAGGTACGACCTGATCTTCGTTCAAGAGGTGTGGTGAAGGCCGGCACTGCCCGGTCGCGGGTTGGTGCGTCCGGAATTCCGCGTCACGCGACACGCGTCGCTTCGGCGTTTCCGGATGCGGGTGTTTTCCATGGCAAGGAATCGACATGCAACAAGACAATTCAAGGTGGCTGGCAATCCGCACGCTGGCAGGCCTGGTCGCGCTGGGCGGACTGCTTGCGGCGCCGGTGGCGGCGGTCGCCGGACCGGCGGCGGCCATCTATTCGCCCATCGTGGACTATCGCGAATGGGAGCTGGAGCTGAAGGGCGGGTCGTTTGACTGGGGGCAGGGCGACAACGGCGAGCTGGCGACCAAGCTCGCGGCGGGTTACGGGCTTGCGCCACGCTGGTGGGCCGAATTCGAAGCCGAGTACTCGAAAACGCCCGGCAATGTCGCGCACGTCGAAGAATACGAACTCGAGAACATCTTCCAGCTCACCGAACACGGCGAGCATTGGCTCGACGCTGGCCTGTTCCTCGAGTTCGAACACAACCGGTTGGGCCACGAAAACACCCTCGTGTTCGGCCCGATGTTGCAGAAGGAAATCTACCGCTCGCAATTCAACCTGAACCTGTACCTGGAACACCGCCTGGATGCGTTGTCCGGCGACGAGGACGGTTCACGCAACGAATTCAAGTACCAGGGACAGTGGAAGTACAACCTGCGTTCCAGCTTCCAGCCCGGCATCCAGGTATTCGGCTCGCTGGGCGACCCCGCGCACCTGCGCTCCGAACGGCTGAGCGTGGGGCCGGCGTTGTTCGGGCGCGTTCGGCTTGGCGACGCGAAAAGCCTGCGCTACGACTTCGCGATCCTGGGCGGACTGACGCACGATTCGCCCGACACCACGGTTCGTTTCCAGCTGGAGTACGAATTCTACTGATGGCGGCCAGCTACATTCGGAACACGCCGTAGCGTTGCGGCTCGATCGGCGCATTCATGGATGCCGAGATGGCAAGACCCAGCACGCGTCGCGTGTCGACCGGGTCGATGATGCCGTCGTCCCACAGCCGCGCGCTGGAGTAGTACGGGTTGCCCTGATGCTCGTACTGTGCGCGGATCGGGGCCTTGAAGGCTTCTTCCTCGTCCGTGCTCCAGGTCTTGCCGGCGGCCTCGATGCCATCGCGTTTGACGGTCGCCAGCACCGCTGCCGCCTGTTCGCCGCCCATCACGCTGATGCGCGCATTCGGCCACAGCCACAGGAAGCGCGCGCCATAGGCGCGGCCGCACATGGCGTAGTTGCCGGCGCCGAAGCTGCCGCCGA
>DZCM01000027.1 GCA_022730295.1 Rhodanobacter sp. | reverse complement strand
GGTTTCTTCGCGATGCCGTACACGGTGTTCGTGTATCCGATCGTGTTCCTGACCATGCCGCGGCTGTGGAACGTGTGCCGCAAGCACGGCTGGATCACCAGCGCTGATTTCGTGGAAGGCCGCTACGGCAGCCGCGGGCTGGCGCTCGCGGTGGCCGTCACCGGCGTGCTGGCGACGATGCCCTACATCGCGCTGCAACTGGTGGGCCTGCAAGTGGTGTTCGAGGCGATGGGTTTCGGTGCGCTCGGCATCGGCCACGAGACGCCGCTGGTGATCGCCTTCGTGATCCTGGCGCTGTACACCTATTCGAGCGGGCTGCGCGCACCCGCGCTGATTGCGTTCATCAAGGACGCGATGCTCTACATCACCGTCATCGCGGCGGTCGTGATCATCCCGATTCATCTGGGTGGTTACGCCGCGGTGTTCCACGGTGCGAAAGAAGCCTTCGCGGCCAAGGGCGGCAGCACCGGCATCATCCTGAAGCCCGGCCAATATTGGCCTTTCGCGACACTGGCACTGGGCTCGGCCTTCGCGCTGTTCCTGTATCCGCACGCGACCACCGCCACGCTGTCGGCCAACGGCCCGGACACCATCCGCCGCAACGCAGTATGGCTGCCGGCCTACAGCATCCTGTTGGGCTTGATCGCCCTGCTCGGCTACATGGCGCTGGCTGCGCACATCCATGTCAGCAACGGTTCGATGGCGGTGCCCGCCTTGATCAACGCCAGCTTTCCGCCGTGGTTCGCGGGCTTCTGTTTCGCGGCGATCGCGCTGGGCGCATTGGTGCCGGCGGCGATCATGTCGATCGGCGCGGCCACCCTGTTTACCCGCAATATCTGGCGGCCGTACGTCAACGGCAAGATGACCAATGCGCAGGAATCGCGGGTCGCGAAGAACATTTCCTTGCTGGTGAAGTTCGGCGCGCTGTTGGCCGTGCTGTACCTGCCGACGAAATTCGCGATCGACCTGCAACTGCTGGGCGGCATCTGGATGCTGCAGATTTTTCCCGCCGTGATCGCAGGTTTGTTCACGCGCCGGCTGCGCGCACCGGCCCTGCTCGCCGGCTGGATCACCGGCATGGCGCTCGGCAGCGTACTGGCCTACCTGCAAGGCTTGAAACCGGTCTACACCTTCGTCATCGGCGGCCAGCACATCGGCATCTACATCGGTCTGATCGCGCTGGCGATCAACTTCGCGGTGGCGATCATCGCCACACCCGTGCTGGTGAGCTGGCGCACCAAGCCGGAACAGGACTGCACGCAAGCCGTGGACTACACGGATGCTGCCCTGGATTGACGCGTTGGCGGAGGCTCATCGTTTCACGGTTTCCACAGCGGGCTTTCCATCCACCATCGCGAAGTGAAATTCGAACCACAGGCTGAAGGGCCTCGATTCGTGCTTCAGCGTGACCGGGGTGCCACCGCCACCGGCCGTCTCGGTGAACACCAGTGGCGTGAACTTCCAACCGCGAGTGGCTTCACGCACCGCGGCCTCGAACAACACGTGCCCGGTAGCGGGGTACGAATCCGAGACGATCGCGACCGCCTGCACCTTCCCATCCGTGCCGAACACCAAATGCGCCGTGACCACCACCGGCGGCATTCCGGGACGCGCCAGCGACGGCGGGTAAATCGGTGGCGCGAAGTAGCCGATCAGTGGCGTCGGCAGGCTTGCCGACTGGCCGGGCTTCAGCGCGTATCGCGGCGCACCGCGCGGCATGACCAACTTGTAGCTGGTTTCCGGGCTCGCGGAGGGGCCACGCATCGGTTTCACGGCCGTGCGTGAGCCGCATGCCGCCAGTGACGTTGCGCCGCATAGCGCCAACACGATTCGCAATACATCCGAACGAATGCGCCGTCCGTGGCGGGAGTGGATTGGCACCAGCAAACGATGGCGCCAGGCCGTGGGATGCGACGGGAGTGGTTCTACACTCGTGTTCAAGGAACTGCGGACGGTTTCGGTTGCTCATGGATGCACGAATACGACTTGCCCTTGCCCTGTTTGTACTGAAAGCCGGCGGGGCACGAACCACCTGCCGCGTCCTTGGGAGCGCCGAGCGAAAAATCCACGGGGATCCGCACCACGCCGCCCACGGGCTTGCCATCCTTGGTGCCGGGATTGAATTTCCAGTTCACCACTGCGGCCATGGCGGCTTGCTGCAACTCGGGTGATGCGTCGGAGCGCTTCGCATCGACCGCCACCTGCTGGACATCGCCACCGGCATTGACGGTCACGTCCAGCATCACCGTACCCTGCTCGCGTTTTTTCACCGCAGCAGCCGGGTACTTGGGTGGATTGGAACTTTTGAACGTGATGTCGACGGCCGGCGGTGTCGCGGATGAGGGTGCGTGCGTTGCTGCCGATGCTGGCGTGCGCCCGCCGGCAAGCAACAGGCTGCCCGCGAGCAACACGGCGATCGCAAGAAACCCGGTGCGGCGGCGCAGCGTGCCCGGCGGGATGCGGCTGATCATGGCGATGCGTTCCTTCAGTTGCGGCTCGGCGAGCCAGGGAATGAGTGCAGGCAGCGGCTGCACCGCGATGCTGTCCAGCAGTGCGCGGGCGTAGCCGATGGTGCATTTCGGCGACTCGCGCAGCGAAGCGGCATCGCACGCGAGCTCCTGATCGAGGCGGAAGCGGGACCGTGCAAGCCACACCAATGGATGGAACCAAAGCAATACCGACGCGACTTCCAGCGCGAGGGTCCACCACGTGTCACCTCGCCGCAGGTGCGTAAGTTCGTGGCGCAACACCAGCTCGCGCGTTGCCTCAGTATCAAAGAGCCGGGCAAAGTCTTCCGGCAACAGCAACAACGAATGCGGCAGCGCCCACAACACTGCGGGCCCGGTCGCGCTCGCGCGCACGCACCGGACATCGATGTCGGGTGCCGCACGGCGTACCACGTTCAACAACCCGGCTGAACCGTGTCGCGCACCACGCAGCAACTGCAGGTACTGCCAGCCCAGGCGCAGCAGCCCGAGCGCCGCACCCGCCAGCCACAGGCCGGCCACCAGCATGCGCCAGTCGACCTGCGTGCTGGCGGCATGCGCCAGCGTGTGCGGCGTCACCATCAGCGCCGGCAACGCGACGACCGCTGCGGGCGCGATGGCCCTCGGCAATAGCGGCGCCAGTGGCAGCATGACCGGCAGCAACCACAGGGTGAAGGCCGGCCCGGCGCCGAACAAGTTCCGCGCGGGTTTGCGCAGCAGCAACACCAAAGGCAATCCGAGCGTCGTCCACACCAGCATCCGCAGCAGAGTGTCAGCCATGGCGTTTTTCCTTCTTCTCGAGCTCGTCGACCAGCTTGCGCAGCTCGGTCACGTCTTTGGCGCTCAGCTTCTCGTTGCGGCTGAAGTGCACCAGCAGCGGCGCGACGCGGCCACCGAACACACGATCGAGCAGGCTGCGGCTTTCACTGGCCTGCCATTGTTCGCGCGCGAGCAGCGGCGCATACAGGAACCGGCGTCCGTCGCGCGTGGCGCGCACCGCACGTTTGCGCACGAGACGGTTCAACAATGTGCGCACGGTGTTCTCGTGCCAGCCGGTTTCGGCGTGCAACGTGGATGCGACGTCTTCGGAACCGCGTGGCGCGTGTTGCCACAGCACTTCCATCACGCGGCTTTCGGCTTCGCTGATGGCGGGGACGACGGTTTTGGACATTCGATGCAGCTCCAACGACACATGTAGTTGACGTGAATACTACACGTGTAGTTATTGCTGTCAAGCGATGCATTGGCCCGCAAGCTTGCGATGGGATTTCGTCGTGGCGCGTCACTTATTCGAACTGATGCCTGCGCTGCGCGTTACGCCCGCTGCCCGCCGCTCACCCGCTCGCGGTCTTCCAGATCACGTTCGGTGAAGACATCGCGATAGCCGCGTCCAGTGAGCACGCCGCGCACGCCCGCGCCCTGATCGATGCCGTGCTCGAACAGCAGCCAGCCACCGGTTGCAAGGTGCGCCTTCGCCTGGCTTGCAATCACGCGGATTGCACCGAGCGCATCGGTGCCCGGCGACAGCGCCAGCGGCGGCTCGAAGCGCAGGTCGCCTTCGTGCAAATACGGGTCGCCCGCGGCAACGTAGGGCGGGTTGGAGGCGATCACTTCAAATCGTTCAGCTGGCAGCGCCGCACACCAAGCGCCCTGCCGGAATTCGACGTTGCCGATCTTGAGGCGCGCCGCGTTGTCGCGCGCCACCTCCAGCGCTGCTTCGCTGACGTCGGTCGCGACCACACGCGCGCGCGGGCGCTGCCTGGCGATGGCCAAGGCGATGGCGCCGGAACCGGTACCGAGATCCGCCACCGCGCAGTCGGCATCCACGGGAATCCGCTGCAACGCGAGATCGACCAGCACTTCGGTTTCCGCGCGCGGGATCAACACGTTCGGCGTCACCCGCAGTTCGATGGCATGGAATCCGCGCGTACCGGTGAGGTAGGCGATCGGTTCGCCGCCCGCGCGGCGCTCGACCAATTCGCGATACGCCGCGGCGTTGGGCGCGGCCACCGTATCATCGGCGTGGGCCACCAGCCACGCCTCGGATTTGTCGAGCACGCTGCGCAACAACAGCACCGCCTCGCGCCGCGCATCGGCGCGTGCGAACAATGCCTTCACGCCCTCGGCGAGCAGATCACGTACGCGCATGATCCTTGTCCGTGGCGACACGCTCCGCAAGGGTAGCCTGCGGGGCGATTGGTGCAGACTTCCAGTAGCCGCCCCGCATCCATGCATCGAAACCCCAGCGCAGCCAGCCGATCAACGCAAAGGCCAGCCACAATGCCCACGCCAGCATCGCGGCCTTGTAGGCCCACAATGGCAAGGTGAATGCGCCCGCGCGCGGCAGCGCGCCGTGGCCCTGATCAGCAAACCAGTTGAGTGCCGCCGAGGTGGAGCCCAGGCCGGCGATGCGCATGTCGGGCCTGCCCAACAGCCCGTAGGGCACCGCTGCCACGAGGCACAGCAGCGCGATGAAGGTGAACACGGCGATCAGGATTTGCAGCGCATTGAAGGGCGAGCGCGTCAAGGCGGCGTAAGCATCACTGCGGGCGCGCAGGCCGAGCACGATCAGCCACACCGCGACCAGGGCAAAGGCGCTCCACGCGAAGATCGAGAAGCCGAGTCCCAGCAGCAGCCAGTGCCACCAGCGCAGCGGCGCCGGCGCGAATTTCGCCAGCGCGATCGCGACAATCAACAACACGATCAATTGCGACCAGTACAACACCGCCGGACCGGCTTGCGGCCCCCAGGTCCACAACACCCAGCGGTCGTGCGGCAGGCCGAGCGTGGTGCGGATATTGGCGAAGGGTGCATCGACCGACACCGCAGGTGTGCGCGACAGCAAGCCGAGCGCGGACGTGTCGCGAAAGCGCAGCGTGAAAGTCTGCACGCCGGGCTGCACCGGCAACGTGACATGGCCCTCGCGTGGATTCAATTGCAATGTCTGGCCGTCACGTTGCGCAGCCAGCAACAGCGCGCCGCGCGGCAATTGCAACCCCTGCTCGCCGCCGCGCGTGCTGCGCGTCACCAGCGTCAAGGTCGTTTCCAGCGCATGCTCGCCACGCACGGCCAGCATCGTCACGTGATCGAACGCCACGCTGTCGCCGGGCACCGCAGGCGGGCGGCTGATGGCGACGTTGAGCGTTTCGCCGGGCAGCGGCCGGAATACATGGACATCCGACGCGGCATCGTCCACCGCGGATTCGGGCACGCCCGTGAATCCCAGGTGCAGCAGGGGCACGCTGCTGATGCGCCACACTTCCGCACGATCACCCAGCGGCGGCGCGGTCAGCTTCAAGCTGTCCTTGGCATCCAGCGTGCCCGACCACGCCACCGAATCCTCACCGGGACCGAACGCGATGAGCGCCTTGCCAGCGGTCACGTTGATACCCGGATCGCTGACGTGTTCGCCCGGCAACAGCGGCACGCTCACGGTGAACCCGGCTTGCGCCGGCGACACGCGCGTGGCCACGTTCGTGATGCGTGAGTCGAGGCCGATCGCGATGTTGCGCACCAGCTTCACGTAGGGCGGGAATGCCTGCGCTGGAATGACGGCGCCGGGCACGTTCTGGGTCGGCCGCAGGCGCGTGAACGTCAGCGAGTCGGAAAGCAATCGCGTGCCGTCATCACCAGCCACCTGCCAACCCGGTGACGCCACTTGCACTTGCGGCGGCGGCAACGGGAAATGCAGGGCCGCGCTGCCCGCGCCCGCGCCGAAACCAAACTGCAGCGTCACCCGATGCACGCCGCGATCCAGCGCAATCCACAGCGTGCCATCGCGGTTTGCCAACGCGCCCGCCGGCTTGCCATCCAGTGCCACGCTGGCGAGCGTGGCCGGCGCATCCATGTGCGGCAACGGAAAAGCCACGCGTGCCGCGGCATCGGCTTCGACCGTCACTTGCAGCGCATCATCCTGCACGCTCACTTGCGCCAGCGGCGAGGATGCACATTGCGGTGCACACTTCGGCGCTTCGAGCAGGCGCGCCTGCAACTGCGACAACAGTTGCGGCGACGGCGTCGAATCCGCGCGCGCCTGGGGTGCCAGCGCCAGCAGCAACAACATCGCAGCCACCCCCGCCGCACCACGGTTCGATCCGCGCGGAAGGCGCGCCTGCAAGCCGAACGCACGTGCGAGCGCGGCCAGCCACGCCACCAGCAAGGCGAGCATCACGACCCGCAGAATCCGCGTGGCCCAGGCCGGCAGGATCACCATGCGCCAGGTTTGCTGCGCGGTCACCGGACCGCTCCAGCCAAGCCTGTAACTGCTGCCGAAGTTGGCCCAGTCCGGCACGCCGCGTCCGGACTGGACCACGATGCCGGGTGGATAGCCGCCTGCGGCGACGATCGCCGGAATCTGCGAACCCGTGACGACGATGCTTTGCAACGTCTGCGGATTCGCGCGCACTTCGGCCTTGGCCACGATGCCGGCGGACGCCGCCATGTCAGCGGGTGGCGGCGGCGCGGGCGGCGGCACTGGCGTCGACATCACGGTTTGTTCTTGCGCCGGCGGTGGCGCGTAGGCCGTGGCGACGTCGGTACCCGCGCGGGCGCCACGCTCGGTTCCGATCCACGCCAACTGGCTGCTTTCCAGCTGCGGGTGCAAGGCATCACGCAATTGCACGGCGGCGAACGGCAAGGTTGCCAGCACCGCCAGCGCCAGGGCGGCCATGCCAAGGTAACGCACCCACTTGCGCAAGCGTCCGTCGGGAAGGCTTTTCGCGATCAACCCCATCACCACCGCGATCGCGGGCGTCCAGCGCGGCGCGCCGGGTTCGCCGTGCGAGAGCACCACGAAGGCCAGCGCCACCAGCGCCCACTGCCAGCCGAGCAGGCGCCAAACCAGCAAGGCAATCACGGCGGCGATGAAGAGGTCCAGAAGATTCCAGCGCGCCACCCAGCTGTCCGGCGAACGGTCGGCGCCGGGCGCACCGAGCAGGCGATAGCCATATGGCAGGTGCAGCACCGCGTTCACGTCATCGAAGGTTTGCTGCCAGCCACCCGTGGCAGAATGCGCGCCGCCGTGACCAGGCAGGCGCAGCCCCGCGCGCAGGTCGACCACGTGGCTGCGCAATTCCACCCCGGTGGTGCCGGGCTTGTCGCCGTGCGTCACCAGCAAGGTTTCATCCGCCGCGCCGCCCTGCGCGTAAGCCAGGGCCCAGGGCGCCGCCACGTCGAGTCGATCGGCGTCCAGCAAGGAACCGGTGATGCGCGAGTCTGCGATCACGCCTTTGCCATCAAAGTCCAGCCACAGGGCTTCCTGCAGGTGCAGGCGATCGCCGGCATCACTGCGGCCGCGCACGCGCTGCTCGACATCGAGGGTGCTGCCCTTGGCCATCACGTAGGCCGGCAGGTTGCGCCAGACGGACGGCACGTTGGCCTGACCGGGATCGATCGGTTGCGCCCCCGACACGCGCGTGGTGCGCAGCGCCGGCGCGTCGGCGTAGCTCCAGATTTCCTGCTGCGGCCACGGCGCGGGCGGTGGCGTGAAGTGCAACTTTGCCAACGTGGCGGTGCCACGCGCATCCAGCGTCAATGACCAGTCACCGGGCCGCAACTGCACGCGCAGGCGGCCGTCGGGATCCATCCGTGCGGGCAGGTCGCCATCCAGTGACGTCGCCACGAAACCTGGCGGCAAGGCCGGGCCCAGAAGTTGTTCGCGCGCGCTGCCCGCAACGTGCAGCTGGAGCACCGTCTCGAGTGTCGGCGGCATGCCGTCGCTGAGCTTGCGGAACACGCGCAGGCTCAATGCATCCGCCTGCCGCTGTTGCGCGGCACCCGGGCCCAGCGTGATCCAGCCGTCATTGCGCTCGGGTTGCGCGATGGGCTTGCCATCGACGGTGAGGTCGACCAGCGCGATGGATTCCGGCATCTGCAAACGCGCGGGCCGCGCGTCCCAATGCATGCCGCCCTGCACCACGTGATCGCCGGCCGCAAGGCGCAGCGTCGGCACGCCGTCGCGATTCAGCACCACCGCGGGCTTGCCATCGACCTGCACTTGTTGCGGCCAGGCATCGCGATTGCCCGGCAGGGCGACCCAGCTTTCCGCTTCCACACGCACGCCGAGCTTGAATTGCGCGCCATCCCTGCCGGCGCTGAGCGACAACCGCGCCGGCCACACGCATTGGTGGCCGCTGCCGCCCGAAGGCGACGCGAGCAGCGTACAGGTCTGCTGTGCGTGCCCGTGCAGCACCCACGCCTGCCAATCCTGCAGGGCCGATGGAATCGACGGCGTGGCGGCAGCCGCGGCACCCACGCACACCACCAGCAATCCGCATACCCAAATCGCTGCTCGGCGCATCATCGTTCCCCGGTGTCATGAGCCGGGATCGAGTGTAGCGGACGCGTGCGCACCGGAAACGGCATCCACGGGGGCACGCGCCCGCGCGTGGATGCCATGCGGTCAATGCAGGATCGAGGCCGAATCCTGATGCGCCTTCAGTGCCGCGCACAAGCCAATCGACTCATGCGTTTGCGCAAGGCCACGCGCCAGCCCCGGCACCGCGCCAAGGCGAGGTTTGAAGTAGTCCTCGACGCGCCGCGCTTCGGCCTTGGTGCAGCTGCCGCCGGCTGCGATGTACGGCAGGTAGCCGCCGGAGAATACGCCGGTGCGGGCGACGATCTGCTGAAAGTGGCCGGTGAACCAGTTCCACAGGTCATCGCGTTGCGCAACCGTGTCGCGGCCACCGAACAGCAGCCGCCCCATCTCGCCAACTTTCACTTGCCTGCTCAAGGCAAAGTTGCGCACCACGTCGGCCTCGGCGCCCTTGGCGTGGCCGAGCGCGCCGAGCATGGCATTGCGGCTGACCGGATCGGTTGTCTTCGGCAACGCTGCCATCAATTCGTCGATGGCGGGCTTGCCATCGTCCTCGACCGCCACCGACAACGCCGTGCGCAATAGGTCTGGATTGGCGGCGGCAAGATTCGGCAGGCCGTCCTTGCCCGGCTGCAATGCGGCATTGCCCTGCTTCAGCAATTCGGCGCGCACTGCCGGCACGTTGAACTCGAGGCCGAGCGTGCTGGCGAGCGAGGCGCGCATCAGCACGTCATCGGCCGGCTCGCCGGCGCGACGCTGATAACCCAGCTTTTCCAATCGCGGCAAATACGCTTTGGCCACCGCGTCGCGCAGCGCCGACTTTTGCGCGCCGCTCGTGGCCACGTGGTCGTAGATCCATTCAACCGTGCCCAACGGTGCCAGTGAAATCTGCCTAACCTTCGAGGGCGCCAGCTCGCGCATCGCCGCCAGCACATCGGCGGAGTCAAGGTCCCCGCGGTTGAAGCCCGCGTCGATCGAATCGGCATACGCCAGTTGCTCGCCGTCGTTGCGCTGCGCGATTACCTTGTCGAGCGCCGCGCGATCGGCCTTGGCCATTTCGTAACGGTAGTAGCCGACGCCATCGGCGTTCGGCATGTACCACGCCGGGCATTGGCCGCCTTCAACTTTCATGGTCGCGTGCTTGGCGGAAAGCAGCTGGCACTGCACGCCATTCGGGAAGCGCACGCACACCGGGATGCCCCACAACCCATTCGGATCGCCGGTGGAACCCAGCGGCAGATAGCGACTCTGGGTCAAATCGAGTACCGCGCCGCCCTTGGGATCGCAATCCAGTTTGGTCGCCAGCATCGGCACGCCGTTCTGGTTGAGAAAGCTCTTGAAGGCATGCTTGAACGCTTCGCCCTTGCCCGCGGCCTTCGCAATGGCGTCCACCAGATCATTGGCATCCGCGTTGCCGAACGCGTGCGCCTTGATGTACGCACGCATGCCCTGCTGGAACACCTTGGGGCCGACGAAGTGCTCGAACATGCCGAGCACCGCCGCGCCCTTCTGATAGGTGATGCCGTCGAACGCGGTTTCGATGTCGCCGTTGCCGGTGATCGGCTGGCGGATCATGCGCGCGCTGGCGAGGCTGTCGGTGCCCATCGCGCCTTGCCCACCCTCAATGCGCGCAAGGTCACCGCGCCACTCGGGATGCAGTTCCTGTTCGATCTTCTGCTGCATCCAGGTGGCGAACGACTCGTTCAACCAGATGTCGTTCCACCACGCCAGCGTCACGGTGTCGCCGGTCCACTGGTGCGCGAGTTCATGCGCCTCGACGTTGAAGGTGCTGCGCACCGCACTCGGCGTCGAGTCCTTGTCCAGCAGCAGCAGCCAGTCGCGGAAGGTGATCAGCCCGGCGTTCTCCATCGCGCCGGCCGAGAAATCCGGCAGCGCGGCAAGATCGAGCTTGCCGAATGGGTAACCGAAGCCGTAATAGGCTTCCTCGTGCTCGACGATCGCCGGCACCATCGCCAGCGCGCGCTGCATCTTCGCGCCATTGCCCTTGGTGGCGATGCCGCGCACCGGCACAGGGGTCGCACGCCACTGGTTGGCCGGAATGGTGGGCCCGTTGACGATGTCCCACGGCCCCACCGCCCACGCATAAAGGTAAGTCGGCAACGGTTTGGTTGGTGCGAAGGTGATCGTCTTCCAGCCCTTGCCGGCCGGCTTGTCAGCCGTTTCCGCCGCGTTCGCGACCGCCTTGTCGGCATCGGGAATCGTCAACGCCAGCGCCAGCGGCGCCTTGAAGCCGGGCTCGTCGAAACACGGGAATGCGAGCCGCGCGCTGATCGCCTCCATCTGCGTCATGGCGTAATCGTTGCCGGCGAACACGACCTTGTAATAACCCTGCAGGGTCTGGTTGTAGGGCGCCGCGAACACGAACGTCAGCTTCAGCCTTTGCGGCGCCAGCGTGCTGCCGAAGCCGACGCGCACGACACCCGCCTTGTTCGCTTCCTGCGTGACCGCGCCGTTGTAGCTGCCCACGTGGACATGGCCCTTGGCATCGGTGATGGTGACCTTGGATACCTTCAGATCCTTGCCGTGCAGCCACACGTAGTTCGACGATTTCTTCAGATCCACCGCAATTGTGACGGTGCCGGTGTAGCCCGGCTTGGCGGGATCGCTCTTGATCGCAAGTTCGTAGGACTCGGGCACCGCCCACCCGGGCAAGCGCGTCAGCGGCGGCGCTTCCGGCCCGGCCTGCGTTGCCACGGGCGTTGCCTCGCCGGATGGCAGTCGCGCGAGCGCACTGCCGCCCGCCACCAAAAGACCCACCATCATCACTGCAGGAATCACGCGCATCGAATTCATCTCCATCCCCATGAACCAGCGCACAACTCAAGCAGGCGACGAGCAGCGAAGCAAGTGACGAAAGTCCCGTCGAAGGTCACGGCAGCCGGCCAACGCGCTGGTCGCCTTGGAGCCAAAGCGCGTGCGTTCCGGTGACGTGGTCACGTTTGATGGCCTGCCGGTCGAGGCGGACAAGGCGGGCGGTTGGCGCTGGCGCAGTTCGATGACCCGCAACGACACCGGCGACGGCGCCTGCGAAGTGGTGTACGTGGAGAGCTGAGCATCGGCGCGCGCTGAACGCACCGCTGCGGGGCGCACTCAACGCGTCAGGATGCGCCGGGGTTTGAACGGCAGCTTGCCGCGCCAATACTGCAGCAACAGGAAGCCGCCCACCGCGCCGCCAAGGTGCGCGAAGTGCGCGACACCCGGCTCGTAACCGCTGACCCCGAAAAACAATTCCAGCGCGATGTAACCGATCACGAACACCCACGCGGGCATCGGGATTGGCAGGAAGATCAGGAACATCTTCACCTGCGGATACATCAAGCCGAACGCGACCAGCAGGCCGAAGATTGCCCCCGACGCACCGAGCGTCGGATAGAACCCATGCACGAAGAAATGCGCAACCAGCATGTTCGCGAACGCGGCGGTGATGGCGCAGGCGAAGTAGTAGATCGTGTAGTGCTTCGCACCGAGCAGGTGCTCAACCGGGCCACCGAACATCCACAGCGCGAACATGTTGAAGGCGATGTGCGTCCAGCCGCCATGCAGGAACGCATAGGTGACGATCTGCCAGACGTGGAAGCCGGCATTGAGGAACGAGCCATCGGGAAACTGCATCATGTGCGCGGGGCCGACCGGCCACAGCGCGCCGTAGGCGATGATCACCCAGTGCAACGACGGCACCAGTTCCAGAAGGAAAATCGCCACGTTGGCGATCAGCAGCGCGCGGGTAACCGGCGGCAGGTCGTAGTTCATCGCAACAACATCCCGTTCATCGTCGTGCAAGCTTAGCAGCCGGGTAACCGAGCTGCGTCGACAACCTCGCCAGCGCTTCGGCGTCATCCGGTATCGCGATACGAATTTGCATGATGGACAGTGCGACGATCGTATCGCGCGTCGATCAAGTCAGGTTGTCGGCACTCGCCTGTGCATGCGCCGCCACCACGCTCGCCACCACGGCCGTGACGTTCTTGCCGGTCGGAATGTGCAGGAATTCGTTGGGACCGTGCGCGTTCGAATGCGGCCCCAGCACTCCGGTGATCAGGAACTGTGCGCGCGGGAATTTCTCGCCGAGCATGCCCATGAACGGAATCGAGCCACCCTCGCCCATGTAGGCCGCGGGCGCGCCGAAGGCGTCCTGCGAGGCCTTGCTCACGGCGCTGTTCAACCAGTCCGACAACTGCGGCGCATTCCAGCCGCCCCCATCTTTTTCGAGCTTGAAGCTGACCTTCGCGCCGTAGGGTGGATCGGCCTCCAGCAGTTGCTTGACGAACACGCCCGACTTGGCGCCATTCGCCGTGGGCGGCAGTCGCAGGCTGAGCTTCAGTGACGTGGACGGACGCAACACATTGCCGGCGCTTGCGAGCGGCGGCAAGCCGTCGGCACCGGTGACCGCCAGCTGCGGGCGCCAGGTGCGGTTGAGGATCAACTCGACCCTGTCCGTGCTGACCGGCTGCATGCCGGGCATCCACGGGAATTTGTCGAACACCTCGTCACCGAGGATTTCAGCGCACTGCTTTGCCTGTTCGATGCGCTCGGCTGGAACCTCGACGTACAATTCCTTCGGCAGGATTTCGCCGCTTGCCGGATCCTCGAGCCGAGACAACAAATCGCGCACGATGCGGAAGCTGTCCGGCACCACGCCGGACGCATCGCCCGAATGCACGCCCTCGGTCAACACCTCGACGGTCAGCTCGCCACCGGTCATGCCGCGCAAGGACGTCGTCAACCACAACTGGTCATAGTTGGCGCAGCCCGAATCCAGGCACACCACCAGGGTCGGTTGGCCGATCCGCGGTGCCAGATGATCGACGTAATACGGCAGATCGTAACTGCCCGATTCCTCGCAGGCCTCGATCATCACCACGCAACGCGCGTGCGGCACGCCTTGATCATGCAAGGCCAGCAAGGCCGTCAACGAACCGAAGATCGCGTAACCATCATCCGCACCGCCGCGGCCGTACAGGCGATCACCCTTCAGCACCGGCGTCCACGGGCCGAGGCCTTCGCTCCAGCCGGTCATTTCCGGCTGCTTGTCGAGGTGCCCGTACAGCAGCACGCAATCGTCCACGCGCGCCGCATTGCCGGAAGCCGGTACGTCGATGAAGATCAACGGGGTGCGGCCTTCCAGCCGCACCACCTCGAGTGTGGCGCCGGGCAGCGACGCGAGTTTCGCGCGCGCCCACTTTTCCATCAAGGCCACCGCTGCGTCCATGTAACCGTGGGCCTGCCAGTCCTTGTCGAACATCGGCGACTTGTTCGGGATCTTGATGTAATCGGTGATCTGCGGAACCACCTCGTCGTCCCACAGCTTGCCGATGAAGGCGCTGGCCTTGTTGGCGTCCATTGCTGGCTCCCGTCGATGCGAAATGTCACATTCTAACAGCGCCGCGTGGGCCGATCCCGACAACCGCTGGCGCCGTTACCCGACGCGAACGCGCGCAGCCGTCCGCTACTTCCGCGCGAGCCCGGGCGGCAAGCTGGATCCACGTGCCGGCACCGCGCCGCACGCATCAGCCAAATGGGAGAATCCACATGTTCCGCAAAACCCTCGCCGCGCTCGCACTGACCCTCGCTTTCGCCGTGCCCGCCATCGCCGCCACCCCGGTCAACGTCAACACGGCCGACGCCGCCACCATCGCGGCCTCGCTCGATGGCATCGGCCTCGCCAAGGCCGAGGCGATCGTCGCCTGGCGCAAGGCGCACGGCGACTTCAAGAGCGCCAGTGATCTCGGCAGCATCAAGGGCATTGGCGACAAGACGCTGGCCCGCAACCACGATGCGATCCGCCTCACCGGCAGTTTCGCGGCACCAGCCGCAAAGCCGGCACGGCACCCGCGCAAGAAGTAAGCCACCGCTGCGGGCGGCGCGGAGATCCGCGCCGCCCGTCCGGCCACCGTCGGGCGCACTAAACTGGCGCACCCACCGCCACGGCCACGCGCGTGATCCTGCCCCGTTACCGCATCGCTGCATCCCGCATTCCCGGCGCCGGCAAGGGCATGTTCCTCGACGAACCGCTGGCGCGCGGACGCATCGCGATCGCGCCGGACGCCATCAACCAGACATGGACCTTCGCCGAGATCCTCGGCGATCCGGCGCGCGCCGCGCAGCTGCACACGTCGGTGCGCTGGTTCGAGGATCGCTACACCCTTTCGCCAGACTGGCCGGACGAGTGTTACGTCAACCACAGCTTCGATCCCACCGGCCTGTGGTTGCTGGGCTTCATCTTTGCGGCGCGCGACCTCGACGCTGGCGAGGAAGTGACGGTCGACTACCGCCACCTGCTCGCGCCCGGACAGGAAGAGGAATTCCGCGATGCGCATACGGGTGGTGCAATCGTCGGCTACACGTGGAACGCAAGCCTGCAGCTTGGGCTGGACAGCCTGCGCCGGTTGCTCGACTGAGGCTCGACCCGCGTTGATACCATCGGCGGCATGCCAAACCTGATCGCCATTCCCCGCTCTGCGCAGCGCGGCGAAGCATGGGCCAACGGTGCCGGCAGCACTACGGTGATCCTGCGCGAACCGGACAGCGCCGACTGGCGCGTTCGAATCAGCATCGCCAAGGTGGAACACGACGGCCCGTTTTCCGAACTGCTTGACACGCGACGCACGCTGGTCCCGCTGGACGCACCGATGACGCTGCGTTTTCCCGACGGACACGCACTGCACGCCGCGCGCATGCACGCCGTGCAGTTCGATGGCAGCCCCGCCCCATACGGGCTGCTCCCAGAAGACCCGACCCGCGATTTCAACCTGATGCTGCGCGGCGACGTACGCGGCAAGGCGATCCCCCGCACGTTGGCAGGCTTGATGTTACTGCCACTCGAACCCGGCACGCGCTGGCTGATCTACCTTGACAGCGGCCGGGCCACGATCAACGACGCGGACGTACCCGCGCTGGAGCTCGCCGCAGGGGACGCCGCGCTTGTGACACAGGTCGCGGGTCTGCACACCCGTATTGCAGGCACCGGCGAAATCGTGCTCGTCAAGTTGTACGCTTGAGATTCTCCAATCTTGCGATAGCGTGGAGCCTGAACATGCGCATACTCGTGGTCGAAGACGATGCAGCCATCTCCGATGCCGTATGCAGCGCACTGGAACGCGCAGGGCATGCCGTCGATCATCTCGCCAGCAGTCAGGCCGCGCTTTCGGCGCTGCATGACCACGCTTTCACGCTGGTAGTACTGGACCTGGGCCTGCCCGATGGCGACGGCGGCGAGCTGGTGCGGCGGTTGCGCGCGGCCCACGACGGCGTGCCGGTGCTGGTGATTACGGCGCGCGAAGACGTCGACCAACGGGTGCGCACGCTTGATCTCGGCGCCGACGACTATCTGGTCAAACCCTTCAGTCTCGCAGAATTCGATGCGCGGGTACGGGCACTGCTGCGCCGCCAGAGCAACCAGGGCGTGCCGGTGCTGCAGCTGGGCGCACTTGAACTCGATCTCGCCGGCCGCCGCGTGCTGCGCGACGGCCAGGCGCTCGACCTGACCGCGCGCGAATTCGGCTTGCTGGAAGTCCTGGCATCGCGCGTCAACCGGGTCACCTCGCGTGAACACGTGATCGAAGCACTGTGCACCTGGAACGAGGCCCTGACCGACAACGGCCTCGACATCGCCATTCATCGTCTGCGCCGCAAGCTCGCCGGCCACGGCGTCAACCTGCGCACGGTGCGCGGCCTGGGTTATCTGCTGGAGGCCGGTGATGGTACGTAGTCCGAGCCTGCGCCGGCGCTTGCTGCTGTTCGTCTCGCTGCCGTTGCTGGCAGTGCTGGTGTGCGGTGGCATCGTCAACTACGTGGTTGGATTGCACTACGCCAACACGGTTTACGACCGCTGGTTGCTGGACAGCGCTCAAGCCATCGGCGAGCTGGTCAACAGCGACGCCGGCCGCAACGAGTTGAGCGACCAGGCGCGCATCCTGCTGCATTTCTCGGTGCAAGACCGCAACCGCTTCGCCGTTCGAAGCCTGCGTTATGGCGTGCTGGCAGGCGACCAGGACCTGCCGCAGCCGATCCCGCATACGAAGACCGCGCGTCCGGTCTTCAGCTCGTTCGTCGACCACGACCGCAGCATGCGCATGGCTTCGGTATTCCTGGCCAACCGCGCCGACCCCGGCGACATGCTGGTGATCTCCACCGCCGAAGGCACCGAAGGCCGTCGCGCACTCGCGCGCGAATTGATGGTAGCCAGTGTACCCATTGAGCTGCTGCTGATCGCCGTGGCGATGGGCCTGGTGTGGCTGGGCATCAACAGCGGCTTGCGCGTGCTGGATCCGCTGGCGCGTGAAATTCGCCTGCGCGATGCGGGTGACCTGTCGCCATTGCGCACGATCGACGCGCCGTTGGAAGTCCAGCCGCTGGTGGCGACCATCGACGCACTGCTGGGGCGGCTCGACCGGATGCTGCGACAACAACAGCGTTTCATCGCCGATGCCGCCCACCAGTTGCGCACACCGCTGGCAGGACTGCGGCTGCAGGCCGAACGCGCACTTGCCGATCCCAGTCCCAAGACCGTCAGTGCGGCGCTCGCCCATGTCGAACGGCTGTCGGCCGGAACGGCGCGCGCCGCCGGCCAGTTGCTTGCACTCGCGCGGGCGCAGGCGCCGGACGAGACGCTGGGCATCGCGACCCCGCTGGATCTGGCAGATCTCGTGCGCGAAGAAGTCGCCGCGCGTGTGCCCGACGCCATCGCGCACGGCATCGACCTTGGCTACCGCGGCGCGCAACACGGCGTGACCATCATCGGCGACGCGGCCTTGCTGCGGGAAATGCTGGGCAACCTCATCGACAACGCCTCGCGTTACGGTGGCCATGGCAATGCCGAAGTGACGGTGGAAGTGCACACAGGAAGCGGCGACGGGTGCGTGCTGAGTGTGCAGGACAACGGCCCCGGCGTCGCGGCAGAACTCATCCCGCGGCTCGGCGAACGCTTCTTCCGCGTCGTCGGCAATGGCTACGAGGGCACCGGCCTCGGCCTCGCGATCGTGCGCGAGATCGCCGAACGCCACGGCGGCGAACTGTCCTTCTCCAACCACTCGCATCCGCACGGCCTGCGCGTGGAGATCCGATTTCCGCCCAACGCAACATGACCTGCCGCTCGCAGCGGCTCCGGAGAACAATCAGGCCATGGACGCCTGTCGTGGCATGCGCTGCCAGCAAGCGGATCGGGGGATACAAGGGTTTGACGAACCAGCGATCAGGGAGGATCGCATCAATTCCGGTCATCCCGCGTGAAGATGATGCCGTCCTCCACGCGCACCGGAAAGCTCGCGATCGGCTCGGTTGCGGGCGCTGCCTTCACCTCGCCGGTGCGCACGTCGAAGCGCGCAGCATGACGCGCACACTCGATCTCGAACCCACATACCTCGCCGCCGGCGAGTTCACCGCCGTCGTGGGTGCAGCTGTCCTCGATGGCGTACAAATCGCCTTCGAGGTTGTACACCGCGATCGCGGTGTCGCCATCCCAGACGACCTTGAATTCGCCGGGCAGCAGGTCGTCCTGCGCGCAAACTTTTATCCATCCGTCCATCGCGATATTTCCAGTTCGTTCGAACAATCACTTCGCAAGCCATCCCGCACATGCCTGAATGGATAGTCCCTTACCCCGTTTACGGGGGAAGGTGGCCGCAGGCCGGATGGAGGCGCACTCGCGCACGCCAAGCAACGGGAGTCTGACATCTGTGTCTCTTCCGCCCGCCTCCAAGCGGGCGTGTGACTTTCTCTTGCGTGGCCAAGAGAAAGTCACCAAAGAGAAAGGCCACCACGCGGATGCGCCCTTGGTCCATCCGTGGACTACGGGTACGCTCGCGGACTTCGGGGTTCGCCGATGGTACATCCATGCACCCGCGGCGAACTGGCGCACATCGTGCGCGCCACCCTGCGGGCTGGTCCTGCGTCCGCTCGCCGCATCCGAGGGGCCCTGATTGCGCGCATGCCTCGCGCCATCCATGGCGCTCGCCCTTTGGGCCGCCTGCGGCGTTCGCATCGGCAATCCTGCCGATGCAGTCTGCGCGCTGTAAGGCCGAAGACAACTGTCCGATCTTGCTCCGGCCGAGGCCATGGATGGCCGCCAGCGAAGCAGAGCTCTCCGGCGCCGTTGGCGGTACCGCAGCCGCGATGCCGAGCGCGCGAGCAAGGCGCGCATGTTCGAGCACACGGATGCGCCGACTAAATCGGCAGGGATTGCCGATTTGAACGCCGAAGGCGGCCCGTAGGCGAGCCACAGGGATGTGGCGAGTAGTTTCGCGCCGGCGCGCGCGAGGCGAACGGCAAGGGCAGTCGAACGAACACGACGTTCGTTCGACCACCGCCACAGGCGCCATGGTCTTTGGCCACTTTCTGCCGAAACAGAAAGTGGCTCGCTCGCCGCAGAGGCGAGCGAAACCCAATGCGAACATCGCGGGCTTGCGAGTAAATCAAGACTCGCCTCACCTGAAGGCGGGCGGAAAGAAACAAGGATGTCGCAACGTGTCGACAAGGGCTCAAAGGTCCTTGACCAACCACTCGAAACGCAAGTCATCCCGCTTCGGGATGCCAAAGCGTGGATCGCCATACGGAAACGCCCGATACTCGCCAGTGCGGTGGAACCCGCGCCGCTCGTACCACGCGATCAGTTCCGCGCGCACGTCGATCACCAGCATCCGCAACGCGCGACAATGCCATTCGTCGCGCGCGATGCGCTCGGCTTCCGCCAGCAGCGCGCGGCCGGTGCCGTTGCCCTGCGCCGCCGGGCGCACCGAGAACATGCCGAAGTAGGCACTTTCGCCCTGGCGTTCAAGGTGGCAACAGGCGAGCGGCGTGTCCCGTCCGACGCCGTCCGCTTCCGCCAATACGATCAAGCTGCTGGGATGTGCAATGTGTTCAGCCACTTCGCCGGCGTCGGTACGCTGACCGTCCAGCAGGTCGGCTTCGGTGGTCCAGCCGGCGCGGCTGGCGTCGCCGCGATACGCCGTCTGCGTCAGCGCCACGATGGCGTCGACATCGGCCATCGCCGCGGCCCGAAACCGCAGTGCCGCGGCACTCATGCAAGCAGTTTCCGCACCCGGCCGATCGCGTCGACGAAGGCGTCGATCTCGGCCTCGGTGTTCCAGAACGCCAGCGAGGCACGGCACGTCGCCGACACCCCGTAGAACTGCATCAACGGGTGTGCGCAGTGATGCCCCGAGCGCACCGCCACGCCTTCCTGATCGAGCAGGGTGGCGAGATCGTGCGCATGCACGCCGTCGACAAGGAAGGAAATCACCGCAGCCTTGCCGGGCGCATTGCCGATGATGCGCAACCCTGGCACTGCTTGCAGCCGCGGGGTCGCGTACTCAAGTAACTCATGCTCACGCGCGGCGATGTTGGCCATGCCGATGCCGGTCAGATAATCGACGGCAGCGCCAAGCCCGGCGAAGCCCGCGGCATTCGGCGTGCCGGCCTCGAACCTGTGCGGCGCGTCGGCAAACGTGGTGCCCGCGAACGACACGGTCTTGATCATCTCGCCGCCGCCGAAGAACGGCGGCATCGCGTCCAGCAGTTCGCGGCGTGCCCACAGCGCGCCGGTACCGGTCGGCCCGCACATCTTGTGCCCGGTGATGCAGTAGAAATCGCACCCGCTCGACTTCACGTCGAGCGCCAGGTGCGGTGCCGCCTGCGAACCATCCACCAGCAGCGGGATACCGCGCTTGCGGCACTCACGTGCAAGTTCTTTCACCGGGTTGACGGTGCCGAGCACGTTGGATACATGCACCATGCCGGCAAACTTCACTTCCGGCGTCAGCGCCTCGATGAACTTCTCGACGATCAACTCGCCCACAGCGTTGATCGGCGCAACCTTGAGATGCGCGCCCGTCAAGCCGCAGATCAACTGCCACGGCACGATATCCGCGTGGTGCTCCATCGCCGTCACCAGCACCGCATCGCCAGGCTTCAGGCGCGGCAACAGGAAACTGTAGGCGACCAGGTTGATCGCCATCGTGGTGCCGGACGTCATTACGATCTCGTCGCGGTGGTTGGCACCAATGAAGGCCGCCAGCTTCGTGCGCGCGCCTTCGTACAACGCGGTCGCCTCCTCACCCAGCTGGTGCACAGAGCGCGAAACGTTGGCGTTGTGCTCGCGGAAGAACGCATCGACCGCATCGATCACCACCTGCGGCTTCTGTGAGGTGTTGGCGCTGTCGAGATACACCAGCGGCTTGCCGTGCACCGTCCTTCGCAGGATCGGGAAGTCCTCGCGCACGCGCGCCCAGTCGACCGCCTGTGGGCGCGGTTGCCCAAGCGTCGCCGTTTTCATGCGGCCACCTCCGGCAACTGCGACGACAGCAGGGTGTCGCAATGTTCACGCAGCGGCGCCGGCGCGATGCCTTCCATGGCCACCGTGCAGAATGCGCGCACCAACATGCGCCGCGCGATGTCCAACGGAATGCCACGCGAACGCAAGTAGAAAAGCATCGTGTCGTCGAGTTGGCCCACGGTCGCACCGTGGTTGGCCTTCACCTCGTCGGCGTAGATTTCCAACGCCGGGCGGGTGTCGATCTCGGCATCGGACGACAACAGCAGGTTCTTGTTGTAGAAGCCACCATCGGCCCCGTCGGCGCCCTGCAAAACCAGGATCCGGCCATGCATCACGCCACGAGCCCGGCCATCGGCGACGCCGCGCCACAGCGAATCACTCACGCTATCGCGGCCACGATGTGTCACCAAAACTTCCGTATCGGCATGCTGGCGGCCGTGCAGCACGAACGCGCCGCGACTCGTGAAGCGCGCGCGGGCGCCGGTCAGGTCCACGCGCAGTTCGTGGCGGGCCAATTTGCCACCCAGCTCCAACGCGTGGAAATCCAGCTCGGCGTCATCACCGAGCCGGCAGTCGCTGCGGCGCACCAGGTTTGCTTCTGCCCCCGCAGTCTGGACGACGGTCCAGCCCAGTCGTGCGTGGTCGCGCAACGTGACATCGTGGACCAGGTTTGCGAGATGACCGGCGTCGGGCTGGCCGACGTGGTGTTCGACCAGATTGACGCTGGCCCCTGCGCCAAGCTCGACCAGGCTGCGCAAGTGCCACGCCGCCATCGACCCGCTGGCAAGACCGATGTAAACGACATGGATGGGATCCGCGACGCGCACGCCGGCGGCAATCCTCAGCACCACGCCATCCGCGGCCAGCGCGCGATTCAGCAAGGTAAAACCATCGTCTTCGTTGGTGTACGCACCCAGCAGGAAGCGCAGCGGTTCAGGCTGTTCGAGCAATGCCAATGACAACGGCTGCAAGGTGACGCCGCCGGGCAATGCATCCAGCGCGGACAGGTCTGCACGAAAGGCACCATTCACGAACACGATCCGCATGGCGCCCGCGCTGGTGGCCGGCAACAGGTCGAGCGGAACCTCGCGACGTGCAGCATCCGGATTACCCGCAGTGTGGCGCCGCTGGCCCAGCGCCCGCAAACTGGTGTACTTCCACAACTCGTTGCGGGTGTCGGGCAACCCGCGTTCGACGAACGCCTGCAGCGCCGTGCGCCGCGCATCATCCAGCCACGCCGGACCGCTTCCCGGCAACTGCAGCGGCGCTGCGGCTGCCTGCATCGACTCGACGAAAGGTGTAACCGCCGCGTTCACGCCTGCGCCTCGGCATGCGCCTGCTCGCGCACCCACGCGTAGCCATGCGCTTCGAGCTCGCGCGCCAACGTCGCATCGCCACTCTCAACGATGCGGCCCGCCGACAGCACGTGCACGAAGTCCGGCACGATGTAGTCGAGCAGGCGCTGGTAATGCGTGATGACGACGAACGCGCGATCCGGCGAACGCAGCGCGTTGACGCCATCGGCGACCTGCTTCAGGGCGTCGATGTCGAGGCCGGAATCGGTTTCATCGAGCACCGCGAGGCGTGGCTCCAGCAGCGCCATCTGGAATACTTCGTTGCGTTTTTTCTCACCGCCGCTGAAACCTTCATTGACCGCGCGGTTCAGGAGGTCCGGCGGCATGCCCATGTCCTTGACCTTGCCGCGTACCAGTTTCAGGAACTGCATGGAATCCAGTTCTTCCTCGCCGCGCGCCTTGCGCTGCGCGTTCAAGGCGGCGCGCAAAAAGTAAGTGTTGTTGACGCCGGGAATCTCGACCGGATACTGGAACGCCAGGAACACCCCGGCTGCGGCGCGGACTTCCGGCTCCAGCGTCAGCAGGTCGCGGCCGTCATAGCTCACGCTGCCGGCCGTCACTTCGTAACCCGGCCGCCCCGCCAGCACGTTACCGAGCGTCGACTTGCCCGCGCCGTTAGGACCCATGATCGCGTGCACTTCGCCGGGATTCACTTCCAGCGACAGGCCCTTCAGGATTTCCTTGCCGGCAATGCGGGCATGGAGGTTTTCGATCTTCAGCATCAGCCGATGGCTCCTTCAAGTGAAACTTCCAGCAACTTCTTGGCTTCCACCGCGAATTCCATCGGCAGCTCACGGAATACCTGCTTGCAGAAGCCATCCACGATCATCGAAACGGCGTCTTCCTCGCCGATGCCGCGGCTGCGGCAATAGAACAGCTGGTCGTCCGAGATCTTCGAGGTGGTCGCCTCGTGCTCGACGATCGCAGTGGGATTCTTGATTTCCATGTACGGGAAGGTGTGCGAGCTGCACCTTTTACCGATCAGGATGGAATCGCAACGGGTGTGGTTGCGCGCGTTCACCGCGCCCTTTTCGACCTTCACGAGGCCGCGGTAACTGGCCTGGCTCTTGCCCGCACTGATGCCCTTGGAGACGATCTTCGACTTGGTGTCGCGGCCGATGTGGATCATCTTGGTGCCGGTATCGGCTTGCTGGTAATGGTTGGTCAGTGCCACTGAGTGGAACTCGCCGACCGAGCGATCGCCGCGCAGGATCACGCTGGGGTACTTCCAGGTGATCGCCGAGCCGGTTTCGACTTGCGTCCAGGTAATGCGCGAATCGGCGCCGCGGCAGTCGCCGCGCTTGGTCACGAGGTTGTAAACACCGCCCTTGCCGTTCTCGTCGCCCGGATACCAGTTCTGCACCGTCGAATACTTGATGTTGGCACGGTCCATGGCCACCAGTTCCACCACCGCCGCGTGCAGCTGGTTGTTGTCGCGCATCGGCGCCGTGCAGCCTTCGAGGTAGGACACCACCGCGTCCTCTTCGGCGATGATCAAGGTGCGCTCGAACTGGCCGGTGTGGCCGGCATTGATGCGGAAATACGTCGACAATTCCATCGGGCAACGCACGCCCTTGGGAATGAACACGAACGAGCCGTCCGAGAACACCGCCGAGTTCAGTGCAGCGAAGAAGTTGTCGCCCTGTGGCACCACGCTGCCGAGGTACTGGCGCACCAGATCGCCGTGTTCGCGGATCGCCTCGGACATCGAGCAGAAAATCACGCCGACCTTCGAAAGTTGTTCGCGTGCCGTGGTCGCCACCGACACGGAATCGAACACCGCATCCACGGCGACGCCGGCGAGTCTGGCGCGCTCGTGCAACGGCACCCCGAGTTTGTCGTAGGCCTCAAGGATCTTCGGATCGACCTCGGCCAGCGACTTCGGCTGGTTCTTGGGTGCCGAGTAGTAACTGATCGCCTGATAATCGATGGGTGCGAGGTTTACATGCGCCCAGTCGGGCTGCTTCATCGTGAGCCAACGGCGGTACGCCGCCAGCCGCCATTCGGTCATCCACTCAGGTTCGCCCTTGCGCGCGGAAATCGCGCGCACCACGCCTTCGTCGAGGCCGGGCGGCAGGCTGTCAGTCTCGATGTCGGTAACGAAACCGGCCGTATAACGCCGCGACAGGGCGGCCTGGACTTCGTCAGGTTGGGTAGCCATGCGTGTCTTCCTACATCCTCGCCGCGTGAGCCGGCGGCGGCCGTCGTTGCAACATGTCGGCCAGGCTGACCGCACGCAGCGCACGATCGATGGTGGCGCCCACGCCTTGCCAGTCGCGCGCCACCGAGCAGTACGAGCGCCGTTCGCAACCCGCCTGGCCGACGCTGCACTCGGTCAGCCCGATCGGGCCGTCCAGCGCTTCCACGATTTCGGCGAGCGAGATTTCCTGAGCGGCGCGCGCCAGGCGATAGCCACCGGCAGCGCCGCGGAACGATTCCACCAGGCCCGCACCGGCGAGCCGCTTCAGCAACTTGCTGACAGTCGGCAACTCAAGGTGCGTCTCCTCCCCCACCTGTGCCGCTGGCAATACCTCGCCCGGATGGCGAGCGAGGCAGGCCATCACCACGGAGGCGTAATCAGCAAGGCGGCTGACGCGAATCATGCGTGGGACATCGGGTTTGGAAATACGTACCAATATGGTACTGATTACGACACCGCGCCGCAAGAATTGCTGGTTCGGTTACCGTGTTTCCGACACGCAACGGGCGCCACAAGGCGCCCGTTGCAGTTCACTGTCAACCGTCGGGATAACACGACGATTGTTATCGCATGCTCAGGCACTAGCGGTAACGTGCACCTTGACCGAGGTGCGCAGATCGGCATGCAGGGAGACTTCAACACCGAAATCACCGACGTTGTGGATCGCGCCTTCCAGCATGATCACTTCGCTCTTCTCCAGCGTGAGACCCTGCGCGGTGAAGGCTTCGGCGATTTCACGCGGACCGACCGAACCGAACAACTTGCCCTCCGGGCTCGCGTTGGCGCTGATGGTGGCTTCGGCATTCTCGAACCTGGCGGCACGCGCCTGTGCATCGGCCAGCAACTTGTCGGCTTTGGCCTGATAGTCGGCACGCTTTTGCTCGAAGGCTTCGAGGTTGGCCTTGGTGGCCGGCACGGCCTTGCCGTGCGGCACCAGGTAATTGCGACCATAGCCTGGCTTGACCCGGACCTTGTCGCCGAGCGCGCCGAGGTTCTTCACTTTTTCCAGCAGGATGAGTTCCATGATATTGCTCCGTATTCGTTAGCGCCGGGGGCACCGGCGCAGCCTTGGGTTGTCCGAATTCGGGCGATTGAAAGCTGTTGCGCTCGGCAGCTCGCGTACCGGCGGTGCTCGCAATGCTCACGTACTGACGTGTACGCTCCGCTTGCTCCGCTGACTCGCCACATCATCCATGTGGCTCGCCCTGCGGACCGCCTGCGGCGTTCATATCGGCAGTCCTTGCCGATATAGTCGGCGCCCCGCAATCTGCCGTCGCTCACGACGCTTTCAATCAGCCCGAAAATTACTTCAAACGAAATGGTTGTCGCTGTACGGCAGCAACGCCAGGAAGCGTGCGCGCTGCACCGCAGTCGACAACTGGCGCTGGTAGCGCGCCTTGGTGCCGGTAATGCGGCTGGGGACGATCTTGCCGGTCTCGGTGACATACTGCTTGAGCATGCCGAGATCCTTGTAGTCGATGTGCTCCACCTTCTCGGCCGTGAAACGGCAGAATTTGCGGCGGCGGAAGAACTTGGACGCGGGAGCAGCTCCCGCTCCCGGCTTCTTTTTGATTGGGCGTGGCATCAGGCGGCCTCCTCGCGGTCATCATCATCATCACGGCGCAAGGGCTTGTCGTCCTTGTCCTTGCTCTTCAGGATCATCGACGGCTCGGTTTCGACACCGTGCCATTGCATGATCAGGTGACGCAGCACCGCATCGTTGAAGCGGAAGCCCGACTTCAGTTCAGTCAGCGCATTCGGGCCGCACTCGATGTTGAGCAGCGCGTAGTGGGCCTTGGCCAGGTGCTGGATCGGATACGCGAGCGGGCGACGGCCCCAGTCCTCGACGCGATGCACCTTGCCGCCATCGGCTTCGACCAACGCCTTGTAGCGTTCGAGCATGCCGGGCACCTGTTCGCTCTGGTCCGGATGGACCAGGAACACGACTTCATAGTGACGCATTGTGTTTCCTCGTGGGTGTCGCCAGGGCCAATGCCATGGCGGAACAGCCTCCCGCTCCGGTAGCCGGCGGTGAGGCGAGGCCCACCCGGCAATCAATCACCGGATGGAACCGTCAATTGTAAGGGCGGTCATGGCTTTGCTGCAACTGGCGGCCCTTTGCGGCCAGCCAGTCAACCGGCCTTGTCCACCGTGAAACTTTCCCCGCAACCGCACTCGCCGGTGGCATTGGGGTTGTGGAACACGAAGGACGAGCTCATGCCGTCGCGGGCATAGTCGATGCGGGTGCCGTCCACGAATGCCATGGCCTTGGCGTCCACCACCAGCTTGACGCCATCCATTTCGAACACCTTGTCGGCGTCGGTCACGCTCTCGGCCAGGTCCACGGTGTAGCCGAACCCGGAACAACCGGTGCGCTTGATGCCGAAGCGCACGCCGGGCGCCGCCGGGCTCTTGTCGAGAAAATCACGCATACGGGACGCAGCGGCGGGGGTCAGTTCAATGCTCATGTCGGTGATCCGGGACAAGGGGCCTTCTGCGCTATTATCGCGCGTTCGGCTCGCGCCAACATGACATCGGCAAGGCAGGACTTCAAGCAATGGCAACCCTGAGCGTCAAACAGGCATTGGCAGGCAGCGCAGCGGAAGGCACACAGGTCGAAGTGCACGGCTGGGTGCGCACGCGGCGCGATTCCAAGGCGGGCCTGTCGTTCGTGAACCTCACCGATGGTTCCTGCTTTGCGACCTTGCAGGTGGTCGCCCCGGCGACCCTGCCCAACTACGCTGGTGAAGTGCAGAAGCTCTCCGCCGGCTGCGGTATCGTCGCGCGCGGCAAACTCGTCCCATCGCAAGGCAAGGGTCAGGCCTTCGAATTGCAGGCCGATGCGATCGAGGTGACCGGTTTCGTCGAAGACCCTGAAACTTACCCGATCCAGCCCAAGCAACACTCGCCGGAATTCCTGCGCGAAGTCGCGCACCTGCGCCCGCGCACCAACCTGTTCGGCGCGATCGCGCGGGTACGCCACAGCATGATGACGGCGCTGCACCGGCATCTCACTGCCGAAGGCTTCTTCTGGGTCAACACACCGATCGTCACCACCTCGGATGCCGAAGGCGCCGGCGACATGTTCCGGGTCTCCACGCTGGATCTTGCCAACCTGCCGCGCGACGCCAAGGGCGCGATCGACTTCCACCAGGATTTCTTCGGCCGCGAGGCCTTCCTGACCGTGTCCGGCCAACTGAACGTCGAGGCCTACTGCATGGCCTTGTCGAAGGTCTACACCTTCGGCCCGACCTTCCGCGCCGAGAACTCCAACACCCCGCGCC
>DZCM01000099.1 GCA_022730295.1 Rhodanobacter sp. | reverse complement strand
AGTCGAAGGGCAGTCGAAGGGCAATAATTCATACCAATACAGGCTCAATGAATGCGTAGGAGCCCACCCTGTGGGCGATGTTTTCCCCCAAGCCACCCAAGAGCATCGCCCACGACCGGAGGCAGTCCCCGCTTCTGGACGGGGCAGGCTCCAGCATGAAACACCGGAGACAACCATGAGCAAGATCCTCGTCATCGCCGAGCACCTGCACGGCAAACTCAACCTCGCCACCGCGCGTGCAGTCAGCGCCGCCATCGCGGTGAAGGGCCAAGCCATCGACGTGCTGGTGCTGTCCGACGCACCAGACCCGATCGCCGCCGAGGCGGCGAAGATCGACGGCGTGAGCCGCGTGCTTACCGTCGCACGTGCGGAGAACGCGCACCCGCTGGCCGCCGTGCTCGCCCCGCAGATCACCCAGGCCGCCGCCGGTTACAGCCACGTATTCGCACCGTCCACCACCTTCGGCAAGGACGTCGCCCCGCGCGTGGCCGCCCTGCTCGGCGTGGCCCAGGTCAGCGACGTGATGAGCGTGGAGGCCAGCCACACCTTCAAACGCCCGATCTACGCCGGCAACGCCATCGTCACGGTGGAAGCCGATGCCGCGCACACCGTGGTGGCCACCATCCGCACCGCCTCCTGGCCGGTCGCCGCCAGCGGCGCCCAGAGCGCACCGATCGAAGCGCTGAGCATCGACGTGGCGCTGCCCACCCACACCCGCTTCGTCGAACTCAAGCAGGGCAGCAGCGACCGACCCGACCTGCAGAGCGCCAGCAAGGTCGTCTCCGGCGGCCGCGGCGTCGGCTCGAAGGAAAACTTCGAGATCATCTACAAATTTGCGGACAAGATCGGCGCCGCCGTGGGCGCCTCGCGCGCCGCCGTCGACGCCGGCTACGTGCCGAATGAAATGCAGGTCGGCCAGACCGGCAAGATCATCGCCCCCGAGCTGTACATGGCCATCGGCATCTCCGGCGCCATCCAGCACCTCACCGGCATCAAGGACGCCGGCACCATCGTGGCGATCAACAAGGATGGCGAAGCGCCGATCTTCGAGATCGCGGATTTCGGGCTCGTGGGGGATTTGTTCAAGATTGTTCCGGAGCTGGAAGCGGCACTGGGCTGATCCGCCCTCTGCACTACAGATCCGGTCCGTCAATACGTTCTCTCTACCGTTCGTCCAGAGCGTAGCGAAGCGAAGTCGAAGGACAGGTATCCACCGGAAACGAATCGTGGATCCGGCGTCCCGTCAACCCGCCTGCTTGCGAAATGCGTGCAATCGTCCGGAGCAAAACACGCAATCAGCCGATTCATCGATAGGCAATTGGACGATACACAAATAGACAATTGGACGGTACACTGATCGCATCATGGTGACGTCCAAGCCCTTCGACCGTCCTTTGTTAGGCGCAGTGCGCACCGCGCTGGCCGATACGCCGGTAGTCTGCGTGCTCGGACCGCGGCAGTCGGGCAAGACCACGCTGGTGCGACACTTCGTGCCGCAGTATGGCTATATCAGCCTCGACGATCCCGCCACGCTAGCGTTTGCCGAGAGCGATCCCGCCGGTTTCGTGGCCGCGTTGCCGGATCCGGTCATCCTGGACGAAGTGCAGCGCGTCCCTGAGCTGCTCCGCACGATCAAGCTGGCGGTGGATCGTGACCGGCGGCCTGGTCGTTTTCTGCTTACCGGATCGGCCAACCTGTTGCTGCTGCCGCGTCTGGGCGATTCGCTGGCCGGGCGCATGGAAGTGGTGGACTTGCCGCCGCTGACCGCTGCCGAACAGGCCCGCAAGCCAGGTCGCTTCTTGCGGGCACTGATCGAGGGCCGCCTGACACCCTCACTGACAACTGCCAATCGCCCGGGCCTGGGGCAGCTTGCGGCACGCGTGACAGCCGGGGGCTTTCCGGAAGCCGTAGCGCGCCCGCCGGCGCGCGCGCGCGAATGGCATCGTCAATATCTGCGCGCGTTGATGAATCGTGACGTGCAGGACATCGCCCGCGTACGCGATGTGCGGGAAGTATCCCGCCTGCTCGAATTGATGGCGCTGCGAACGGCGCAGTTGCTCAATGTTTCCAGCATCGCCAACGAGCTGGACCTGCGCCGTGAAACCGTCGAACACTACCTTGCCGTGTGCGAGCGCCTGTTTCTCGTGCAACGCCTGCCGCCGTGGCATCGCAACCACGCCAAGCGGCTGATCAAGACGCCCAAGGTGCACCTGGTGGACAGCGGCCTGTGCGCCACCCTTTCCGGCCTCACGGCCGAGGATGCGATTGCCCAACGCGAACGCTTTGGACATCTGCTGGAATCCTTCGTGGTTCAACAACTGCGTGCACAAGCGGGCTGGACTTCGCCGGAGCTGGACTTCTGGCATTACCGCGACAAGGATCAGGTGGAAGTGGACCTGGTGATCACCCGGGGTCGCGAGGTCTGGGGCGTGGAAGTGAAAGCCGCCGCCACCGTCACGCCCGCCGATGGCCGCGGCCTGCGCCGGCTGGCCGAGCAGTGCGGCCATACCTTCAAGGGCGGCGTCGTACTGCACGCAGGCGACAACACCATCAAGCTCGACATCGATCACTGCCTGGCCGTGCCCTTGGCGCGGCTGTGGGACATGTAAAAAGGTGGCCTCTTGCCGTGTGCGACCGGGTCGATGCGCTACTGTGGAGAAGTCGTGAACATCCAACCGACGCCCGTAGGAAGGGCATCGCGGCTGAAGCCGCTCCTGCGCCACCCGCGCATCTCATCAAACATCACGCAGTCGGTAGGATCCCGCTTGCGGGCGATGCCTGTTGCTTTCGATCTTCCCATCAGAACAAAAGCATCGCCCGCGAGCGGGCCCTACACCCGGCCGTGTGTGGCCGCGGGGGCGGGACGTGGGCGAGTCCGGCGCATGTTGGTTGCCGGAACACGAGATCAGATCGGCGGAACGTGCAGACGACACAATGAGCCAAACTGGCAGCGCCGTGCAAGACAACCCGTAGTGCACGCGGCACTGTGGAGCACGACCGACTCACTGGCTGTCGAAGGCCTTTGCCTGACCGCCGTTCCACGAGCACGTTCAAGATGAGATAATTCAATACAAACAGACGGCGAACGCCACCCAGTCAGCGGATGCTTCGACTTCCTCGCTCCTCAAGGCTGCGGCCATCCATGGCCGTTCCCCGCGCGCTTGCTGACGCAAGTTACGCTCAGCGCGAACGGAAAGGGGGCGGGTTCCGGGGCCACCGGTTCCAGCGCAACGTGAACACGGGACTGCCGGCCATCCCGTCAAAAATGCGTGTGGCTACGCTGCTTTGCGCAGCGTGAAATCGACATGCACGGCGTCGTAGGGGAACACCACCCCGTCGCCCGAGCGTTCGAGCACACCGGCATGGATAAGCGCCACCACGTCGCCATGAACAGCTTTGACATCGCGGCTGACACGGCGACCCACCTCGCGGATCGTCAGCCCACCTTGACCTGTCATGGCATGGAGGATTTCCCACCGCTTGGCAGTCAGCACTTTCCAGAGCAGTTCAAACGATGCGAACGAAATAAACGCGCCCTGCTCCTCGCCCCGGAAAGCGGCGGCCATTCGCCGCTTGGTTGCCTCAACCGAAGCAATACCGAGCGTCACTGTTTTCATTGCCCTGCCCTCCACGTTTCAACATCGTTCCAGAAATCGGTTTGCAGCGTGGCCAGGTCGATGAAGTGATAGGTCACTTCGCGATCGGCAACATGCTTGTGGTCGCCTTTGCCAGCTTCGTTGTCGTATCGCAGTAGGCAGACACCGTCAGCAACCAACACCAAGCTGTACTTGTAGTCATGCTCACTGCCGGAAACTGGCCTGGACACGTGCCAAATGACCGCCTCAACGAACGCTGTTTCCGACAGGCTTTGGCGCTCGCGGAGCAGCAACTTGGCTTTCATGTTGGAGAACGTACCAACGCTCACGAGGTGTTGTCAAATGCAACAACAACGGACGCCTACAGGTTCAGGGCGCCGTCTGAATCTATTCATGTAGAGGCGTGGTACTGCACGCAGGCGACAACACCATCAAGCTCGACGGCGATCATTGTTGGCCGTGCCCCTGACGCGGCTGTTGGACATGGAAATGGTGGTGAAACTCGCTCTATCTCCGTTCGTGCTGAGCGCAGTTTGCGTCAGCAAGCGAAGTCGAAGCGCCCGCTGGAGGAGTCCTTCGACTCCAGCCCTGCGGGCCTACGCTCAGGACGAACGGTTGCCGGGTGCATGTGAGCTATGGATGCGCTTCAAAATGGAAAGGGGAATAATGACGCCGCCGACGACGATCTCGGCGGCTTGGCGCTGGCCGAGCGCAAGCTTCTTGCGGACGCCGCCGGTCAGCCTTCCCAAGGGTTGATGACAGGCACGCCGGCAGCAACGAAAGGGGCGCTATCCCTTGTCGCTACGGTGAATCCATGCACCGCTGCAATGGCGGCAATCTGGCCGTCCGCCACCGAGATGAGGCAACCGCTGGCGCGAGCGCAGCCGATCAACGGCGCATACGCCATCGCTGCCGCCTGATCGAATGGCAGGATGCGCGCTCCAAACAGAGTCACCATCAGGCTGCTCAATGCGGCAGCAAGACCCTCCTTGCGTTTGCCATCCGGCAGGATTTCAATGCCAACCATCAGCTCGGAAAAGCTCGTGGCCGTCAAATACAGCGTCTCCGCGCTCTGCCTGTCGAGCCAAGCCTTCACTGCGGCGTTGCCATTGGGCTTCATCGGCTCCGAAACAACGTTCGTATCCAGAATGATCATTCAAACACGGCCGGCTCAGTGGGTGCCTGCTCGCGCCTGATATCGAGATCGACGTTGCCAAAACGCTGCCCGAAAGCGGCAAGTTCCGATCCGATCTTGAGACGCGTCTTGGGGCGAACCGACTCTTCCAGAATTTCCCGGATTTCAGCCTCCGTGCTGCGCCCATGCAGGGCCGCGCGCAGCTTGAGCGCTCGATGCGTCTCTTCGGGGAGATTGCGAACAGTGACCACCGACATTGGATATCACTCCTCTCACGATGATGTCGATGATAGCACCCGAATAAAAGTGACATCACTTCACTCCCCTGCCGCCACCATCACAGCAGCACCCTCTGCGTGGCCTGTGGCCAGGCCATGCACTGGGAAAACCCCGTCGATTGCTGCCGATTGATTGTGACCATCCCTGCCGATCGCTTTTGACCAGGGATGCAAACCCGGGGCAGCGGCCTTCGGCGCTGTTTCATCCTGATAATCAGATCGGTGCGTCGACATGTATCCATCTTCGCCACTCCTGAAAAAACGGCGTTAGCGCGCCGGGGTTGGTAATCACGGCGTTTGTTGCGCCGCGTGCTTCACTCTCAAAATCTCGACGGTGCGGGCCTCGGCCAGCACACGATAAAAAACGATGTAGTTCGGATGCACAACCAGTTCGCGCAGCCACTCGGGCAAGCCCGGCCGGCCATGCCGGCCAAGCTCTGGATACTGTGCAAGCGGTTTGGTCTTGTCGCGCAACTCCTGCCCGAAGCTCTTTGCCCGCGTCGGGTTGTCCTTGCCGATGTAGCGCACGATGGCGCGCAAGTCATCGCGTGCCATTGGCCGCCATTCCATGCGGTAAGGCGTGGTCGTCAAGCGTGCTTCTTGTTCGGCAAGGCGGCCATGTCGGCGTCCATCTCGGCCATGACTTCATCGTGCGGAATGCTCGGCCGCGGGTCGTCAATGGATGTCTGAATCTCTCCGGCCAGCCACTGGTTATAGGCGGCGGCTTCGTGCGCTCCGCGCATGGCGTTTGCCCTGCCCCGGTTGCCCGCGTCCTGTTCCTTGTCGGCCGGGTCGTATTCGGTTGCGTCGAACTGGCCTACCGTGATGCCAATATCACGCAACACGTTCAACGCGGCCAACGGGTTGCCGAAACGGCGCGGCTCGGTGCTGCGGGCCTTTGACAGCACGGCACCGGAACCGCTGCGGGTGTCGATCTGAACGAGGAACACCCCGCCCTGCCCCTTCAAGGTCACGCCTGACACGCCGCCGGCGTTACTTGCAGCGCGTAGCTGCTCTATGGTCATGCTTTGCATAGTCGGCTCCTTGTATGTGGCTCTAAAAAACATGATTCATTGTGCATGAAATCAAGGAGGCGTGAGAGCGTTTGAGTCCACAAACGGTCATTTCGCGGATTTTTTGCAACAGCCCGGAATGACGGCGCTTTCCGTTGGGCTTCATCGGCCCCGAAACGACGTTCGTATCCAGGATGAGCGATCATTCAAACACGGCCGGCTCAGTGAGTGCCTGATCGCGCCTGATATCGAGATCGACGTTGCCAAAACGCTGCCCGAAAGCGGCAAGTTCCGATCGGGCGCAGACCGCCCAGGTCGATCACCGGCTTTACGCGCATTGATCGCCAGGGACCGAGCGATTGAGCGCTGGCTGCACACCGAAGTCACGGCAGCGTCCGACGAACTGAAAGCCGATCGATCGAAGGCGCTGACGATGGATCAGGTGCACACCTCGCTGGTGGCTGCACATCGTCGCCGTGCAACCACTCGCGAATGACCTGCACGCGGCAGGATTTCAAGGCCTGCTACCAGCTCGGCAAAGCTCGTGGCAGTCAAGTGGCCGTCAAATACAGCGTCTCGGCGAAATGGTGGTTTCTTGCCGAATACGACCGCGTCCATGCCACTGCCCGCTGGCATCAAGGATGCGGATACCATAGCGGGGGTCGACAAGGGCGGCGCAGTGCTGATCTTCGAGATTGCGGGTTTCGGGCTGATGGGGATTTGTTCAGATCGTTCCGGAGCTGTAGCGAATGTTCGGCTGATCCTTCGGCAGGTTTGCCTGCTCAGTGTCAGGTTGAGCTTGTCTTTGCTGCCCAGCAGGCAAGAAAAATTACTGCGGTTGTGTGCAAGCACGAAGAATCGGAAGGGAATACGGATGATCCACACACAGGCAAGCCAGGCATCGCCCCCGAGCTGTACATGGCGATCGGCATCTCCGGCGCCATCCAGCACCTCACCGGCATCAAGGACGCCGGCA
>DZCM01000026.1 GCA_022730295.1 Rhodanobacter sp. | reverse complement strand
ACGCCTGTGTCAGAACGTCATCCCGGACACGGCGCAGCCGTGATCCGGGATCGGTCTGAAGGACAATCGAACCCGCCCAACGGCGGGTTCGTCATTTTCGGCGCGCGCACGCAGTGCGCGCCTTTGCCGATGCGTCATCCCGGACACGGCGCAGCCGTGATCCGGGATCGGTCTGAAGGAAAATCGAACCCGCCCAACGGCGGGTTCGTCATTTTCGACAGAAATCCTCACCCCGCGCAGGCCACGGATGGCCGTTGACACGGGGTCCAGCGCCTTTGTCAGAACGGGATTCCGACCCAGGCCGGACTGCGGATACAGGATGTCGTAGCGAACGACGGCGTAGCCACCGGCCCGCAGGAAGAGCGGCATGGACGGTGCGAGTGAATCCAGTTTCAATATTCCGAGCCCGCCATCAGGCGGCCTTCGTTTACGTGTCGCAAACGTCGGCCATCGCCTTTTCGAGCGATTGCCGCGGATCCTCGCGCATTGCGGCCAGTTCGACCGCATCCCAGACGCGTCGCACCATGCCGTCCATCAGCAATACGATCCGGGTCGCGTGGCGCTCGGCGATGTCGAGTGAATGGGTCGCAAGCAGCACACTGCTATCGCCCCGCTCAACCATCGCGGCAAGATGTGCCTTGAACGCCAGCGCACTGCGCGGATCGAGTCCGTTGAAGGGTTCGTCCAGCAGCAACAGGGGCGGCTCGCCGAGCAACCCCAGCAGGATGCCGAGCTTCTGCCGCATGCCCAGCGAGTAGCTTGCGACGCGCCGGTCCAGCACGGACGTGAGCGACAGGATTTCGGCAAGCGCGAATGTCGGCGGCGGAATGGCCGGCAACCCACGTGCACCGGCGAACAGGGCAAGGCATTCGCGGCCCGTCAGCAGTACCGGCAGGCTTGGCGGATCAACCGCCAAGCCAAGCACTGATTTCGCATCCAGAGGCGAACGCGCAAGATCATTGCCACCGATGCACACGCTGCCTGCCGCCAATTGCACCATGCCGGCAAGTGCGTGCAGCAAGGTCGTTTTGCCGGAACCATTGGGTCCAATCAGCGCGACGAACTCGCCACCGGCAAGCTGCAAATCGATGCCCTTGAGTACGCGCTCGTCGCCATAGGCCACGTGCAAACCCACAACAGCCAACAACGCAGTCATGGCCAGCGCCTCGATGACGTGGTGACAATGCGTGACAACGGCCATGACGACATCGTCGCTGCGCAGACCATCCACACTGCCATGGGCGCGAAACCGGCGTGCAACAGCAACACGCCGATCGCAGCCAGAAGCATCGCGCCGATCACGGCAAGCAGCGGGTAGCGCAAGGATGTCAGACGCATGGCTTCGGCTCGCAATGGTGTTGCAGCGAGCACACTGCGCGCGTCTGCCGTGGCTGTCATGCAAGCGCGCATCACCACGGCGAGCCATGCCAGCGCCAACGCCAGTACCACCAAGCCCGCCACATCGAGCATGGCTGCGCCCATCGGCACGCCCGCAAGCACGATCCCGATCAGCGCGAAATTGCTGCCGCTGCGCCATCGCACCAAGGCGCAGCGCCGCTGCCAATCGAGCAGATGCGGCAAGCGTGGATCGTTCAGCCAGGGCCATGCGAACAGCGGCTCGCGGATGCCATCCGCATGGCGCGACCGCACCGCCGCACCCGCGTGCAGCACCTGCACGACAGCCGCAAGGGTGCCGACCATCAGCCCGCCATCCATGGCCAACAATCCGAGCCCCAGGTTGTCCCGATACGGCGCGGGTAGCGCCACGCACACCAGCAACAAGCCACCCGACGAAACGGCTGCGATCAACGCCAACACCGCCAAGGCAAGCAACATGACCGGCGTGGCATGCGCCCGCAGCGGCAGCGCGCCGCACCATCCGAAGCGCGCACGCGACCCTGCCGCCAGCAATCGGTTGCGGGTCAGTGCGTGGCTGCCAGCCAACGCAAGCAGCGCGCTCGCCAGGGTGAGCCAGCCGAGATCCCGATACAGGGGAACGGCAGCGAGCACGCCGCAAACCAGCACCAGCAACGCGGGACCGGCGAGCGTTCGCGCCATCGCGGTCCATCCCGCGCGTCGCAGGACAAGCCAATCAGCGTGAACGGACGGGGCCGAGGCAAAAATCATCGCGAGATTGTGACACCCCCTGAGGTGCCTCAACAAAAACCCGCCTTGCGGCGGGCTTTTTGTTCAACCGATGACAACAACGCGCATCACGCGTGCGCGGCCACCGAATAGCGTTTGAGGCGCGCGGCGAACTCGGCCAGCTTGCGGTTGCCGCTGGCTTCGGCCTCGCGGCACCACTGCTGCAGCGCGGCCAGCGCGGATTCCGGCCGGCGCTGTTCCATCAGTGCGGCGAGGCGCGCGCGGTACTCGTTGATCTGCTGCAGGCGCGGCCGGTTCTCGATCGCGGCGGTCATGCGCGCCTTGCCGTTCTTGTCCAGCCAGCGGCCACCGTTGGCGAGCGCGCGGCGCAGGCGGCGGCGGGTCATCGCGCCAAAGCGGCGGGTGCGCTCGGCGTCGGATTGTTCGCGCACCGTGGGCTTGATCACGTTCTTGTAGTAATCGGTCATGGCCTCGAAGCGATGCGTGAGCAGCGCCTTCAAGGTCAGCATGTCGGGCAGCGAAACATTCGGGCGCACATCCAGCGTGGGCGCCACGCGCAGCACCTTGGCGAGGTGCAGCTTTTCGAGGCCGCGGATCACCACCCAACCAAGATCGACTTCGAACTTGCGCAGCGCGAATTTGGCCGAACTCGGAAACGCATGGTGGTTGTTGTGGAGTTCTTCGCCGCCTATCCACACGCCCCACGGCGTCAGATTGGTGGCGGTGTCGGCGGTTTCAAAATTGCGATAGCCCCACCAGTGGCCGATGCCGTTGACGAAACCGGCGGCCCAGAACGGGATCCATGCCATCTGCACGGCCCAGATTGCGCCGCCGAGTACGCCGAACAACGCGAGGTCGATCACCGCCAGCAGCGAAACGCCGAGGATCGGGTGCGCGCTGTAAACGTGGCGTTCCATCCAGTCGTCAGGCGTACCGCGGCCGTACTTCTCCATGTCGGCTTCGTTCGCGGTCGCCACCCGGTACAACTCGGCGCCTTCGAAGAATACCTTGCCGATGCCTTCGACCTGCGGGCTATGCGGATCCTGCTCGGTCTCGCAATGGGCGTGGTGCTTGCGGTGCACTGCCACCCACTCCTTGGTGACCATGCCCGTGCCGAGCCAGCTCCAGAAACGGAACACGTGCGCGACGACGGGATGGAAATCCACGCCGCGGTGCGCCTGACTGCGGTGCAAGTACAGCGTGACCGCAAAGATGGTCAGCTGGGTAGTGATGAGCAGATAGAGCGCGATCGTGAGCCAGCCGGCGTTTGCCAGGCCGTGCGCGGCAAAATTGAGCAAGGTATCGAGCATCGTGGTCACTTATGGGCGGGGACGGGACAAGCAGGTTGCTGAAAAAGTGCTGTCCTGCACTTTTTCAACGCGCCGAGTCCGGCACATGTCCGTACTCGGCTTCGCCGGATCAAGCACTTGCGTTGCTTGATCCGCGTCGGGTCATCCATGCCCCGCGCTAGCAGGGTGATTTTCAACACCCTGCTAGCCAAACCCGTACGATGAGTCTAGGGCAGAACCCACCCCATCGCCACCGGCTTGCTTCCACTATGTGATGCCAGTGACAATTCTTTCAATGGCTTTTACATCGATCTAACGAAATGACAGAGCGCCCGGCCCTGCTGGAACTCGCGTCCGTGGGCCGCCATCTCGGCGGGCGGGCGGTGTTGCACGCGGTGTCGTTCAGCCTGAACCCGGGTGATGTGCTCGGCTTGCTGGGCGCAAACGGTGCCGGCAAGTCGACCACGCTCGCAATCATCGCCGGCGTGCTGGCGCCGGATTCAGGCGAGGTGCGCATCGCCGGACAAGCTGTCCACGACCATCGGGCTGCAGCGAATCGAATCGGCTGGGTGCCCGAAAATGTTCCGCTGTGGGCGGAGCTGACGGTGACCGAAGCGCTGGATGCGTGTGGGCGCCTGCATGGCTTGTCGCGCGACATCCGCAAGATCGCGATCGAACGCGAGTTGGCCAGACTGGAATTGAACGCGGTCGCGCAGCGCCTGTGTGGCCAGTTGTCGCTGGGCCAGAAACGCCGCGTGGGGCTGGCGCAGGCGCTGCTGCACGAGCCCGAATTGCTGGTGCTGGATGAACCCGGCAACGGCCTCGATCCGGTCCAGTCCGCGCAATGGCAAGTGCTCGTCAAAAAACTCGCGCCGAAGCACGGCATCATCCTGTCCAGCCACGATCTCGCCGAGGTGGAAGCGATGTGCAGCCGCGTGGTGATCCTGCACGAAGGCAAGGTTCGCCACGACGCGCGCCTCGACGGCAAATCGGGCGAACTCGATCGACAATTCCGCGCGATCGCGCAGAAATCCGCGAGCAAAGCCGCATGCGCGCACTGACCGTCGCGCGCATCGACCTGAAACGCTTGTCGGTGCGCCCGTTCGCGTGGACGCTGGCCGGCATCGTGCTGGCGATGATGGCCTGGCAATTCCTGCTCGGCGTATCGGCGTTCATGCACGCGCAGCCCACCTTGCCCGGCGCGACGGGGCCGGGCTTCACCGACAGCGTGATCGCGCCGTATCTGCTGAACTACATCCAGCTGTGCCTGGTGATCGCGCCCCTGGTGACGATGCAGGCATTGGCCGGTGAGCGTGACGCGCAACGCCTGGCCCTGCTGTCGGCGGCGGGCACAGGCGCGGCGCAGATCGTGCTCGGAAAGTTCTGCGCGCGGCTGGCCTTCCTGTGGCTGCTGCTGGCCGTCGTCGCCAGCTTGCCGCTGGTGTTGGCACACGCGACGCATCTGGACTGGGGCCAGTTCGCAGCCGGCCTGATCGCGACCGCGCTGTGCGTCGCCGCACTCACCGCCATCGGCATTGCGTGCTCCGCTTTCACGCCACAACCGGCGCTGGCCGCCACCGCCGCGTTGCTGATCGGTGAGGCACTTGCGTTGATCGACGCGGGCGTACGCCTGACCGGCGGTGATGCCGGCTGGCTCGGTTATCTCGCCTTGCACACCCACCTCGCACCGGCGCTGCGCGGCCTCGTGCGCAGCGGAGACCTGGTGTATTTCCTCGTCATCACGGTGCTCGCGCTGGCGCTTGCGATCCGCCGCGTCGGCGGCGACCGGGAGCGCGGATGATGCAGCGTACCTGGCAATCGTGGGTGTATGCGCTGTTGTGCGTGGTGATCGCCGTGTGCGTCGCCGCGCTGGCCGCACGTGTTTCGTTCACCGCCGACTGGAGTGCCGGCGCACGCGCGACGATCGCGCCCGAGAGTCGCGCGCTGCTCAAGCAATTGCAGGGGCCTGTCGAAGCGGTCGCCTACGCGCGGCCGGGAACGCTGCGTGCGAAGACGTCACTGTTGATCGCGCGCTACCAGCGCTTCAAACCGGACCTGAAACTCAGCTTCGTCGATCCTGACGTTGATCCGGTGGCGACGCAAGACGCGGGCATCACGGTGGACGGCGAAGTCGTGCTGCATTGGAAGGGCCAGACCCAGGACGTCGCGCAACTCGACGAGCGCAGCATCAACGACGCACTGGTACGGCTCGCGCGCGGCGGCACACAGTTGGTCGCCTTCGTCACCGGCAACGGCGAACGCGCTGCAAGCGGCAGTGGCGCGGCCGATCTCGGCGGTTTCGTGAAAGCGCTTTCCGCGCGTGGCGTGCGTGCGCTGCCCTTGAACCTTGCCGAAGCCGCTGAAGTACCGCGCAACGCCAAGCTCGTAGTGTTGGCCAGCCCGCAAGCGGCGTTGACGCCGGCATCGGTACAAAAGCTCGAAGACTACATCGCCAACGGCGGCAATCTTCTGTGGCTGACGGAGCCCGGCAGCGATGATCTGGGGCTGGCGCCGCTGGCGCAATCGCTCGGCATCAAGCGCCTGCCCGGCATGTTGCTGGACGCGCAAGGCGGCGCGCAAGATCCGCGCCTGCTGATCGCGACGCGCTACCCGGCGCAGGCGATTACCGACGGCTTCGACATCAACACGGAGTTTCCGCAAGTGGCTGCGCTCGCGAAGTTGGGCGACGCGCGCTGGGACGTCCAGCCGCTGCTGCAATCCAGCGCGCAAAGCTGGAACCAGACTGCGCCATCCGATTTTCCAAACGACACATCGATGCCACTCGAGCCGAGCGCCGGCGCGCTGAAGGGTCCGCTGGGCTTCGGTTACGCGCTGAGCCGCCTGTCACCCAGCCCCGCCCGCAACCAGCAGCGCGTAGTGGTGATCGGTGATGGTGACTTTCTTTCCAACGCTTATCTTGGCGACGCCGGCAACCGCGCCTTCGGCGAACGCGTGATCGACTGGCTGCTTGGTGATGATGCGCTCGCCAGCACGCCGCCCGCGGCCCCCGATTCACGCTTGCGGCCGACCGCAACGGACCTCGCGGTACTTACATTCGGGTACCTGATCGCCCTGCCGATCCTGCTGATCCTGGTTGGCGCGTGGATCGGCTGGCGCCGACGCCAGCGATGACGCGCGGCAGCCGCCATCTCGCAATCCTGGCAACGCTCGCCGTGGCGCTGGTCGCGGCGGTGCTGATCATGGGGCGGCGGGAATACCTGCGGCATCCGCCTACCCTGACGACACTCGACCCGGCCAGGATCAGTCGCATCGAACTGAATATCCCGCCGCTCACGGCGCAAGTGTTCGCACGCCACGGCGGCGGCTGGTGGCGCATCGAACCGTCCAGGGCACGCGCCGACGCTGCACGCGTGCAGCGCCTCGCCAATCTTGCCGTGACGCCGGTCGCGCGCTGGTTGCCCGCCACTGAAATCCAACCCGCCAAGGTCGGGCTGCAACATCCATCCGCAACGCTCATCGTCGACGGCGCCAAACTGGAATACGGCGGCTTGAGCGCCATCGGCGACTTCCGTTACGTGCGCGTCGACGGCAAGATCGCGCTGGTGCCGCGGCAATACTCTCCCGAGATCATGCTGACGAAACCGGGAAGTTGACCCATGCCCGAACTCCCCGAGGTCGAGACCACCCGGCGCGGCATTGCACCATTCGTGACCGGGCATGTCGTCGAACGCGTGGTGCTGCGCCGGAAAGACCTGCGCTGGCCGATTCCGCGCGCGATCTCCACCCAATTGCCGGGGCAGCGCGTCAATGCGGTCGCGCGTCGCGCGAAATACCTCCTGCTGCACACCACGGCCGGCAGCGCGCTGCTGCATCTCGGCATGTCGGGATCCCTGCGCGTCGTCGATCCTGCACTGGCGCCGGGCCAGCACGACCATTACGACTTCGTGCTCGATTCCGGGCGTGCGCTGCGTTTCAACGACCCGCGCCGCTTTGGCTGCCTGCTGTGGCAGGCACCGGGTGAAGTGCACCCACTGTTGCAAAACCTGGGGCCGGAACCGCTCAACGACGATTTCGACGGTGACTGGTTGTGGCACACCTCGCACGGGCGCAGCGCCAGCGTGAAGAGCTTTCTGATGGATCAGTCCATCGTGGTGGGTGTGGGCAACATCTATGCAAGCGAAGTGTTGTTCGCCGCGGGCGTGCATCCCAAACGCGCCGCCGGTGCGGTGTCGCGTACACGCTACGCGCGCATCGCCACCGAGATCCGGCGAATCCTCGATCGCGCCATCAGCCGCGGCGGCACCACCCTGCGCGACTTCATCGCACCGGATGGCGCTCCGGGCTATTTCGAGCAAGAGCTGATGGTGTACGACCGTTCCAGCCAGCCGTGCAGGATCTGCGGCACGTCGATCCGCTCGGTCGTCATCGGCCAGCGCATGGCCTACTGGTGCCCGCGCTGCCAGCATTGAGCGTCACCACCGGCGATGGATGACAGCCGTCACGGGACGGCGGCGTGGAACACCGCCACAATGCTCCCATTCCGCTGCGGGAGACAGCGCCGTGAACCCCAACCTCATTGTTCCTGCTATCGCCGCGCCTCTGATCGTGTGGCGCCTGTACGCGCGCACCCGGCGCAACTTCGGCCGCCAGCCAATCCAGCCCAAGCGGATGTGGACGCGCGTCGTGATCTTCGGCGTGCTGTCGCTGCTGGTTGCGTGCCAAGGATTCATCGACCCGCGGCTCGCAGCCGGCTTCGGTGCCGGGCTACTCGGCGGCGCAATACTCGGCATCGTCGCGCTCAAACTGACCCGCTTCGAAATCGACGGTTCGAACGACTGCTATTTTCCGAATCCCTGGATCGGACTCGCCCTGACCGCACTGTTTCTCGGCCGCCTGATCTACGATCTCATCGTGATCTGGCCCGCGATGTCGCACGCGGCCGGCGGCTACGCGGGTTTCCAGCATAGCCCACTCACCTCGGCGATCCTCGGCCTGCTGTTCGGTTATTACATCGCCTATTACGCCGGACTGTTGATCCACCACCGGCAGGTTCGGGGTACGAAACCCGTTTCGGAGTTGAGGTAGCCTGCGAAGAACCGTCGCGAGCGAAGGCAGATTGCGCGACGCCGACTACATCGGCAGGATTGCCGATGTGAACGCCCCCGGATCAGGTCCGGGGCAGGCTGCGGCGGCCCAACGGGCGAGCCACATGGATGTGGCGAGCACCGCCGGCACGCAAGCTGCCGACTAAACCGGCAGGATTGCCGGTTTGAACGCCAAAGGCGGCCCGAAGGGCTGGCCACATGGATGTGGCCAGTAGCGCAGCAGGTTATTCGCAGGCTACAACGCGTCAGCGTCGAGTTCGCCGGTCCTGATCCGGATCACCTGATCCAGCGTCGAGATGAAAATCTTGCCGTCGCCGATCTTGCCAGTGCGGGCAGCATGCGTGATGACCTCGACGGCGCGTTCCACCAACGCGTCCGGCAACGCGATCTCGAGCTTCACCTTGGGCAGGAAATCGACCACGTACTCGGCACCGCGATACAGTTCGGTATGGCCCTTCTGGCGCCCGAAGCCCTTGACCTCGGTGACGGTGATGCCGTTGACACCCACTTCCGACAGCGCCTCGCGCACGTCGTCGAGCTTGAACGGCTTGATGATGGCGGTGACGAGTTTCATGGTGGCTAGCTTACCCGAACCTTGAGGCGCGTCGCACCATGGAGAGGCGATGCTGCAAACAGGTCGCCCGCGGTAAACTCTGTAGGAATTTTCCTACACCATAACGCGGCGTCCGCTGATAGGCAGGTCAATCCCGGCCGCCTAATCTGGTGGCGCATCGAGGCAACGACATGATTGACGTGCACTCCATAGACCAACTCGCGCATCGGCTGGCTACCCTGGTTCCGCCGGGACTGGCCCAGGCACGAGACGACATGGAAGCCAATTTTCGGGATGTGCTGGCGCACGGACTGCGCCGCCTCGACCTTGTTACCCGCGAGGAATTCGACGCCCAGCGCGCCGTCCTCGAACGGGCTCGCGAAATGGTGACCCGGCTGGAAGCGCGGGTCACGGAACTGGAAGCCGCGCGCAAGGCCTAGTCGACGCAAGAGCGGAGGGGCTTGCCAAAACGCCGACCGCAAGGTCGGTGTTCTTGTTTGGGGAGCGGCTGATGCACGCGATGAAACATCCGATCAACCGATGCCGGCCACCCTGGCGCAAGCCGGGGCCCAACGACTTGCGTGCAGACCTGATCCATCACAACCATGGATCACGGATATCGCTTCGCGATTCCGCGATGACGTCAAAGCCAGCGCATGGAACGGACCCTGTCCGACGCTTTCGCGCCATGCCAGGCAAACCCCGCCCTGCCGGGTTGGAAAGCGTCCCGGCATGAGCCTTGCCGTTGTCCTCACCCGCGCTTCCGAAGGCGTCGCCGCCCCGCTGGTAACCGTGGAAGTGCACCTGTCCGGCGGCCTGCCGGGCACGTCCATCGTCGGCTTGCCCGAAGCCGCGGTGCGCGAAGCACGCGATCGAGTGCGCGTCGCCATCCAGAACACCCAGTTTGAATATCCCAACCGCCGCGTGACCGTGAACCTGGCCCCAGCCGAACTGCCCAAGGACGGTGGCCGCTTCGACCTCGCGATTGCACTGGGCATCCTCGCCGCCGGCGGACAGGTGCCGCGTGAAGCCTTGCAGGGGTGCGAATTCCTCGGCGAGCTCGCGCTGTCGGGCGAACTGCGTCCGGTGCCGGGCGTGTTGCCGGCCTTGCTGCGCGCGCGCAGTGGCAAACGCTGCGTGATCGTGCCGGTCGAAAACGCCGCCGAAGCCTCATTGCTCAGCGATGTCGATGTGCGTGTCGCGCGCACGCTGGCAGAAGTTTGCGCGCATCTACGCGGCGTGGATTCGCTGCCGGCGCCCGCACCCGCTGCGGTCGAGGCCATCGATGCCAGCACTCCAGACCTTGCCGACGTGCGCGGCCAACTGCATGCACGACGCGCATTGGAAATCGCCGCCGCGGGCGGCCATCACCTGTTGATGATCGGCCCGCCCGGCACCGGAAAATCCATGCTGGCCGCGCGCCTGTCCGGCATCCTGCCGCCTCTCGCGGAAACCGAAGCCATTGAAGCCTGCGCGGTACGCTCGGTCGCACGAGAACCGTTTGACGTGCACACATGGCGCCAACGCCCCTACCGCGCCCCGCACCACACCGCTTCGGGCGTGGCGTTGGTTGGTGGCGGTTCGCATCCGCGTCCGGGCGAAATCTCGCTGGCCCACCACGGCGTGCTGTTCCTCGACGAGTTGCCCGAGTTCGACCGCCGCGTGCTGGAAGTGTTGCGCGAGCCCATGGAATCCGGCCGCATCATGATCTCACGCGCCGCCCGCTCGGCCGAGTTCCCCGCGCACTTCCAACTGGTCGCGGCGATGAACCCCTGCCCCTGCGGTTATGCCGGCGACCCCGGCGGCCGCTGTCATTGCACGCCCGATGCGATCGCGCGTTATCGCGGACGCATCTCCGGGCCACTGCTGGATCGCATCGACCTGACGGTGGAAGTGCCGCGCGTGCCATTGGCGGAACTCGATTCGCCGCGCCACGCTGCGGATGAGAACTCCGCCAGCGTCCGCGCCCGAGTGATCGCGGCGCGTGCCATTGCCATGCAACGCGCCGGCAAGCCCAACGCCGCACTCACCACCCGCGAAATCGAACGCGATTGCACTTTGGGTGATACCGAACGCGCCCTGCTGCAACGCGCGATGGACAAACTTGGCCTGTCCGCCCGCGCCTACCACCGCGTGCTGCGCGTCGCGCGCTCCATCGCTGACCTTGCCGGGGCCGAGCGCATCTCGCGCGAACACCTTGCCGAAGCGATCCAATATCGGCGGACAAATACTACCGCTTGATGTTACTAACGCAACACGTTACCATGGTGCCATGAGTGATTCGCTCCTTTCTCGACACCGAAACCCGAGCATTGTTCGAGGGTCGGCGTGTACGCCGTTGGGTCGCCATTGAAGGCGTCGCCATGCGCAAACTCGCCATGCTGTACCGTGCTGCAAGATTGAGCGACCTGCGGATTCCGCCGGGGAACCGGCTCGAAGCGTTGCGCGGAGACCGTGCCGGTCAACACAGTATCCGTGTCAATGATCAGTTTCGGATCTGTTTCACTTGGCGCAACGGCGACGCGTTCGAAGTCGAAATAGTCGATTACCATTGAATACACCATGCGTACCGTTCCCTACCCAACCCCCGGTGAAATCCTGCTCAAGGAATTTCTCGAACCCATGGGCATGACGCAGTATCGCCTTGCGCGCGAAATCGGGGTGTCGCAACGTCGAATTGGCGAGATCGTCGCCGGCAAGCGCTCCGTGACGGCTGACACCGGTCTGCGGCTCGCGCGTTTCTTCGGCACGTCCGAAGGTTTCTGGACAGGCTTGCAGGACGATCACGACCGTGCCATGACCAAGGCTGCGCTGGGCGAAACACTGGCAAAGATCAAGCCCTGGAACCAACGCAAGGCGGCAGCCTGACTCACGCGGTTCGCGAGGTCCACACATTTCCCTGCGGATCGAACTCCACCGTCACGCGTTCTTGCGCGCGCACGCCGAAACCACAGACGGCGAGCGGGCCCTCGGTCATCGGTTCGAGGCCGAAGGCCTGTTCGATTTCGACCTCGTTGATCGCGGCGGTGATGAAGGCACCGAGGTTCAATTCGGTGGCAGCGAGATAGACCATCTGCGACAAGTGGCCGGCATCGAGCGTCACCGCGCGGTAGGCCTTGGCGTGGTTGCGGTACTTCCAGAAGTTGTGTTCGAAGCGCGAAACCAGCGCGATCTGCAATGGTGCGCCGGCGTAATACGCCTGCGCGGCGACGAACGAGCGCGCCAGCGCGGAAGCCTCTTCGTCCGACAACCCACGCAAAGGTTCCAATGCGTGCTCGACCGGATGGTAGTGGTACAGCCCCGGCGCCACACCCTCGACATTGCGCACCAGCAGGTAGGCTTCGGTCGCATGCAGGCCACCCGCGGACGGCACGGCCTTTTTCAAAAGCTGCACGCCGGGCGCGTAATCGCAAACAGTGCGCGCACCGAACACGCGGTAGAGCACTGCGGCAAACACATCGCGCGCCAGCGGTACCGGATCGAAGTTGCGGCAAGTGACGCGGCGCTCGGTCAGGGCGTCCAGCGGCGATGGCGCAGGACGCGGCAACGGCATGCGCTGCGCCGCTTCGACCCGCGCGTGGACCGCGGGCAACGCCGGGCCGAGCCGCTCCAGAAATGTCTGCTCACTGGACTCGGCGAAATGCCGCTCGGCCTCTTCGGTGTCGGCTCCATGCCAACGGGTGTGACGATGCGCGACGGCTGACAAGCCGCGCCAGTGCACCGCGCGCACCGCCTCATCGGCTTGCGCAAACTGGCGCGACGATTCGTCCGCCGGTGCCTGCGCGATCAACAGGCCCTTGGCCAGCAAGGTGTCCAGCACGCCGCGCGAATGCCGTTCCGCCAGCGCGTCAAGGTCTTGCCAGTGGCTGGGCGATACCGCACCGAGCGCGACGACTTCATCCTGATCGAGCGGAATGTCCTCATCACGATGCGCGGCCAGCGCCACCCAGCCCAGCCGCTCGCGCACCCCGGTTCCGCCCAGCGCAAGCTCGGTCAGATCGAAGTCGATGGTTTCGCGTGGTTCGACCAGCACATGCGCGCAACGGCGAACTTGCATGGAATCCTGATTCCCTTTCTACTTGCGCTGCGCATGCGGGTACCAAGCCCGCATTATGCCATTCGCCATCCGTACAGGGGGTTGCCATGACCGATTCGAAGTTGTCTCGCGAGCATTCGCTCGCCTTGTTGCACAAGCTTGCCACCGACGATGGCTTCCGCATCCGCTACGAGCAGGCACCGGCTGCCGCGCTGGCCGAGCTGGGCGTGCCGCCCGCGACCATCACGCATGTCACGACCAACTGCCGGGTGTCAGGCACTCTGGCCGAGAAAGCGGCCTTTGCGCAAGCTCGGCAACAGTTGCTCGCTGCGGGCGCGGAAGCTTGTGTGCAGATGGCAGTTCCTGATCCCCGGTTGGATTTCGGCAAGCCCTGACGACACTCACAAACCAGCCGCGAGTTTGTTGACGCGTGCGGCAGTGAACCCCGACCGGCCGAGGTCAGGCCAGGCGCGGGTGAACTTGGCCAAGGCTTCTCGCGCGGCGGGTTTGTCACCCAAGGCAAGCGAAAATTCCGCTTCGTCGAGCAGCGCCAGGTTCGACTGCGCGACGTTGAATGGAGTCAACAACTGATCCACGGTGTTCTCGAAATACGCGCGGCCACGATGGGATGCCAGCCAGCGGGCTTGCGCCAAGGCGTCGACGTTCGCATGCGCGTCGGCATACGCGTCCATCATCACGACGTGGGTGACATATAGTTCGCTGCCGTTCACCAGCGGCTTCAGTATCGCCAGCGCGTTTTGCGGACGCCCGGACACGCGCTGAATCTCCGCCTCGGCAACATCCCGCAGATTGTCAAGCAAAGGGATGTCGCTGGGGTCAGCCTTGGCGATCGCCAATGCACGTTGCGCGAGCTGCACATCCCCTGCATGTGCGGCCAAATACCCCGCCAGCACGACCCGGAACTTCAGGTCGCTGCGCATCGCAATATCCGCACTGGCCAATGTTTTGCCCACGTTGTCGATGTACCCGGCCAAAGCGGCGGTTTGCGCCTTGGCGGGGGCGCCGTCGATGGCGCGCAGGCTCAGGTCTGTGATGTCCAGAGACGTGCCTGGGCTTGAACTGTCCCCGGGGGCAGACGCTGGCGTCACATTGCCCGGGACACTGGCAGTTGGCCAGTTCCCTTGATCCAGCGCGATGGCAATCCGGATATTGGCGTCAACGATGCTGGCGTCGCCAGTACCCGGGGATCCCAGAATGGAAAGCGCCTTCGGGAATTGCCGTTGCGCGGCATAAGCGGCGGCGTAGTAGCTGTATTGGTTCCGAAGCCCGTCGGCGATCGCACGGGAGAAGGCCTTCATTGCATCGGCGTAGTGGCCGGCCTCTGCATGGAGTGTGCCGAGCAGGTACTCACTGATTGCGCGATGGGGGTTCTCCGGCGCGGCCGCCTGTCTCAGGTACGGGATCGCCGCAGTGAAATCGTTGCTGTCAGACCAGATGAAAAAAGCACTGGCACCGACGCCCCTGAAATAATCCGGGTACACGGTCGCGAGGACTTTCCATTTTTCCAGGGCCTTGCGAGGCGCAAGGAAATTGGTGACCCAAGCGTCGACATACAGTGCCTCACGCGGGCTCAGGCGCGCGGGATCGGCTTGGGCCGCACGCATCTCCTTTAGCGCCTTGTCGGGCCGGTTCTGGGCGTAATAGATCAAAGCCAAACTGACCCGGGCCAATGCAAAATGCGGGTCAATCTGCAACGCCTCGTTGAAGTAGGCCTCGGCAGTGTTCAGGTCAAGGACAGAGTAGGCGGCATCGCCGAGCGAATACGCCTTCAAGGCATTCAGGTTCGCAGTCGCCACGTGTGCCAGCGGCATCGACTGCTTGCTCACCATCGCCAGCGCCTCGCCGAGTTTGCCGCGCAATTGCTTGCTGACGCTGTCGAGCGAGGGCAACACCGATTGCGCGCCGACGCCATCGGCCGAGACTGAATACACGGTGGCCTGAGTGTTGGGATCGATCACTTCGGCGGTCACGCGCACGCGGCCGCCGATTTCGGCGACCATGGGAAGGATCAAGGCACGGGCGCCATCGCGCAGCGCGATCTGGGAGCCGACGGCGCGATTGACCGTAGCCTTGTCCGGATTCAATTCCATCCGCTGCAAGGTCTGGCGCACCGACAGCTCCGGCAGCACGTTGACGTATTGCGATTGCTCCAGGCTGATGCGCAAGGCGGAATCGACCGACTGGTCGAACAGCTTGTCGGTGGTGAGGTTGTGCAAGCCACCCACCACCACCCAATCACGTGCGCCGAAGGCGAGCGTGGGCGGGCTTTGCAGCAAAAACCAGGCGCCAACGCCTACCGCGATGACCAGCATCGCGGCTTCGGCGGCGAGGGTGAGCGGGCGCCGCCACCACGGCAGCACGCGCTTGGCGGTGCGCCCGGATTTCGGGGCGTGCAGCGGGGCGAATTCGGTGTCACCGACTTCGACCACTTCGATCGGTTCGGGAATGCCCTTGAAGCGGTAGCGGCCGTGGGTTTCCCAGCGCACGTGGGCAGTGGCATCGCGGCCAAGCTCGCCCTCGGCGCGGTGGGCAATGCCGGCAGCAGCGGACGACATCAGGATCTGTTGCGGCTTGGCGAGTTGCGCCAGCCGCGCCGCGACCGGCTTGACCAGCCCTTCCACTTCAATCGGTTTGGCGCCGCGCGCGACGTCTTCGGGCGAGTTCTCCCAGATCACCACGTCACCCATGTGGATGCCGACCCGCGCGCGCACCACCACGCCGTCGGCGGCGGACATGTGCTTCAGCGCGCGCTGGTAGTCCAGCGCGAAGGCGGCGGCTTGCACCGGGCGCTCGAACAGCAGCAGGAATCCGTCGGTCTTGTCGATCTCACGGCCCCGGTGCTGCTCGATCAGCGCGCGCGCGAGGCGGTCATGCTTGCGGATGATGTTGGCGGCGTTCTGGTCGCCCATGCGCTCGACCAGAGCGGTGGAATCGGCGATGTCGCACACCACCAGGGTGCGCAGTTGCGGGGTGGCGACACGGCCGGGGCCGGGGGCGACTTCGAGCTGATGGATTTCGGCGGTCATGGGCGTTGTCTCCTTGCCTGGTCATCCCTCTCCCTCCGGGAGAGCGGAGCTCAAGTCACCACGTGCGCGCCGTCGCCACCTGAGTCTTTCACGTGATACATCGCGCTGTCGGCCTCGCTGTACCAAACCGACCACTCACCGTCTTCGCGGCACATGCCGCCGCCGATGCTGATCGAAACGGCCAGCTTCGGCGCGGACTTGGAGAACCTGAGCCGGCGCACGCCCTCGACGATGCACAAGGCACGCTCGTTCAATTCCTGGCGATTGGAAACTTGCGTCAACAGCGCGAATTCGTCCCCGCCGAGCCGGCACGGCAAGTCGGTGGCGCGACCGGCGGACTGGATTTCCGAGGCGATCGCGCGCAGCACTTCGTCACCAACCAAGTGCCCGTTCAGGTCGTTGATCGACTTGAAGCGGTCGACATCGATCAGCAGCAGGCCGAAGTGCTGGCCACGCTCGCGCGGGTCGCCCGCACCTTCGAGGAATTTGTACAGGCCACGCCGGTTGGACAGCCCGGTGAGGTCATCGGTGCAGACCTGGCGGCGCGCCAGTTGCAACTGGTCGCGGGTCTGGCGCAGGGAATCGAGCGTCTGCATCAGGTCTTCGTTGCGACGCTTGTAGTTGGCGATCAGCTGCTGTTCGCGGGCCACGAGATAGGTGAACGAGCGCAGCATGAAGCGCGCCATCTGCAAGGGTTCGTGCTGCAGCAGTTGTTCGAAGGCATCCGAGTCGACGAGGTACACGACGCTCGGCTCGGCCGCCAGCGCACTGCCGGAACGCGCATGGTTGCCGACGAACAGGGCCAGTTCGCCAAAGTATTCGTCCGGACCGATCAACGTGTCGGGCAGGTCACCCGCAAATTCCAGCAGGATGCGGCCGGACTCGATCGCGAACATGCTGCGGCCGTATTCGCCACGCCGGAACACGGCTTGCCCGGGTGCCACGACCTGACGCTCGCCGACGCTGGCGAACAGCTGCATCTCCTGCGTCGACAACTGGCGCGGGAGCCGGCCCATGACCGGCACGTAGTGCGCCTGCACTGCAGGTTCCACAACGGCTTCTGGCAAGGAGCTGGACAACGTCGCGATCCCCAAGGCTGTCTCATGTTGATCATACTGCATCCGGGTGGGTGCGGGACAGGTTGGCCGGCGGGCTGGCCCGCCGGCCAAGCCGGGTGATTATCAGGCCGCGCCGACGCGGAACTGGGCCTGCTCGGTGGAACCTTCCAGCGCCGACAGCGAGGAGCGCCCGCCGGCGATCGCCTGGTTCACGGCATCAAAGTAGCCGGCCCCGACCTCGCGTTGGTGGCGCACAGCGCTGTAGCCATCCTTCTCGGCAGCGAATTCGGCTTCCTGCAGTTCCACGTAGGCGGCCATCTGGCGTTGCTTGTAACCGCGCGCCAACTGGAACATCGAGTGGTTGAGGGCATGGAAGCCGGCCAGCGTGATGAACTGGAACTTGTAGCCCATCGCGGCCAATTGCTGCTGGAACGTCGCGATGGTGGCCTCGTCGAGGTGCTGCTTCCAGTTGAAGCTGGGCGAGCAGTTGTAGGCCAGCAACTTGCCGGGATACTTCGCGTGGATGGCTTCGGCGAAGCGGCGCGCCTGCTCCAGGTCAGGTTTGGATGTTTCGCACCAGACGAGGTCGGCGTACGGCGCATAGGCAAGGCCGCGCGCGATGGCCTGCTCGATGCCGGGCTGGGTGCAATAGAAACCCTCGATGGTGCGCTCGCCAGTCATGACCGCGTGGTCACGCGGATCGATGTCGGAAGTCAGCAGCCCCGCACCCATTGCGTCGGTGCGCGCCACGATCAGGGTGGGCACACCCGAGACATCGGCCGCGAGTCGCGCGGCGATCAGCTTCTGCTCGGCCTCGGCGGTGGGCACCAGCACCTTGCCGCCCATGTGTCCGCACTTTTTGGCACTGGACAGTTGATCCTCGAAATGCACGGCGGCGGCGCCGGCATCGATCATGTTCTTCATCAATTCGTAGGCGTTCAGCACGCCGCCGAAGCCGGCCTCGGCATCGGCCACGATCGGCGCCAGCCAGTCGAAGCGTTCCCGCCCCTCGCTATGGTCGATCTGGTCGGCGCGCAGCAGCGCGTTGTTGATTCGCCGCACCACCTCGGGCACCGCGTCGACCGGGTACAGCGACTGGTCGGGATACATGGTGCCGGCGGTGTTGGCGTCGGCCGCGACCTGCCAGCCGGAGAGATAGATCGCCTGCAACCCGGCCTTGACCTGCTGCACGGCCTGGTTGCCGGTCAACGCGCCCAGCGCATTGATGTAGGGCTCGCGGTTGAGATCACGCCACAGCCGCTCGGCACCGTGGCGGGCCAGGGAGTGTTCGACATGCACCGTGCCGCGCAGGCGCACCACGTCCTCGGCGGTATAGCCGCGGGTGACACCTTGCCAGCGCGGGTGGTTGTTCCAGTCGAGCTGCAACTGTTCTGCGGAAGGAAGCTGGGTTTTCATGGTTGACTCCTCGGCGGCGGGTGGGGGCGTGTGCGGGGCGTGCATCAAAGCCGTGCGTAAGCAGGCAGGGTCAGGAAATCGGCAAGCTGCGGCGCGCGGACCAAATCCCCCAGCAGGCTCGCGGCCTCGGCGGCCTTGTTGGCCCCGGGCTGCGTGCTGGTGGAAAGGATGTGCGTTTGGGTTGCCAGTGCTTGTTCGAAACGCGCCAGCGTGATCGCTGCGCCATCGTCGAACGTCAGAAGCTCGCCCGGGTGGTGCAGCCATTGCCACAGTTGAGTGCGGGCGATTTCGGCGGTGGCGGCATCTTCCATCTGGTGGTGGATCGGCACGCAGCCCTGGCCATCCAGCCACGCTGCCATGTAGCGCAGGGCAACCTCGACGTTGTTGTCGAAGCCGGCCTGGGTGATGCTGCCGCCACAAGGCAGCAGCAGTTGTTCGCGGGTTACCCGCACGTCGTCGCGCATGACATTGAGTTGGTTCGGCGTCGGCATGTGGGCATCGAACACTGCACGCGCGACCGCGACCAGCGCCGGATGCGCAACCCAGGTGCCATCGTGGCCATCCGTGACTTCGCGCAACTTGTCCGCGCGCACCTTGGCCAATGCAGCAAGGTTGGCCGCAGCGTCGCCCTTGATCGGAATTTGCGCCGCCATCCCGCCCATCGCGAAAGCACCGCGGCGGTGGCAGGTGCGGATGAGCAGCTGGGAATAGTTGCGCAAGAACGGCACGGTCATGGTGATCTGGCCGCGTTCCGGCAACACGCGACCGGGATGCGCGCGCAGCGTCTTGAGGTACGAGAAGATGTAGTCCCAGCGCCCGCAATTGAGACCCACCACTCTGCGGCGCAGCGCATGCAGGATCTCATCCATCTGGAATGCGGCAGGCAAGGTCTCGATCAACACCGTGACCTTGAACGTGCCTGCCGGCAATTCGAATTCCGCCTCGACGTACGCCATCACCTCATCCCACAGCGCGGCCTCTTCCATCGACTGCAACTTCGGCAGGTAGAAATACGGACCATGCCCGCGGGCCGCCAGCGCACGCGCGTTGCAGTGCGCGAACAGCGCGAAGTCGAACAGCGCTCCGGCGAGCGGCTCGCCATCGACGCGCACGTGTTTTTCGGGCAGGTGCCAGCCGCGCGGGCGCAGCATGAGCACCGCGGTCCGGGGGTCAAGCTGGTACGCGCGGCCATCCACCGACTGGAACGAAATCGTGCCGGCCACCGCATCACGCAGGTTCGATTGACCATCCAGCAGGTTCGTCCACGCCGGCGTGGTCGAATCCTCGAAATCAGCCATGAACACGTTGGCGCCCGAGTTCAGCGCGTTGATCACCATCTTGCGATCGACTGGCCCGGTGATCTCGACCCGGCGGTCCTGCAACGCATCCGGGATTGGCGCCACGCTCCATTCGCCGTCGCGGATGGCACGGGTATCGGCGCGAAAATCGGGCAGCTCGCCGCCGTCGTGGCGCGACTGCACTTCGTCTCGCACGGCCAGCAACGCCTGCCGCCGCGGCTCGAAGCGCCGGTGCAAGTCCACCAGCAGAGCCAGGGCCGTCGCATCCAGCAAATCCGCGTGTCGCGATTCGACCGGGGCCAGTATTTCAACGCCTCGCTCCTCGCGCAGCACTTCCATCGGTACGGCCATCGTGCGTTCCTCGTCGTTCGTGGGAGACGCATCGAAGCTATTTCCGATCTTTCTATTTGACAAAGCAAATGATTCAATACTAATGTTTTACAATGCTAAACTGTGTTTCAAGCAATTGATTGGACGAGGCATAAAGTGACATCCAGTGCACAGAAGCCTCCCGCAAAGCGCAAATCGCGTACCGCGCCGAAGGCCAAAACACAGCGCGGCGAGGCGCGTTTCTACTACAAAGGCAACCGCTACAAGCAGCTGCGTGCGTTTGTCGCGATTGCCAAGCTCGGTTCGCTGGCGCGCGCGGCGGAGTCGCTGTTCCTGTCGTCGCCCTCGATCAGCCTGCAACTACAGGCGTTGGAGCGGGAACTCGGCGCGCTGCTGGTCGAACGCGGACGCCGCCGCATCACCCTGACCCGCGCGGGGCAAGCCCTGTTCGAGCAAGCGCGTCCGTTGGTCGAGGGCATGGACGCACTGGATGCGCAGTTCCATTCGACGCTCGCCGGCCTCGGCGCCGGCGAGCTCACCCTTGCGGCAGGCTCATCGACGATCCAGTACCTGTTGCCGCCGCTGGTGGCGGCGTACCGCGAGAAGTTTCCGGGCGTGCGCCTGCAACTGGCCAACGTCACCGGCAAGGATGGTCTGGCCTTGCTGCGCTCGAACGCCGCCGACTTCGCGGTTGGTTCGATGCTGGACGTGCCGCACGACCTGACTTACCAGCCGTTCCGGCGCTACGACCCGATGCTGATCGTGCCGATCGGGCATCCACTCGCCGACAAGCCTGACTTGCGGTTGGCCGACCTGTCACCTTACGGATTGATCCTGCCACCACACCGCCTGACGACCTACCGACTGGTCGACCTGGTGTTCCAGCAGCGCAAGGTGCCCTACACCGTCGCAATCGAAGTCGGTGGCTGGGAAGTCATCAAGCAATACGTCGCGATGGGGCTCGGCATATCCATCGTCACCGGGATCTGCCTCACCGACGCCGACAAAGATCGCCTGGTCGCGCGCAACATGCGCGCGTGGTTCCCGCAACGCAGCTACGGCGTGGTGATGCGCAAGGGCAAGTACCTGTCGGCCGAAGCACGCGGCTTCATCGACCAGATCAAACCGGGCCTGCTCGCGCACCGCGAGCACGACGAGACCGGGCACTCGGAACGCTGACCGCAAAACAGCACGTGGCACGAATCCTGCTTCGGTACTGCTGTCTTCACCAAGGGGAGTTGCAGGCAGCTTCGCGTGTGTTGCCGGCCATGCTGGCACTGTTGTGCTGCGCCTGCGTCACCCATATCCGCCCGGCCGTTTCCGGCAACCCGCCGCCGACTGCACCACTTTCGCACTGCCAGCACTTCAAGCTGGCACCTGTCAGGGTTTCCGGTGAGGCTGCACACGAGCAGGCGGCCATCGACAAGGTGGAATTTCGCGGAACGCTGTCACAATGGCCCCCCGTGCCTGACAGTCGACTCTGACCCCGGTTTCCATGCTCGACCTGCACTGCCACATCCTGCCCGGAATCGACGACGGTGCGAAGGACCTCGACACCGCGCTGGCGATGGCGCGCATCGCGATCGACGACGGCATCGACACCATCGCCTGCACGCCGCACATTTATCCGGGCATGTACGAGAACACCGCCACGGGCATCCGCGCGGCGATCGCGGCGTTCCAGGCCGAGCTCGACCAGCGTGACATGCCACTGAAACTGCTGGAAGGCGCGGACGTCTATCTCGAACCCGGCCTCGACGTCGCAATCAAGGCCGACCGCGTGCCGACCCTCGCCGGCTCGCGCTATTTGCTGCTGGAACCACCGCACCACGTGATGCCGCCGCATTTCGAGGAAACCGTATTCGGCCTGAAAATGGCCGGCTACGTACCGGTGATCACCCACCCGGAGCGGCTCACCTGGATACCCGGCCATTACGACGTGCTCGAACGCATGGTCAACGCCGGCGCCTGGATGCAGATCACCGCCGGCAGCATCACCGGGCGTTTTGGCGGCGGACCGAAACAGGTGTGCGAGCGCATGCTGGATGATGGTTTGGTACACATTATTGCCACCGATGCGCATAATCTTTCGCGCCGCGCGCCGTATCTGGCCGAAGGCCGGGACGCTGCCGCGCAACGGGTCGGCGCCGCGGAAGCCGAGCACCTCGTGACCACGCGCCCGGCTGGCATCATTGCCGACACCCCGCCCGGCCAGTTGCCGCCGCTGCCGCAGGCCAAAACTGAACGCCGCCAACGGTCGCGCTCGCTGTGGCAAAAGCTGGTGGGCGGCGATAAGGTACGCTGGTGAAGAGGTCACTTGTGATGAACACCACATTCTTGCGGAGCCTGCTGGCTGCGTTGTTGACGCTGCTGCTGGCCGCATGCGCCACCAACCAGCCGGTCAACATCCAGTCCGGCGGCAACGGCCTGCCGCCGCCGAGCGCATCGGACACCAACGCCGACGCCAAGGTATTCACCTACAAAGTCGGCGCGGGCGACGTATTGGAAGTCACCGTGTTCGGCGTCGACGACCTCAACCGCACCGTGCGGGTCAATTCCGACGGCGATATTTCCTTGCCCCTGATTGGTTCCGTACACGCTGGCGGCCACACCATTCCAGAGGTGCAGGACATCATCACCGCGCGCTTGCAGAAGGGCTTCCTGCAGGATCCGCAGGTCAGCATCTTCGTCAAGGATTTCGTCAGCCAGCAGATCACCATGGATGGCTCGGTCCGCAAACCCGGCATCTATCCGCTCACCGGCAAGACTACCCTGCTGCAGGCGCTGGCGATGTCCGGCGGCATGACCGACCTCGCCGAGCACAGCGGCGTGGTGGTATTTCGCCAGATCGACGGCAAGCGCATGGGCGCGGTGTTCAACATGGACAAGATCGTCCACGGCCAGGCAGTCGACCCGCAGGTCTACGCCGGTGACATCGTCGTGGTCTCCAAGTCCGGCACCAAGAACGCCCTGCAGAACTTCATCAAGGCTGCGCCCGCCCTCGGTTTGTTCCTTCTGCTTTAGCTGCTTCAGGCCACGCACAGTCCATGCAAGACGACCACCAGCCCGCTCCGGCCGGCGATGACGACCACCTGCCAATCCGCGGCCGGCGCCACGACGACCACCAGGAAGTCACTGTCCGGCAGAGCCAGGCGCTGAGCACCAGCCTCGCCGACCGCGAGGACCAAGGCGACAAGGACGAACTCGACCTGCTCGCTTACTGGCGCGTGCTGGTCAAGCGCCGCTGGCTGATCCTCGGCGTGATCGCTGCAGTGCTGGCACTGGCGATGATCAAGACCCTGATGACGCCGCCCACCTACCGCGCCACCGCCACCCTGGAAATCAAGAATCAGGGTATCGAGGTGATGCAGGTACAAGGCATGTCACCAGTCAACCCCTGGGATCCGGATTTCGCGCAGACGCAGATCCAACTGCTGCAAAGCCGCAGCCTCGCCCAGCGCGTCGCCGAAGACCTGCATCTGCCGGGCAGCAACATCTTCAAGCAGCTCCAACCGCCGTCCTGGACCGAGCGCCTACGCAGCTTGGTGGCGCCGTCACACAAAGCCACCGCGACGCTCGCCGGCAGCTCCGGTCCGGCGCCCAGCCAGTCCATGGCCGCAGCGGCCAGTGCCGGCGCCACGACGTCCGCCGCAACGAAAGGCCCCAGCCTGCAAAGCGTCACCGGCCTCATCGCGGGCGGCCTTTCAGTCGAACCGATCCGCAATACCCACCTGGTCAAGATCGAATACACCAGCACCTCGCCGGAATTTTCCGCCGAGGTCGCCAATGCCGTGGCCTCCGGATTCATCGCCGCCAGCATGGACCGCCAGGTAGGCGCGTCGTCGTACGCCAGCAAATACCTGCAGAACCAGCTGGAGCAGTTGCGCTCGCGACTGGAAGAGTCCGAAGCCAAGCTGGTGAAATATGCCCAGCAGGCTGATCTGGTGCCCGGCAGCAGCGGCATCTCGCTGGTCAGCCAGAACCTCACCGACCTCAACACCCAACTGGCCACCGCGCAGGCCCAGCGCATCGCGGCCGAAGCGAAGTGGAACACCGTCAAGGACACCCGCGGCACTGCGCTGCCGGCCGACATGATCTCCGGCTCGATCCTGCCAACGCTGCAAACCCAACTCGCGACCCTGCAAAGCGATTACCAGCAGAAGCTCAAGACCTTCAAGCCCGGCTTCCCATCAATGCTGGCGCTGCAGAACCAGATTGATGCTGTGCAGCAGCAGATCCACGCCGAGACCGCCAACATCCGCGCGTCGGTCAAGGCGCAATACGACGCCGCCGCCGCGCAGGAAACCATGCTGGAACAGAAGCTGTCGGACCTGCGCGCCTCGGCGCTGGACGTCGACAGCCGCAGCATCCGCTACAACCTGCTGAAGCGCGACGTCGACACCAACCGCCAGCTTTACGATGCGCTGATGCAACGCTACAAGCAGGTCGGCATGGCCGGCAATTTGCGACCGAGCAACATCTCGATCATCGACCACGCACAGGTGCCCGGCGGCCGCTACGCACCCAGTCTCACCCACAACCTTTCCTTGGGCCTGCTGCTCGGCGCTTTCCTCGGCATCGGTTCGGCACTGTTCCTTGAATACCTCGATGACACGTTGAAGACGCCCGAGGACATCGAAACGCAACTCGGCATCGGCGTACTCGGCATCATTCCGAAACTGCACAAGCAGTCACCGCACGATGCCCTGCAGGATGCGCGTTCCGCATTCTCGGAAAGTTACCGCTCGGTCCGCACCGCGTTGCAGTTCTCGACTTCCAGCGGCATTCCCAAATCGCTGCTGATCACCAGCACCGGCCCCAGCGAAGGCAAGACCACCACCGCGCTCACGCTCGCGCACACCTTCGCACAGCTCGGCAAGCGCGTGTTGCTGATCGACGCCGACTTGCGCAACCCGACCTTGGGCAAGACGGCGGGACTGCGCTCCGAATTCGGCCTCAGCAGCTTGCTGACCGGCGCCGCCAGCTTGACGCAGGCGGTCGTCAAAACCAGCGACGAACGCCTCGACCTGATCCTGTCCGGCCCGTTGCCACCCAGCCCCACCGAATTGCTGGCCAGTTCCAAACTGGTGTCGCTGCTGACCGTCGCCGTCAATACCTACGATCAGGTCATCATCGACGCCCCGCCGGTGCTCGGCATCGCCGACGCGCCGATCCTCGCGAACGCCTGCGCCGGCACGCTGATGGTGGTCAAGTCCGGCTCAACCCGCATCAAACCAGCCCAGATGGCGATGAAGCGCCTGCACGCCGCGCATGCACGCGTGGCAGGCGGCCTGCTCACCCAATACGACGCGCGCGCCAGCGGTTACAGTTACGGTGGCTACGGCGGCTACGGCGGCTACTATGGAGCAGACGCGCAAATCAGCCACGACGCGTGACGCCGTGGACGCCGCGCCGGGCACCCCCGCGGACCGCGGCATCCTCGATGTCACGCTGGCGCTGCACCGCTCACCGGCCTTGCGCTTCGAGCTGCGCGAACGCCCGCTGCCGGCCGATCTCGACCTGGTGCTGCGCCTCGCCGCACCCAGCCAGCCCTTGCTGGACGACACCTCGCAGCAGTGCAACGTGACGCCCACGACGCTGCGTGAAGCGGCGCGCTTCTACCTCCAGCAAGTCTTGTTCGAACCCGGCACCGATGCGTACCGGATACTCGGCGTGGCGCCCGACGCCCCGTTCGAACGCATCCGCGAGCACCACCAATGGCTGCAACGCTGGCTGCATCCGGATCGCGGCGACGCCGGCGAGGCCGCATTCGCCGCGCGCCTGAATTGGGCCTGGCAGCAACTGCGCAACGAGCGCCAGCGCAAGGCTTACGACGTGGAACGCGCGCAGGCAGCCGCGGCATCGCCCGGCCACGCTGGCCAGACCGCGCCGGCCCGCGCCGCGACGTGGACCACGCTGCCGGTATCGCCGTCGAAACGCCCCGGCCGCTGGTGGCGACGCGGCGCGCTCGGCGCCGCCTTCGGCAGTTGCCTCGTGCTGTTCGTGCTGGCCTTGACGCGCGGCGGCCCACCGCCGGCCGCGCCACCGGAAGCCGATACACTGGCCGCGGCGCCGGTCGTGTCGTCCATATCGACGACCGTGCTGACACCGCCAGCACCGGCGACGCCCAAACCCACATTGCAAACCGCGCCAGCGCCGGCGCTTGCATCCGCAACACCGCGACCACCGCACGCCGTCACCACGTCCGTCGCCGCCGCGTTATCGGGCGATGGCAAACGTGCGCGCAGCGTGCAGCGCGCGGCGCCACCTGCGCCCCTGCCGGTGCCACCCACGCTGCGCGTGGCCGTGGCGCTGGCGCCGCTCACCACGCCACCGCCAGACACGGCCGTGCACGCCGCGAACCCGATCCCCGCACCGCCACCCATCACGCTGGCAACCGTGCAGCCGGTGTCGACAACCAACGCTCCCGCAGCGCACGCACCGGTCTCCGCCGTGCCCGCAACGCCGGCCGCCCCCGAGGTCTTGCTGCATCGCGTCGACCTTGCGCGTCAACGCGCGCGCCTGCTGGTGGCTTACTTTCGCAGCGCCGGCAACGCCGTCCCCGGCTGGCGCCACGCGCCCGCACCGTACAACGCACCGCTGCAACGCGCCGCGCTGCGCCAGCGCAACGGCCTGCCGGATGTTGCCACCTTCGCCCTCGACAAGCCGGTGTGGCAGATGCGCGAAAATCACATCGCGATGGACGCAGACTATCGCGTGCAGCGCGACCAGTCGGTGATCGAGCGCGGCCGCTTCCATTTGCGCATGCACTGGCAAGACCACGCCTGGCAGATCACCCGCGTCCAGTTGGAACCGCGCGGATGAGCCGGCCGGCACATTACGCCTTGCTGCTGGCCGCGCTGGTGCTGGCGGTTTTCGCGGGCTGGCGAATCGTCGCCACGCGCACTTCGGATTCACTCGCACGCAGCGCACCGCGGCACGCGCTCGCGTGGGACGCGCGCAATCCGGATGCGCTGCTGGCGCTGGCGCAGCAGCAATTGAACACTGACCATCCACGGCAAGCGGCCACGACCGCGCGTGAACTGTTGCGCAGCGCGCCCTTGCAGGCCGGCGCATTCACGATACTTGCGCGCGCCGCTGCGGCACGCGGCGACCACGACACCGCGCGCAAGTTGTTTGGCATCGCACTCAAGCGCGCGCCGCGCGACCAGTACGCGCGGGAATGGATGATCGGCGACCAGTTGCAACACGGCGATTACGCCGCCGCCCTGCACAACGTCGACGTGCTGTTCGGCTTCGCGCCGCAGCATCGCATCGCGTTGATCCCGCTGCTGGCGCGCGTCGCTGCGCAAGATCCGAACTTCGCCAGCGCGCTGGGTACGCACCTCACGCAACGGCCACGCTGGCGCGACGCCATGCTTGCCGAATTGCTCGCGCACGCGCCGATCGGTACGGTGGACGACGTGTTCGGCACCCTGCAATCCGCCGCCGGCGGGTTGAGCGATGACGAAGCCGGCCGCTGGTTCGCGCGGCTGGAACAGGACGGCCAATGGGGCGAGGCGTACAGCCGCTGGCTCGGCTGGACGGGCGTGGACTTGAGCCACGGCATACCGCTGGTGTTCAACGGCAGCTTCGAGCGCCCCGTCTCCGGCATTGGTTTCGACTGGACGATGCGCGGCGAACCTGGCGTCGAGATCGAGCGCGTACGCAGCGCCGGCGCCAGTGGTGCCTACGCCGCCCAGGTCACGTTCCGCCGCCGCCGCGCCAACGACATGGGTTTCCAGCAAACCCTGATGCTCGCTCCCGGTACTTACTCGCTCTCGTTTCGCGCACGCGGCGACGACCTGCGCAGCGACCAGGGCCTCGAATGGGACATCGCCTGTGTTGCCGGCGGCGTAGCCATCGCCACCAGCCCGCGTCTTGATGGCAGCTTCGAGTGGAAAACCGTCACCGCCGATTTCACCGTGCCCGCCAGCAACTGCCCCGCGCAACGCCTGATGCTGACCAATCCGGGCGCCGGAGGATCGGCCAAGGTAGTCTCGGGCACACTCTGGTTCGATGATTTCCACATCGGCCCCGCCCGGCCTGTCGTCGAAAGCCACCATTCGCTGCAGGAACACCGGAAGGCGCGATGACCGCGCGCAGGTCGATGGGGGTTTGTCGCGGCGGCAGCCGCGCCCCCACCGCCAACCGCGCCTGGCTTGCGACCTGCCAATCCCACGCGTACAATCGGCGCACC
>DZCM01000098.1 GCA_022730295.1 Rhodanobacter sp. | reverse complement strand
CCGCGCGGCGGATGCCGATCTGGCGGCGCCGCTGGCCGACCCAGAAACTGGTCAGGCCCACGATCCCGAACGCAGTCACCGCCAGCATCACCACGCACACCAGCACCAGCATCCAGACCATGCTGCGTACGTTCGCGAAGTACTTGTCGCGGATGTCGGTAAAAGTTCGCCCTTTCACGACCACGCTGGGAGACAGGCTCTCGAGCTTCTTCACGCCATCGCGTACGATTCGATCGCGATCCTGCGGCGCGCTGCGCACCACGAAATCCTGGATGTTCAAGGAAGGGCTGATGGGCAAGAACATCGACCAATGGAAATGCCCCACGCCGCCGCCGTTTTCGCCCGGACGCAACACATCGGCGACGATACCGACCACGGTGTAGTCGTTGTCCTTGCCCACCCAGAGCCGTTTGCCCAGCGCATTCTGTCCGGGCCACAGGCGTTGAGCCATGCTTTGGGTCAGGATCACGGTGTGCGTGTCGGGCAGATAATTGTCGCCCAGCTTGCTGCCGGCGTATTCGTCGTCGCTGAAAAAGCGCCCCGAGAGCAGGCGCAGGCCGAGCGCCTCGGGCCCGTTTCGAGTGAACATGTATTCGGCGACATTCGGACTGTCCTTGGCCAGCAGGTCGTTCGGCGAAGTGCCGACATCCGTATTCCAGCTGCTTGAGCCCAACGGAATCATGTTCACCGTCGCGACCGCAGTCACGCCCTGGATTTCGCGCAGGGCGGCGATGTCGCGCGCAATCTCGGCACCGGCTGTGTCGGGATCGATGCCTTGCACGCTGATCACCGACAGGCCGTTTTCGTCGATGGCGTTCGGCAGGTTGATCTCGCCGATACGCTGGCCGATCATGAACACCGCGTTGCACAACACCGCGCAGGCCAGTGCGATCTCGAACACGATCAAGAATGCCGGGATCTTGTGCTTGCGCAGGGCGGCGAGGATGGGTTGGATTTCCATGATGGCATCTCTTTTGCAGATTCTCTTTTTGTAGGAGCCGCGGAAGCCGCGATGGCTCCTGCCTCTCCACGGTCGCGGCTTCCGCCGCTCCTACACGCTCTTCAATTGCGGCGCTGGCGCAACTACGCACGCACGCCACGCGGGCAACAACCCCGCGATCAGGCTGGCGATCAGCGCGATCACGAAGGTGGCGACAAACATCGATACATCAAGATGCGCCAGCTTCGCGTATTCGGCTGGCTGGTGCCGGATCGCCCACAGACCGAGTTCGGCGAAGACCAGCCCGAGCACGCCGCCGGCAATACCTACCATCCCGGACTCGACCATGAACTGCGCGAAGATCGCGCCGCGCGTCGCACCCAGTGCACGGCGCACGCCGATTTCACGCGAACGCCGCAGGCACTTGGCCAGCAACAGGCCGACCGTGTTGACAATGCAGATCAACAGGAACCCGAATGCCAGGTTGGCTTGCAGGCGTGCATCGTCGGGTACAACCTGCTGTTGGGCAAGGAACGCCATCAGGTCGGGCAAGGCAACCTCGGGATGATGCATGCGCCCCAGCGAAATCTGCTGCGCCACGTAATTGGACAGAAAGGACTTGTAAGCGGACGCGTCAGATGCACTCGCCAACTCCACCCACAACGCAACCCACACGCACGGCGCCGTTTCGAGATGATTGATGTCCACGCCCGTGTCGAAGCAGTTGACGTTCTGCGTGTTCACCTTGTCCGCGACGGCGGTTTGCAGCGGCAGGAACACCGCGTCGCCGTTGCCGTAGCCGCGCCCGCCCAGGTTCACCGCGTAGAACCTGGGCTGCGGCGCCCATGGCTTGAGCACGCCGACGATGCGATAGTCCTGATCGCCGATCCTGAGAGCCTTGCCGACGCTGTTGGCACCGCCGAACAACTTGTCGTTGAGGAAACCGGCGATCACCGCAACTCGCGCACGGTCGTCGTCGTCCTGCGCACTCCAGCCGCTGCCGTACTGGAACGAGGCATCGAACATCCCGAAGAAGTCCGAGGTGGTGATCACGCCGTCGCTGAAGAACGGATGCTGGCCCGCCTCCTGCGGCGTGATCTTGTCCGGTGTCAGTGCCATCACCGCCTGCCGCTTGCCCTTGCGCGCGTGCAGCAGGTTCATCGCATCGGTGTAGGTCATCAGGTTGCCCCAGTTGCGGAACAACCGGTCGGCGGGCGTCGTGCTGTCCGCGGTCAGCGGATCGATTTCCGGCGCGAAGATGCGCGCGCTCTTCTGCGGCAACGGATCGCCGGAGAGCAGCTTGAGCACAGTCAACGTCGTGATCGACGCGCCGATGCCGAGGCCCAGCGCCAGCACCATCAACGCGGTGAGCACGCGATTGCGTTTGAAGCTGCGCAACGCGAGGTTGAGGTAGTAGGTGAACATCGTTGTTTACTCCACATTGTTGAACCCTTCTCCCCTCGGGAGAAGGTGGCCCGAAGGGCCGGATGAGGGTACGGTTCCTGCGCAGACTTCACACAAGACCGTACCCTCACCCCAGCGCTCCGCGCTCGTCCTACGGCCGCCTCTCCCGGAGGGAGAGGGGTTCAAGCTCATACGCTCCTGGTCGCCACCACCGGCGGCACCGCCGCTGCGCGCAGCGCCGGCACCAGCACCGCCAATTGGCCCAGCAGCCACAACGCCACGGCACCCACCGGCAAGTACCACAACGGCAAGCGCGGCACCTCGAAGAACTTCATCAGCACGAGATTGATGCCGATTGCAAGTACCACGCCCAGCGCGATACCGAACGTCACGATCAAAAAGTTCTCAGTCTGGAAATAGCGCAGGATGTCGCCGCGGGTGGCACCCAACGCGCGGCGGATGCCAATCTGCTTGCGCCGTTGCGCCACCCAGAAGCTGGCGAGCCCGACGATCCCGAACGCGGTGACGCCGAGCATGGCCACGATGACCCCCACCAACAGGCCCGCCATCGCGCGGTCAGTCTGGAAGAAGCGGGCGCGCAGGAAAGGAATCGAATGACTGTTGGCGTAATCCAGCACCACGTCCGGCGCGATCTTCGCGACCGCAGCGCGCGCCCTCACCATCACGCGATCAAGGTCTTGCGGCCTGGCGCGGATCAGATAGGTTCCCGCGAGTTGCCCGCCCGCTTGCGTCGGCACGAACACGCACCACTCGGCGCCGTGTTCACCATTCTCGGTGTATTGCGACACCGACAAGTTCGCCACCACACCGATCACGCGAAACTGCCACTTGGCCGCCCAGAACTGCTTGCCCAAGGGGTTTTCGCCTGGCCACAATTTCTCGGCCAGCGCACGCGTGACCAGCACGCGCGACGACGCCGGAAAATAATCCTGTCCTTGCGACGGTTGGTAGTCATCGGCGGACGGCAGGTGTCCGGCAACCAGCTTCAGGCCCAGTGCCTTCGGCGTACCCGGGTCGCCGAGGTAGAACTCGACCACCGCCCCGAACTTCTTGCCGGCTTGATCGAGCGTCATGCCATCAACGCCCCACTGCGGTCCGAACGGCACCGAGCTGATCGCGTGCACCGACTCGACCCCCGGAATGGCGCCGAGGCCCGCGAGCATGCGTGCATTCAAATCGGCCGTCCGTTTCGGATCGAACCCTGTGACCACGATTGCTCCCAGCGAGGCTTCGTCCACGCCGCTGTTGATGTGCATCGCCGACAAGCGTCCGGCAATCAGGAACACGGCATTGCACAGCACCGCGCAGGCCAGCGCGATTTCCATCGCGATCAGGAAGGTCGCGAGCTTGTGGTGCTTCAACGCGGCAAGGATGGGTTGGATTTGCATGGCGGCAATCCTCACAACGTCTTCAACTGCAAAGCCGGCGCGATGCGGCTGGCGCGCAGCGCCGGCAGCGCCCCCGCGAGCAGGCTGACCGCGACCGCCAGCACGAACGTTACGAAGAACATCGGCGCATCCATATGCACCAGATCGGAATACGGCGTCTGCTGCCGACGCACCAGCCACAGGCCGACCATCGTCAGCAACCAACCGCCGACACCGCCAATAAAACCGATCAGACCCGCTTCGGTCAGGCACTGCGCGAATACCGCGCGGCGTGACGCGCCCAATGCCCGGCGCACCCCGATCTCGCCGGCTCGACGCAGGAACTTGGCCAGCAACAGGCCTACCGTGTTGAACAGGCAGATCGCCAGGAACGCGAATGCCAGCCAGGTTTGCAGCCGGACGTCCTTCGGAATCACCTGTTGGTGATCCAGCCACCGCATCAGATCGAGCATGCGCGTGTCGGCGTTGGCGAAGCGCCCGAGCGTCTTCTGCTGCTCGGCGTAGTGCTTGAGGAACGCGCGGTAGCCGGCGACCTTGGCCGGACTGTCCAGTTCCACCCATAGCCCGACCCACAGGCAAGGCGATCCCTGCAGATGCCCCGGAACCGATGGCCCGTTGCCCCAGCAGGTCATCTGGAAGAAATTGCCATCGTTGACTTCCAGCGCGCTCTGGAACGGCATGAACACGTCTTCGGGTTTGGCGTAATAGCTGGTGTCGTAGCCGTTGCCGGTGAAGCCGCCTTCCGCATCGTAGAACAGCGGCGTGGGCCGCCAAGGCTTCAGCACACCCACGATCCGCACGTCGCTGTCCTTCAGGCGAAGCATCTTGCCAACGCTATTCTTGCCACCGAACAACTTGTCGTTGAGATCGGACGAGATCACCGCGACGCGCGCATGACCCGTTTCCTCCGACGGCGTCCACGGCGCGCCATATTCGAACGGCACCTCGAACATCGGAAAGAAATCCGACGTGGTGGACAACATCGTCAACATGAGCGGCGGACGATCCGCTCCTGGCGCACTCACCTTTACGGGGCTTTGCACGATCAGCGCCTGACGATCGGCGCGGTGCGCGCCCCATAAATCCAGCGCCGAGCGGTCGTCCATCACTTCCAGCGGATGCCTCGGGTTGTACCAATCGGCGGGCGTGGGATCCACCTGGGGATAAAAAATGTGCGCGCTCTTGCCCGGCAGCGGATCGCCGGAAAGGATGTGCATGACCGTCAGCGTGGTCATGCTGGCGCCGATGCCTATCGCGATCGCCAGCACCATCAGTACCGTCAGCAGCTTGTTGCGTTTCAGGCTGCGCAGGGCGAGATCGAGGTAGTACGCAAACATCGTCAGTCACTCCTGCTCATTCCTCCCCCTTCCGCAGGAAGGGGGATCGAGGGGGATGGCTTTTCGTACCATGGCATCCCCCCGGCGCTTCGCGCCGACCCCCTTCCTTCGGAAGGGGGTGAACATCACACGCTCCGCGTTGCCTCCACCGGCGACACCCGCGATGCACGCAGCGCCGGCGCGAACACTGCGCCCTGCCCCAGCCCCAGCAGCACAATGACACCAACCAGCACGTACAGCAGCGACATCCGGTCCATCTGGAATTGCTGCATCAGCCACAGGTTCAGACCCACCGCCAGGATCGCGCCCAGCACCACACCAGCGCCGGCGATCAGCAGGTTCTCGGTCTGGAAATAACGCAGGATGTCGCGGCGGGTCGCGCCCAGTGCACGACGAATGCCGATCTGCTTGCGCCGCTGGCCGACCCAGAAACTGGTCAAGCCCACGATGCCGGCGCCGGTGACGCACAGCAGGATCACGCAGATCACCCCCATCAGGATCGCCATGCCGCGGTCGGCGCGGTAGGCGTGCGCGCGGATTTCGGCGAACGAATGCACGCTGCTGTCGTCGTTGCTGCCCGTCCGGATCACCCGCATCGGGTTCGCGGCGTACAGTGCCTTGGGCGCTTCGCGCATGGCGGCATCGAGTCGTCCGGGCTTGGCCCGCACCACATAGCGCGAATAGTTCGCGTCGAGCCGGGTCGGCACCAGCACGGAATTCCAGGCCCAACTGTTGGCCCAACTCTCGACACTGGGCACCTGCAGGCGGGCCACGATGCCGATGATCCTGCTGGGTGTGTTGCGATCGACGTAGATGGTCTTGCCGAGCGCATCGCCCTTCGGAAACAGCTTGTCGGCCAGTGCCCTGGTCACGATCACGATCGGCGGCTTCATGTGCCCCTGAAATCCCATGTGGGTCACATCGCTGGCGGTGAAATTGCGGCCCGCAACCAGTTTCAATCCCAACGTCGGAATCATCTGTTCATCGCCGAAATACATGGCCGCTTGGTCGGTCGAGTCGCGCTGGTCCGGCTTCAGGCCGATGCCATTGTTCCAGGTGCTGTTGATCAACGGCGTGGTGTTGATGGCAATCGCCGATTCGACATCCGGCAGGTTGCGCAGCGTCGCCACGTCGCTGCGTTGCAGCGAGTCCAGCTTGTCGACGGATGCTGCATCATCGCCGGTGGGCGCCCCGACCCAGAGCTGGACAATCAGGAACAGGTTGTGCTCGTCCATGCCGGTCGGGCGATTGATGCGATCGATGCGCTGGCCGATGATGAACACCGCGTTGCAGACGATCGCGAGCGTCAACGCGATCTGCAGCGTGATCAGGGTGACGCCTGCCTTGTGCTTCTTCAGCGCGGCGAGGATGGGATGGAGGGTCATGGCGTCATCTCTTTTGTCTTGTCGATTGCGTTGCGTGGAAATTTGAGCGATGCCCCCACGCAGCGGTTCCCCTCTCCCCTCGGGAGAGGGTGCCCCGCAGGGGCGGGTGAGGGTACCCATCCGCGTCAACGCAGCACTCCATGTTCAAACTCACCCCGCGCGCCTCCGAACCCTCATCCGGCGCTACGCGCCACCTTCTCCCGGAGGGAGAAGGGAGCTTTTCACCGGATCTCGTCATCAACCATGGAATGTGGTTCATGGACGTCGCACCTCAATTCGATTTCAACTGCCACGCCGGCTGCACCGCCGCGGCGCGCAGGACGGGATACAACCCAGCCAGCATCGTCGCCACGATCGCCACGATCAGCGTGGTGACGAGCAGCGACACGTCCAGATGCGCCAGATCGGCAATGTCTTTCGGCATCACCAGACCGACGCTGGCGATGCCGAGCCACGTCAGCAGCAGTCCAAGCAGACCGCCGGCAAGGCCGACCATGCCGGCCTCGGTCAGGAATTGCGTGTAGATCTCGCGACGCGAAGCGCCAAGCGCGCGGCGCACGCCTATCTCGAAGCGCTCGACTACCCGTTTTTCGCCATTGAAG
>DZCM01000097.1 GCA_022730295.1 Rhodanobacter sp. | reverse complement strand
TGGTGCCGACAGTCTGACTCGAACAGACGACCTACCGCTTACAAGGCGGTTGCTCTACCAACTGAGCTATGCCGGCATCACCGTGGCCATGATCGCAGGTGCCGCGCCCCGGATCAAAAACAATCGATCGGTTTGGCGGCAAGGTCGCTGCGCCCCGGCAGCCACGCGGTCCAGGCGAAGGTGCTGCCCGGCGGCACGGCGAAATCAATCCAGTACGCGGACTCGGTGTCGATGCGCTGTTCGACCTTGGCGGCAAACCCCGCTTGCTTCAGCTCCGCCAGACGCTTCTGCGCGTTCGCTTCGTCGCTGAACAGGCCCAGCGAAATCATGTTTTGCTGGTCGCCGGCGGTCACGACGTAGTACTCGCGGATGCCCTTGGCTTCGAGCTGGCGCGCCTCGCTGAGCGCGGCTTCGCGGCTGGCTGCCGCTGGCAGGTACACCCAGAATCCGCGCGAACGGTTCACCGATTCCTGATGGTATTGAATGCGCGCCACGTGCGGGGACAGGGATTGCATTGCGGCGCGCATGTCGACGTTGGTGGTGAATGGGCCGAGCGTGTGGCAGACGTCCCGCAGCACCCGCGTGGAGGTGGACGCCGTCGCCGGCGTCGCATCGGCCGGCAGTGCAGGATGCGGATGTTGCGTGAGCAGTTGCAGCGCCGGCACGCCGGGATCGGTGACCGGCGGCAAAGGTTGCACCGGCGGGCGCCCGAACAGCAGCCACGCTGCGGCCCCCAAATTCAGCGCAAACAGCAACAGGAACACGAGGCGAATGAACATCGGGCGGCAACCGTGGCGATGGTGCGATTCTAAGCGGGTGTCGCTGCATCCGGCGGCGGCGCTGACGCCCACGCTCCCATCCCGCGAAAAACGGCGTCATCGAGCATGCGCGCCGACACGGCACCGTGCGCTTCCAGCGCCACTTTCAATACCGGCGCACCGCCGCCATGCAGCCATAGCCGTTGCGCGCCCAGTGCTTCCCGATGCCGCGCATGGAACAATTCGACCAGCGCCACGGCGGCGTCCCGGCAGCCAGCACGGATGGCGCGAGCGGTGTCGTCCGAATCCTCACCTGCCGCACCCGTGAAAGCGTCCGGATTGGTGTCGCCAATGGCCGTGCCCGCCCGCAACGAACGCATCATCAAGTCCGGCGACGGCGCGATCAATCCTTGTTGTTGATTGCCCTCGGCATCCACGGCATCCAGCGTCAGCGCAGTGCCACAGCCCACGATGACGAACGCCGCGTTGCCACTGACGACGCGCGCTCCAGCCATGGCGAGGAAGCGGTCAATGCCCAATCGCGACGGAACCCGGTACGAACAGGTGATGCCACAACCGCGCGCCGGCGTCGACAGCCAATCAACCGGCGCGGCAGGCCATCGCAACAACGCTGCGCGCAGATGCGATACGCGCTGCGCGGACGCCACCGATGCCACCAACACGCGCTCGGGTTCCGGCCAGCCGGAGAGGATGCCCTGCAACTGGCGCGACAGTCCAGACGTTGCCCAATCCAGCCCGAGCGGCTGCCCCATCCGCCCGGCGCGCGACCAGCGCCCCTTGAGGCTGGTGTTGCCGAGATCGAACATCCACAATACGTCAGGCTTGCGCATGTTCATGCCGGCCGCACCGAAACTTCCGCGCTGTCGATGCTGCGCACGCCCTCCGCGGTTCGCACCAGCAGCGCACCACGCTGGTCGACACCGGCAGCGACGCCGTCAAACACAGCGTGCGCGCCATCGACCCGCAGCTTGCGGCCCGCCAGCGCATCCAGCCGCGACCACGCTTGCGCAAACGCCGGAAAGCCGTTGACGTCGAAGTCCTCCAGCGCCTCGACGAGCCGCACAACCAGCGCCGCAGCCAATTCGTTGCGCGTGGGCGTGCGTGTACCGCAAACGGATTCCAGATCCGTGCACGGACGCTCCAACGCCTTGCGCATCGCGGCGGGGACGCGCAGGTTGATGCCGACACCGATGATTGCGTGGCACGGCCCCATGAATTCGCCGCCGAGTTCCACCAGGATGCCGCCCAGCTTGGCGTCAGCATGCAGCAAGTCGTTCGGCCACTTGAGCGCCACGCCGGCGGCGCCGCAGTCCTGCAAAGCCTTGGCCACGGCAATCCCGGCGACCAGCGACAGGCCCGACAGTGCCGCGTAACCACTGGCGAAGCGCTTCAGGCACGAGAACTGCAGGTTGGTGGCCGGCGGCGACAACCATTGGCGGCCGCGCCGTCCGCGCCCCGCGCGCTGCCAATCCGCGAACACGAACGACTGATCGCGAAATCCGGCGACCCGGCGGGCGATTTCGCTGGACGTCGAATCCAGCTGCCAATGATTTTCCAGCGTGCCGAGGCGGCGGCGCACGGCTGCCGGCAGCCGCGCCCGCACGTCCTCGACATCCAGCAGTTGCAGCGGCCGTGAGAGCCGGTAACCGTCCGCACCGGTCTGGATGTCGAGGCCCGCCTCGCGCAGGATTCCGACCTGCTTCCACACCGCCGAACGCGACACCCGCAGCCGCCGCGCCAAATCCGGCCCGCTAACCGGGGCGCCCGGCGCCAGCAGCATCAGCAACGGCGGGATGCCGGTCTCGTTGGGATGGCCAACTGCTGGAACCCGCAGTTGGGATGTGTCAAGATAAGAATTCGGCATGCGCTGGGTCCGGGGGCTGTCATGAAACACCTGTCATTGTGGCTGACGGTGATTTTGTTGGGTGCCATGCCGCTGGCTGCGGCGGCCTTCGATTATGGCCCGAACCAGCCCCTGCTTGCCGCCAACGCCAGCCTGCCCCAGCTCCCGGCGCAAGTGCGCGCCACCGAGGGCTCGCAGCCGCATGGCGACGTGCTGGCTGCCAACGCCGACGACACCAATACGCCCAGCATCGGCAGCACCGCCCGCGCGCGTCCGGCCACCACGCCAATGACATCCGCGACCCGGCCGATCCGCAACGGCGCCGCCGCACCTTCCAAACCGCGCCAACTGCCGCCATCGGCCACGCCCGAACCACTCCCCACTCAGCCGACCTGGCAGTCGCTGTTGCCGGGCTCGATCCAGTAGCCGGAACTTTCGCACTGCTGCGTGTCCCGCTCACGCCTCGGGGAAGCTCGCGTGAAAGCACGCGCCACCGAGTTCGCCCGAACGGTCGACGTGCAGCGTGCCGCGATAGCCACGCACGATGTCCTCGACGATGGCCAGGCCAATGCCGTGGCCCTGCACCCGTTCGTCGCCGCGCACGCCGCGCTGCAGCACCCGTTCCAGCTGATCGGGTGGAATGCCGGGACCGTCGTCTTCCACCCGCAGGTCCAGGCCCATCCGCCACACCTGCGGATTGCTGGACGCGCCTTGTTTCACGCTCAGCAACACTCGGTGATCGGTCCACTTGAAGGCGTTTTCGAGCAGGTTGCCGAGCAACTCCAGCAGGTCACCTTCGTCGCCGTAGAAGCACGCGCCCTCGTCGATGTCGAATTCGCACAGGATGTTCTTGGCCGCGTACACGCGTTCGAGACTGCGCACCACGGCCTCGGCGTGCGCCTGCACCGGAATCGGCGCGGCGAACGTCGAATGCCCCGACGCTTTGGCCCGCGCCAACTGGTAAGCCACGATTTGATCCATGTGCTGCACCTGCGCCAACAGATCGTTGCGCACTATGCCGTCGGCATCACCGGATTCCAGCCGCGAGCGCGCCACCGCCAGCGGCGTCTTCAGGCTGTGGGCAAGGTCATCCAGCGTGTTGCGATAACGCACCAGGTGTTCGCGCTCGCTCTCGATGAAGCGATTCAGCCCGTGCGCCAGTGCGGCCACTTCGCGCGGGTAAGGGCCGCTCAAGCGCTCGGCGCGGCCACGCTCGATCTTGCGCAGGTCCGTGGCCATGCGACCAAGCGGCGAAAGACTCCAACGCAAAAGGATTTGCTGCAGCACCAGCAAGGCCAGGCCCAATGCGCCCAGCCAGCTGAACAGCGTGTGCCGGTACGCAACCAGCCCGGTCTGGTATACGGCCTCGTTCTCGGCCACGTACACCGTCAATGGATAGCCCTTGCCATCCTCGAGTATCCATTCCACGCCCTGGCTCAGCACGTACATCGGCCCCGCGGCAGTGCTGACCGGTCCAAACTGGACGGTGCCGGCGGGCAACAATGCCTTGAACGGCAACTCGCGCCCAAGCGACGACGCCGCTTCCCAGCGAAATCCATTCGGTCCGACGATGACGACATAGAGTCCGGAGCCGGGCCGCGCGAAATCCGGGTTCGGCGGCGGCATGTCCGGAGGAATCACGCGATCGGAACGATTGCTGACATCCACCCCGGCGAGGTAGGCATAAACGTAGCTTTGCAGCCGCCCGCGCAATCCGGCCAGCGCCGCCTGCGCGTAGGCACGATCCAGCGCAAAGCCGGTGAGACCAAGAAAGCCGATCAGCACCAGCAAGGTGGCAATGGTCGAGCGCGCCGCCAGCGACAGCGGCTTGCGCGCATCGATGCCCTCGGATTGCATCCGGCTACGTCCTCGAATGACCACGGCAGCACTTGAAACCGCCGCCACCATTGTCGCATGCGGTCATACCGGACGGACCCGCGAAGCTATCTATTCGGCCACCGTTTCATCGCGCGGAATCGCGAAACGATAACCGCGGCCGCGCACGGTCTCGATCGGCTTCAGTGCGCCTTCGGGATCGAGCTTGCGGCGCAGGCGGCCAATGAACACTTCCAGCACGTTCGAATCACGGTCGAAATCCTGCTGGTAGATGTGCTCGGTGAGATCGGCCTTGGACACCAATTCGCCCGCATGCAGCATCAGGTATTCGAGCACCTTGTATTCGTAGCTGGTGAGATCGGCCGACTTGCCATCGACGGTGACGCTCTGCGCGGTGGTATCCAGCCGGACCGGCCCGCAGGCCAGGATTGGCTTGGCCCAGCCGGAGGCACGCCGCACCAGCGCGTTGATGCGGGCAAGCAATTCCTCGACGTGGAAGGGCTTGACCAGATAATCGTCGGCGCCGAACTTCAGGCCCTGCACCTTGTCCTGCCACGACGCGCGCGCAGTGAGGATCAGGATCGGGAAACTGTGGCCTTCCTTGCGCAGGATCTCGACCAGTTCCATGCCCGAGAGCTTCGGCAAGCCGAGATCGACGATCGCGAGATCGAATGGCACTTCACGCCCGAGGTACAAGCCCTCTTCGCCATCAGCCGCGGCATCCACCGCGAAACCATCACGCTTCAGGCGTGCCGCGAGCGTTTCGCGCAGCGGCGCTTCATCTTCCACCAACAGGATGCGCATCAGTGCCCTCCTTGCCCGGATTCATGCGGACCCGCGCCCGCCTTGGGCCGCGGGTTCGAGTGTAGCTGCATCACCTTGACCGCGCCCTTCGGCGTCAACACCTTGATGCGATAAACCTTGTTGTGGCCGCGCGCCACCGAATCCGCGGCCAGGATGTGGCCGTGGGTCTGGTGCTGCACCTGCCTCACCGCCTGCTCAAGGCTGAGGTGATTCGGCGCCTGGGCCGGCGGGGGCTGCGGTGGAGGACTCGAGCGTTCCGGCGGGCGGGCGAAAGCCACCATGGCACACACGCACAAGGCACTCGCCGCGGCAGCCGACATCAACCGATATTTCATGACCACGAAGGCCCGTGTTGCTGCGACATCGGTTCAGATGATGCCGTGAGCCATTGAATTCGTGCTGAACACGTGGTGCCAGCCATGGCACGAACCCATCCCGAAGGAGTCACGCCACCCGCCTTGGTGCGCTGCAGAGGGCCAATTGAAGAGCTGCGGCGACGGTTTCCCAGCCTGCGCCTGGCGCATGCGCACGCTCCGACAGCAGTCGCCGGAAGCCCTTGCCACCCGGCTCGCCGTGGAACAGGCCAAGCAGATGCCGGGTGATTGCCGCCAAGCGCACACCGTTGCCCAACTGCGCCTCGACGTACGCACGCAGCTGTTGCAACACCGCCTCGCGCGCAGGCGGTGCATGTCCGAACAGCGCCGCGTCGATGCACGCCAGCGCGTAGGGATCGTGATAAGCCAGCCGTCCCAGCATCACGCCGTCGGCATGGCCAAGGTGTTCGCGTACCGCGGGCAAGCCGTCGATGCCGCCATTGACGATCACGGTGAGCTCAGGAAATTCGTGCTTGAGGCGATACACGCGCTGATAGTTGAGTGGCGGGACCTCGCGATTCTGCTTCGGCGACAAGCCCTGCAACCAGGCCTTGCGCGCATGCACGATCAAGACGCGCACCCCGGCGTCGAGCATCCGCGCGGCGAACGCAAACAGATCCGCATCAGCGTCCTGGTCGTCCACGCCGATGCGGCACTTCACCGTTACCGGCACCGCAACCGCCGCGCGCATCGCGCGCACGCACTCGGCCACCAATTCCGGTTCGCGCATCAAGCAGGCACCGAAGCGTCCAGCCTGCACGCGATCGGATGGACAACCGACATTGAGGTTGATCTCGTCGTAACCGGCTTCGGCACCGTACTGCGCAGCCTGCGCAAGTTCGACCGGATCGGCACCACCCAATTGCAACGCCAACGGATGCTCGAAAGGATCGTGCGCGAGCAGGTGCAGGCGCTCGCCGCGCACCAGCGCAGCGGACGTTACCATCTCGGTGTACAGGCGCGCATGCGGGCTCAACAACCGATGAAAATACCGGCAATGCCGATCGGTCCAATCCATCATCGGCGCCACGCACAGGCGCCAGGGGTTCGCAGCGTGCCGGTCCATCCGCGCATGATAATTGCCGCCACAGCAATTGCTTGACGCCGGGCTGCGTACACTCGCAACCCCGTTCCGGCGAGGGTTCGGCCAAGACGGGCCGGTCCGGCGTCCGCCACCCAGCATCGTTGCTTGCCGCCGCTTGCATCGGCGGTGTCTCACGGCGAGTTCAACTACGAAGTGCAACGCGTTTGAACGGCGAATTCAATTCTGAAGCGCATCATCCGGCTTCATTCCAATTGAGCTCGGTGGCCCGGCCACATGCAATCGGAAATCTGGTAACTGGTGTCGTGCTGGGTGCGCCCGGCCCCACCTCGAGTGGTTGAAGTTCCTGCGCAAGATCGACCGTGAAACACCCAAGGAGAAGGAGCTGCACCTGATCGTCGACAACTACGCCACGCACAAGCATCCGAACGT
>DZCM01000096.1 GCA_022730295.1 Rhodanobacter sp. | reverse complement strand
GGACTCGGACTTGGCGCGTCATAGACGCTTGCGGATATCGGCCAGCACCACTTCGGCGCGACGCCCGGAGTTGCCATCCAGCTCGTAGGCGTCCAACCGCCGATCAAGCTCGGCTCGTTGAGCATCCGTGAGGGGCAAAGCTTCCCGATCAGAAGCAATACTGTCCCAGAGATCTTCAACCAAATGAAGCCGCTGTTCGACTGGCAAGTCACGTAGCGACGCGATGTTCATAACTTCCTCCTGCTGCCAAGGAGTCTACCCGTTGCTGTGGGCCTTGTGAATGCACAAGGAGAGCCGATGGGCAAGTCTTGTTTTGCCGCATCCTCGCCAGCGGACGCTTGTATTCGATTCGCCGTCTCTGCGACATTTTCGGTGGGCCGCAGAAGGATGCCGCGCCGCTCAACGTTCTGGATCGAGACGAAATCACACCGTGCGCCTGGCAGCTTTTCTGCAAGATTGCTGATGTCAGATTTTCACGCGCTTTTCCCCGAGGAGATGCTCATGAAGGGAGCTCATCGGCGTGACGCAAACCATCCACCCGGGTCCACCGGTTTGCCGTCGTGGCGCAGGCCGAACCAGGCGCCGCCCTGTTCGGAATTGCTGCCGACCGTTGCGATGGTTTGCCCTGATTGCACCCAGTCACCGGCTTCGACTGCGGCGGCTTCGTTGCCGCCGTACAGGCTCAGCCAGCCATCGCCGTGGTCGATAATCACCAGCATGCCGTAGCCGCGCATGAAGTCGGCCCAGGCGACACGGCCGTAAGCGACCGCGTGCACGTCGGCGCCGGGCTTGGCGGCGATCACCAGTCCGCTGGCCAGCATGCCCGAACCGCCGTGTGGCTTGCCGGCGACCGGCCACGGCAGCTTGCCGCGCAGTTGCGCGAATGGTGTGGTATTTCCAACCTGTTTGGGAATGTCGGCAAATACGTTCTGCAGGCGCTTCAGCAAGGCATCCAGTGCGTCGGCATCGCGCTGCAGTGCCGCCAGTTTGTCCTTCTGTTGCGCGAGCTGCGCGTCGGCAGCGGCGAGCAGTTTGCGCTGCGCCGTACGTGCGGCATCGAGCGTCGCCGACTGTGCGGCTAGTTGCGCGCGTTGCATCTGCAGACTTGCGGTGGTTGCCTTGATCGAAGCGCGTGTCGCATCCAGCGCTGCGACTTCGCCGAGCAGGTTGCGAATGCGTGCGACCCGGTTGCGCTGGAAATAGCGCGAGTAGGCCAACGCGCGGGCGATCTTCGCGACGTCTTCGTCGCCCAGCAACAGCGACAGGTCCGAACCGCGGTCGAGTGTGTAGGCTGCGCGCAACAGCTCGGCCAGTGCCGCGCGCTGCCCAGCGAGTTTCGCGTCGAGCGCCGCGCGTTGTGTTTGCAACCCGGTGAGCTCGCCGGTCTTGGCCGCGATGGCCGCGTCGGTCGCGCGCACCGTGTTGGCGGCCGCCGCGAGTTGCCGGGCCTGTGTCGTCAGGGTGCCATTGATGGCGTCGCGGGATGCTGCGGTGGCGTGCTGCGCGGTGGCAATGTTGGCGATCTCGGCGCGCACGCCCGCCAACTGCGCGCGCGCGGCGGATTCGCGGGCGCTGTGGGAACTGCTTGCCGGTGTCGATGCCGGCGGCGTGGCGGCTGCCGCGCCAAACGTGGCGATGGCCAGCAGTGCGCACACCGCGAGTGCGTGGAATTTGATCCGTTGATTTGACGCGTGCATGTGCGGCGATTATCGCCGCGATTCAGGCTTGCACCCACAACGCGAGGATGTCGAGTGCCGCCGCCAGCGGACCGGCGCTCTCGCGCATCGCACCGAGGTCGCCGCCACGCCCGGTGTCTTCTGCGTTGGCGGCGGCGAGATGCACGTCGTGCGCGCCTACCAAGGCCGCGGCGCCCTTGATGCGATGCGCTTCGCGGATGGCTTCGGCCACGTTGCCGGAGGCCAACGCCGCCTGCAGGGCAGCCATGTCCTTGCGCGCGGCGACGAGGAAATCATGCAGCAGGTTGTTGGCGAGGGTTTGGTCGTCACCCGCGATTTCGCGCAACGTCTGCAGGTCGATGGGGGCCGCGGCAGCGGCCAGCAGGGTGCCGGATTCGGGTATCACGAAGTCGTTCGGATCCGGTTCGGCGTGCTGCGCGATCGCACCGGGTTCGGGAAACACCACGTGCGGCAGCCAGCGGCGCAGGGTCGCCGACAATTGTGCGATGCGCATCGGCTTGCCAAGGAACGCGTCCATGCCCATCGCGAGGCAGTGCTCGGGTTCGCCCTTGCTGACGTTGGCGGTGATCGCTACGATCGGTGTGCGTTCGCGGTTGCTCGCGCGCTCGGCCTTGCGGATCGCCGCGGTGAGTTGGTAGCCGTCCATCCGCGGCATGTGGATGTCGGTCAGCACCAGCGCATAGTCTCCCGACTTCCAGCGCTCCAATCCTTCTTCGCCGTCGGCCGCGGTCTCGCAGGCGAAGCCGGCGCGCGCGAGTTGGCGCGTGAGCACCTCGCGGTTGGTCGAGTGATCGTCCACCACCAGCACCAGGCTGCGTTCGCGGCGGGCATCTTCAACGCTTGGCAGCGGGCGACCGGGAAATTCATCCGGTGGATTGGGCGTGCGCTCGGGCTTGATTTTTTCATGGTCGCCGACGGCCAGCGGCAGGATCAGGCTGAAGGTGCTGCCGGTGTCGGGTTTGCTGGCGAGTTCGATCCTGCCGCCCATCAGTTCCGCCAATTGCCGGCAGATCGCAAGCCCCAGTCCGGTGCCGCCAAACTTGCGCGCGGTGCCGCTGTCGGCCTGCTGGAAGGGCTGAAACAGCAGCTCGCGTTGCGCGTCGCTGATGCCGATGCCGCTGTCGCGCACGCGCAGCGCCACGACTTCGCGACCGTCGGCAAGCACGTCGAGGCGCTCGGCACGCACGGTGACGCCGCCGGTGCGGGTGAACTTCAAAGCATTGGACAAAAAGTTGGAAAGAATCTGCCGCAGCCGCAGCGGGTCGGCGATGTGCGCCGCTGCGAGTCCCGGATCCAGCACTGCCTCCATGGTCAGGCCTTTGCTTGAGGCGATGCCGGAAAAATTGCCGATCACATGCTCGATCAGCAGGCGCAGGTCGACGTCGTAGTTGTCCAGCTGCATCCGCCCGGCTTCGATCTTGGAGAAGTCGAGGATGTCGCCGATGATTTGCAGCAGGCTTTGCGCCGAGCTTTGCACGATGGCGATGCTGCGCCGCTGCTCCGCATTCAGCGGCGTGTGTTCGAGCAGCTCGAGCATGCCGGTGATGCCGATCATCGGGGTTCGGATTTCGTGGCTCATCGTGGCCAGGAACGCACTCTTGGCGCGGGTGGCGTCCTGCGCGCGCGCTTCGTTGTCGTGAATCTCGGTGTTCTTGCGCTTGACCTCCTCGCGCATCGACAGGAAGCCGTCCACCACCTCGCGCAATTCGCCTTTGACCGGTTTGCCGGGTTCGATGTCGTAGTTGCCGTTGTGCATGCCCTCGGTCATGCGCACCAGTTGCTCGATGCCGTGATACACGTTGCGCAACACGGCGCGGCCGGCCACCAGCACGATCAACAGCGCCACCAGCGAAAGCCCGAGGCGCCAGTAGTTGAGGCGGCGGGTTTGCGCGAGATCGGCCTGGAGTTGTGCCTGCGCGTCGATGATCTTGAGATCGGCGAGCAGGTCGAGGTCGCTGAGCAAAGGATCCAGCGCCGGGTACAACTGGGTGTCGGCGAAGTGGCCGACACCGGGGATGTTGTGGGCGACAAGTTGCGCGCGCAGGCTGGCAACGGCCGCATCTGCGGGCACGCGCTCGGCTTCGATGCGCAGCCACACCTCGCGTTGCCGGGGCGGCATCGACTCGGCGTGCAAGGCCGCGGTGGCCTGACCGATTTGCTTTTGCACCTGATCGAGTTCGGCGAGGCCTGCATCGAAGTCCATCAGGTAATTGCGCACCTTGAAGGTGACGCCGACCACATCGATGCCGTAGGCGGACGCAAGGGTGCGCACCTGGGTCTGGCCAACCAGTGCGTTGTCGTAGAGTTGATTGAGGGTGCCGTCGTGCTCGTGCTGGTAGATGCGGCTGAGCACCAGCACCGAGCCGGCCGCGACCAGCATCACCCCGAACAGCAACAGGAGTTGGCGGCGAACGGTCCAGAAACCGTGCGTCATGGCTGTACGCGGCGCCACTTCTCGATGGTGGCCGCGAGCTGTCCGCCGGGCACGGCCATGCCGATCAGCTCGCCTTGCGCGCGTGTGCAACCGAGCTCCGCCAGCATTTGCCATTCTTCGACGTTGCGCACGCCCTCGGCGACGGTGATGAGCCCAAGCTTGCGGCCCAGTTCGACGCTGGCCTCGACCACCGCGCGGTTGCGCGATTCGGTGGCGGCGCCGTTGACGAAGCCCTGGTCGATCTTGAGTTCGGTGACCGGCAGTCGCGCCAGTTGCGAGAGCGAGGAAAAGCCGGTGCCGAAATCGTCCACCGACAGCCCGAAGCCCTTCAGGCGCAAGCGCGCCAGCACGTTCAACGCATTGCTGGATTCGTGCATCATCGCCGACTCGGTCAGCTCCAGGGTGATTTCGTGCGGATCCACGCCGGCGGCCTGGGCGATGGCCTGGTAGCGATCGGCGGCGGCAACGTCGGTGAGGTTGTGCATGGACACGTTGACCGAGATCGCGAGGTTCATGCCGTCTTCGCGCCAGCGCCGCTGCCACGCGCAAGCTTGGCTGAGGATGCGTTCGGTGAGCGCGTCGATCAAATGCGTGCGCTCGAGTTCCGGGATGAAGCGCGCCGGCGGCACCTGGCGTCCGTTCAAGGACCAGCGCGCCAGCGCCTCGACCCCGGTGACGAAGCCGTTGCCGATGGCCACCTGCGGCTGAAACCATGCCTCGAAGGCATCATTGGCCAGCGCCTCGGCCAGCAGACCCTCGTCGATATCGGGATGCGGATCTTCGTCGGCGAGCAAGTCGGCGGTGAAGTACATGTCGAGCACATCGGCAAGCTTCGCTTGCGTGAGCGGCTTTTCCAGGGTGCCGAGCACCCGCATTCCGGAGGCGCGCGCCATGATCCGCACGGTGTTCAGCAAGGCCGGATCCAGCGCCGTCAGCACCACCACGGCGTTGGCCAGCCGCTCGTTGGCGACGTGGCCGATGAACTCGATGCCGTCCATGCGCGGCAGGTCCAGATCCACCAGCACGACGTCGACCGGGCGCGGCTGCTGGCCCAGCACGGCCAGCGCATTGCGGCCGTCGCGGGCTTCCAGCGCAGTGCCGACGCCCATCTGCTGGATCAGGCGCAAGGCCACCTGGCGTTGGAAGTCGTGGTCTTCGACGACCAATACCGACAGGTGTGCGAACTTGCTGCGCATGAACGCCCCCCTCGTGCCGTTGCCTGCCTCGTGGAGTCTAGCACCGGCATCCTTCGCGACCGGCTGGAAAAACGTGCGCTGCATCACGCACCGCCCGCATTGCCGATTGCGATAAGCTCAGGCGATGTGCGTGCTCGCCTTTGCATGGGATATCCATCCGCGCTTCAAGCTGCTGCTGGCCGGCAATCGCGACGAGGCTTACGCGCGGCCGTCGGCGCCGCTGGCGCGCTGGGCCGATGCGCCCGGCCTGTTGGCCGGCCGCGACCTCGAAGCCGGCGGCACCTGGATGGGCGTGCACGAGCTGGACCGCGCCGCGGTGGTGACCAACGTGCGTGATCCACGTGTCTCGAAGGATGGTGCATCGCGCGGCTTGCTGGTTTCGGACTTCCTGCGCGGCGATACTGGCGCCGCCGAAAGTGCCGAGTGGCTGGCTACCGATGCTGCACGCTATCGTCCGTTCAATCTGCTGCTGTTCGATCGCGACGACGCCCGCTTCGTGTCCAATCATCCGGGTGTCTGCTCGCAATCCATCGCCCCCGGCGTGCATGGCCTGTCCAACGGCAAGCTGGATGAAGTTTGGCCGAAAGTACGGCGCGCGACCGCGGCGCTGCAAAGCTGGATGGACGCCGGAGCCGACACCACGGTCGCGACCTTGTTCGAGGCGTTCCGGGATGTGGCCGTCGCGCCGGATGACGACTTGCCGGATACCGGCATCGGGTTGGTACTGGAGCGCCAATTGTCGCCGGTGTTCGTTTCCGGCGCTCGCTACGGCACCCGCGCGACCACCCTGATTGCGCTGAATCGCGCGGGCGGCGGCTGCATCATCGAACGGCGCTTCGGACCCCATGGCGCGCCCGCGGGGCAGACCACGCTGCGCATGCTTGCCGAGAGCTGATTGCGGTTATGGGCCGGACGCGGCTGGCGCATGGCCGCTCAAGATCACCGCGTTGCCCTCCAGCAGGGCGCGGATACGGTGCAGCTTGATCTTCAAGGTGCGTTCGTTGTCCGGGCCCACGCGGATCATCAGCTTCTGGCCCACCGACAGCGCTTCCCAGGTGGGATCGGCGAACTTGTACAGGCCGTTGTCGCCCTTGAACACGGCTACCGATGCGCCCGCATTGGGTGCCGCCAGCATGTCGTCGATCGCTGCAATCAGGCGGTCGTTGAAGTAGCCGTGCGGGTAACCAAGCTGGCGATAGGCCTGCTGGAACAGCGGATACCAATGCACGTACCACGTCACCATGGTGCGTGCGTCGACGTTCTCGATGACCTGCATGTACGGCGCGTAGCGGGCGAAGTTCTGCGCGTCGATCACCGGCTGCGCGCCCGCGGTACTTGTGGCAAACGCACCCTTGGGTGTCTGCAGCGGCAGGATGCTGGCGCCGATGGTGTGGCGCGGCAGCGCGTCCACCGTGGCGACGATGTGGGGGATCAGGCCCTTGGCGACCAGCAGTCCGGCAAGAGCGTCTGCCCCTGGCAGTTTCGCGAGGGATGCGGCGGCCACGTCATCGCTGGAATCCAGCATTGGCAATGGCGTCGTGGAAGCGGGCGCGGGACCGGTCTGCGCCATCTCGATGGGATGTTCGATCGGTGGCGGCACGGTGGCGGCCGCGGCGGGGCCCGAGGGCGCGGGGCCACGGCGGGTGAAATCCACACCCGGCATGCGCGTGAAATACCACCACGCGGCGATCGCCACGATCACCACTACGACGATCGCGCCGATGATCTTGCCCTTTGCTGCACTGTGCTCGGTCACATTGCCCCCGCTGCCTGAAACTGTATGGATTGGAGTCGCGTACGGCTGAATGGTTCCATCACGCA
>DZCM01000095.1 GCA_022730295.1 Rhodanobacter sp. | reverse complement strand
TCACTTCCCAGCCTTCCAGCGCCACGCCCGCCTCGAAGCGTTCGTCGATGTGGTACTCGTGGCGCGCGCGCTTGTTCAGCGCGATCGTCGAGGAGCCCTTGCCATCCTTGTCTTTTTTCTTTGCCATGCTCGTTACAATGTGTGCGTGACCACGATGCCGCCGCCCGGGCGCGCAATCAGGAGAATGTGTGCAGATTCATCGCCAGGCGCTGGTTCGATTCACGCCGGAGCAGATGTTCGATCTCGTCAACGATGTGGAAGCTTACCCGAGGCGCTTCCATTGGTGCCTCGGCGCCAAGGTTTCCGAGCATGACGGTGAACACCTCGTGGCACGCCTCGATTTGCGCTTCGCCGGTGTCACGCAGCACTTCTCGACGCGCAACACGCTCGATCGGCCCAATACCATCAAGATGCAGTTTGTGGACGGACCCTTCGATTGGCTGCAGGGTGTGTGGACCTTCACGGCGCTGGGTGGCGAAGGTACCAAGATCGCGTTGGATCTGGACTTCGAGGTCAGCAATCGCCTGGCCGGCTTCGCCTTCCACGTCGGATTCCAGAAGCTCGCCGACCGGATGGTCGACGACTTTTGCGCCGAAGCGAAGCGGGCCTATGCCTGAACCGTCGCGCATCCGCGTCTCGGTGGTGCATGCCGAGCCCGGCCAGGTTTTCCGCGCCGCGTTCGAATTGCCCGAAGGCGCCACGGTTGCCGAGGCGATCAATTGCTCAGGAGTTCGTGCGCAACGCCCCGATGTGCAAATCGATGCGGATCGCCTCGGAATATTTTCCCGCAAGGCAACACTGGAAACCGTGTTGCGCGACGGCGACAGGGTGGAAATCTACCGCGCGCTCAGGATCGACCCGAAAGAGGCGCGAAGGCGGCGGGCCAATGGCAGACAGTCCGCAAATAAACGCGAATGAACGCAAATCGATTTACGGGCGGACTTGGAAACACTTGACGAATTACCGTATTGCGGACATCGGTCGCTCGTCCCAAGGCGGGTAGCACTGATGGCAGGGACGCTCGACAGCTCGAACGCTCTATTGGCGTTCAGCTGCGTTCATTCGCGGACAGTTTTTGCTTTGCGGCTCAGCCCCCGCCTTGCTTCTGCTTCTTCTCCAGATCCTTCTGCTGTTGCTTGGTCAGGTTGGTCGGGTACAGCGGGCCGTATTTGTGGCTCTCGCCCAGCAGTTCCTGGGGTGTTTCCTTCATGTAGTCGCCGCTGGTGCGCACCAGTGCGCCGTTGTCAAAATACAGTGTGAGCGTGCGTTCCTGGATGTTGCCGCCGCGGCGTTGCATCGTCGCCACGTAATGCCACTGGTTTTGGTCGAACGGGCTGACCACCGAGGGTGAGCCCAGCAGGGCAACGACTTGCTGCTTGGTCAGGCCCGGTTTCAGTGCGTTGACGTTCTTGCCGATCAGCAGGTTGCCTTGCTGCACATCAGGTTTGTAGATGACATGGCATGCGCCCAGCGTGAATACGGAGGCGGCGGCGAGCAGCAGGGAGGGGATCGTCTTGCGCATGGATTGGGACCGGGAACTGGACTCCGAATGATACACTACGAAGCCTCGGGACTCGATCACAGACCGCGACCCGCTACCGGAGTTCAGCCATGGAATCCCAGGAACTGCGCAACGCCGGACTGAAGGTGACCCATCCTCGGATCCGGGTGCTGGAAATCCTCGACCGCAGCCATGGCCACCTGACCGCCGAGAACATCTACAAGCTGTTGCTTGAGGAGTCCGAGGATATCGGCCTCGCGACGGTGTACCGCGTGCTGACCCAGTTCGAGGCTGCGGGCCTGGTGATCAAGCACAACTTTGAAGGCGGGCAAGCCGTCTACGAACTCGACCGCGGCCAGCATCACGACCACATGATCGACGTCACCACTGGCAAGGTGATCGAGTTCGTCAACGAAGATATCGAGAAACTGCAGCGCGAGATCGCCGCCAAGCACGGCTACGAAATCGCCGATCACTCATTGGTCTTGTACGTGCGGCCGAAGAAAAAGCGGTAGCAGGGGCGCAAGGCCTGGCCGCGGTCGTGGCGACACGACCACGTGCCGTCCGCGTCCAGGGGACGCCTGTGCGCGACTTCCGGCATCGCTACGGAACCTGCGCCTTCTCCAACATGCGTTTGGCGTGCGCGCGGGTTTCGCGGTCGATCTCGATGCCGCCGAGCATGCGCGCCAGTTCCTCGCTGCGGGTTTTTGCATCGAGCGTCGCGATGTGCGTGCGGGTGGCCTTGCCGTCGGCGGACTTGCTGACGCTCAGGTGTGCGTGGCCTTGTGCCGCGACCTGGGCCAGGTGGGTGACGCACAGCACCTGGCAGCGTGATCCAAGCGCGCGTAATTTCGCGCCCACGACTTCCGCCACGGCGCCCCCGATGCCGGCATCGACCTCGTCGAACACCATGGTGCCAGCCGTGTCGCTGCCGAGCGCAGCCACTTCAATCGCCAACGCGATGCGCGATAGCTCACCGCCGGATGCGACTTTGCGCAGCGGACGCAGCGGCATGCCGGGGTTGGCGCTGACGGTGAACTCGCAACGCTCGCGGCCTTGCGGATCGGGTTCTGCGCTCGCCTGCGGCGACAACTCGGCGGCGAAAGATCCGCCTGCCATCCCAAGCTCGCCCATTAAGGCCGTCACGGATTTGCCGAGCTTCTTCGCGGCAGCAACGCGTTGCCCGGTCAGCGCATCCGCTGCGGCGGCGTAGTCGCCGAGGCATTGCTTGCGTTGCGTCGCCAGCTTCGCCAGTGCGTCGCCGGCGTCTTCCAGCGACTGCAATTCCTCGCGCACGCTCGCGCTGCGCGCGTGCAGTTCGGCGGCGGGCACACGATGTCGCCGCGACAGGTCGTGCACAACGGTGAGATGAGCGTCGGCTTCCGCATAGCGTTCGGGATCGAGGTCGAGACCTTGGGCGTAGCGGGAGAGTGAGCCGGCGGCCTCGTTGAGCTGGATGCCTGCGGTTTCCAGCAGATCGAGTGATGCCTGCAGGGAGGGGTCCAATTCAACCAACCGTTCGAGTTCGGCGCGGGCGCGACCGACGGCGCGGGTGGCGGCAAGCTCGCTGTCGCCGTCCAGCAGCTCGGCGATACCGGCTGCGCCATCGGCAAGTTTCCCGGCGTTGGCAAGTCGCTTGTGGCGGGCAGTCAATTCTTCGAGTTCCGCGGGCGGCAGCGCCCAGCGTTCCAGTTCGGCAACTTCGTGGCGGAGCAGGGCGATGCGTGCGTCGCGATCCTCGCCGCCAGCGAGCTTTAACTCACGCGCGGCCAGCGTGCGGAACTGCAGGGCGCAATCACGTACCCGCGCCGCGTTGTCAGCGCACTCGCCGAACGCATCCAGCATGCGTAGTTGCGCTGCACGATCCAGCAAGGCCTGGTGTTCGTGCTGGCCGTGGATTTCCACCAGAGGCACCGTCAATTCGGTCAATTGTGCAAGCGACGCCGCACGACCGTTGATCCACGCGCGCGAGCCGCCCTCGGCCGCGATCACGCGGCGCACCCGGCATGCACCCTCATCGTCCAGCGCGTTGGCCGCGAGCCACGCCTGCGTCGCGCCGGTTCCGGCAAGTTCGAACTCCGCCTCCAGCTCCGCGCGGGCGCAGCCGGCGCGGACCATGCCCGTGTCCGCGCGTGCGCCGGTCAGCAGCAGCAGGGCATCGACCAGCAGCGACTTGCCGGCGCCGGTTTCGCCTGTCACGACCGTGAGGCCCGGGCCAAATTCGACTTCGGCGGCTTCGAGGACCGCGAAGTTGCGGACGGAGAGGTGGGTGAGCATGGATGCGTTGGCAGTGGGCAGCGTTGATTGTATCCAGCCACGGCGCTGCCGCGCGCCGGGCTGTCTGTCCGTGCCGGATCCGCGGTTTCTATTGCAATTCCGCCCGTTCGCCCGTATTGATTAGGACTGGTCATCGTCAGCCCGCATGTCCGAACGCCACCACCAGCACCCGCTCGACGCCCGTGCCCGCCAATTGCTGCGCGCGCTGATTGCGCAGTATCTGCAGGAAGGCCAGCCGGTCGGCTCGCGCACACTGTCGCGCTCGGCTGGGCTGGATGTCAGTCCCGCGACCGTGCGCAACATCATGGCCGATATCGAGGAACTGGGCTTGATCGCTTCGCCGCATACATCGGCCGGGCGCGTGCCCACCGCGAGTGGGCTGCGCTTGTTCGTCGACAGCCTGCTGGAGTTGAAACCGCTGCCGCGTGGAGCGGTGATGCAGATGCAGCGCGAACTCCCGCGTGACTCGGTAACGCCTCGTGAACTGTTGGGCAATGCTTCGGGCCTGCTCTCGGCGATGACGCACTTCGTGGGGCTGGTCACCGTCCCCGGCGCCGCCGACGCACCGCTGAAACAGATGGAGTTCGTCACGATCGGCCCGTTGCGGGTCCTGGCGATCCTGGTGTTTGCCGATGGGCAAGTGCAGAACCGTGTGCTGAACTTGAGCCAACGGTTCGATGCGCGGGCTTTGGAGCACGCGGCCAATTATCTCAACGACCACTATGCCGGCCTGCGCCTCGACGAAATTCGCACGCGGGTGCTGGCCGACTTGCGCGCCGCGGGCAGTGAGTTGAACCGGCTGCTCGACGCTGCCGTGGAAGTGGCCGCCGAAACCTTCGCGCCCGAGCCCGAGCCGGACATGTTTGTCAGTGGCCAGACGAACCTCATGTCGAGCGAGGATGGCCCCCAGATCGAACGCTTGCGCGACCTGTTCGAGGCCTTCCAGCGCAAGCGCGAATTGCTGGCGCTGCTCGAAGGCTGCGCTCGTTCGCCCGGCGTTCGTCTGTTCATTGGTGACGAATCCGGGTTCGAGCCGCTCAAGGGTTACAGCCTCGTCAGCGCACCGTATGGCGCCGAAGGCCACGTATTGGGTGCGATCGGGGTGATCGGACCTACCCGGATGGCTTATCATTCCGTGATTCCGGTTGTGCAGGCGACGGCGCGTCTGTTGACAGATGCCTTGAATCGCGGCGGCCCGGCCACATAACTTTTGGCAGTTGCGCCTTGTTGTGCGCGAGCGCGCGCGGCGGGGCTGTCCACGTTGCGAGGAAACAGCATGACGAACCACAAAGATGCGCCGGAGCAGGCGCCGCAGGATGAAAACCAGCCGGATTTGGCCGCCGTGAACGCGGATGAGTTGGAAACCTTGAGCCGCCAGTTGGCCGAGGCGGAGACCAGCCTTGCCGGCATGCGCGAAACCTTGCTGCGCGAGCGGGCGGATCTGGAAAACCAGCGCAAGCGGATGCAGCGTGATCAGGAACAGAGCCTCAAGTTTGCGAACGAGCGCCTGTTGCGCGACTTGTTGCCGGTTTGCGACGGCCTCGAAAGTGGGTTGTCAGTGGCCAGCGCCGACGTAACCTCGATGCGCGAAGGCATGAGCCTGACACTGAAGTCGTTGCTGAAGGTCGCCGAGAGCAACGGTCTTGAGCAGATCGATCCCGTCGGCCAGCCGCTCGATCCCGAGCAGCATCATGCGGTGGCGATGGTGGATGCACCGGATGCCAAGCCCGGCACCGTGGTGAGCGTGATGCAGAAGGGCTACGTATTGAATGGGCGCCTGCTGCGGCCGGCGCTGGTCAGCGTGGCGAAGGATTCGTAGCGGTGCTCTTGTCGCTTTTTGCAGGAGCGGCGGAAGCCGCGACAGAAGCGTGCCCTTGCGCCATGCCCGGATTGCGGCTTCCGCCGCTCCGGATCGCGGCTTCCGCCGTTCCTACTTGAGTTATGACAGGCAACCCCCAGTTTGTGTGCAAGATTTGAAGGCCCCCTCGGCCGCAACCTTTCAGGAGCTGAAACATGAGCAAGATCATCGGTATCGACCTTGGCACCACCAATTCGTGCGTCGCGATCATGGAGGGCAGCAAGACCCGCGTGATCGAGAATTCCGAAGGCGATCGCACCACGCCTTCCACCGTCGCGTTTGCGAAGGACGGCGAAGTGCTGGTGGGTGCGCCGGCCAAGCGCCAGGCCGTCACCAACCCCAAGAACACCTTCTATGCGGTGAAGCGCCTGATCGGGCGCAAGTTCACCGACGCCGAAGTGCAGAAGGACCTCGGCGTGGTGCCGTACAAGATCACCGCGCACGCCAACGGCGACGCGTGGCTGGAGACCTCCGATGGCAAGCAGATGGCGCCGCCGGAAATTTCCGCCAAGGTGCTGATGAAAATGAAGAAGACCGCCGAGGATTTCCTGGGCGAGCCGGTCACCGACGCCGTGATCACGGTGCCGGCGTACTTCAATGACAGTCAGCGCCAGGCCACCAAGGACGCCGGCAAGATCGCCGGGCTCGATGTCAAACGCATCATCAACGAGCCGACCGCGGCGGCGCTGGCTTACGGCCTCGACAAGGGTGGCGGCGACCGCAAGATCGCCGTGTATGACCTCGGTGGCGGCACCTTCGATGTGTCGATCATCGAGATCGCCGAAGTCGATGGCGAGAAGCAGTTCGAAGTGCTGGCCACCAACGGCGACACCTTCCTCGGTGGCGAGGACTTCGACATGCGCGTGATCGATTACCTGGTCGAAGAATTCAAGAAAGACCAGGGCGTCGACCTGCGCAATGATCCGCTGGCACTGCAGCGTCTGAAGGATGCAGCCGAGCGCGCCAAGATCGAGTTGTCGTCCACCCACCAGACCGAAGTGAACCTGCCATACGTCACGGCGGATGCCTCGGGCCCGAAGCACCTCAACATCAAGCTCACCCGCGCCAAACTCGAAGCGCTGGTGGAAGACCTGGTCAAGCGCACGATTGATCCGTGCCGCACGGCGTTGAACGACGCCAACCTGCGCGTGTCCGACATCTCGGAAGTGATCCTGGTCGGCGGCCAGACGCGCATGCCCAAGGTGCAGGAAGCTGTGAAGGATTTCTTCGGCAAGGAACCGCGCAAAGATGTGAACCCGGACGAAGCCGTCGCGGTAGGCGCGGCGATTCAGGGCGGCGTGTTGTCGGGCGCGGTCAAAGACGTGCTGTTGCTCGACGTGACCCCGCTGTCGCTGGGTATCGAGACGCTGGGTGGCGTGATGACCAAGCTGATCGACAAGAACACCACGATCCCGACCAAGGCTTCGCAGGTGTTCTCGACTGCCGAGGACAACCAGAACGCGGTCACCGTGCACGTGTTGCAAGGCGAGCGCGACCAGGCCCGCTTCAACAAGTCGCTGGCCAAGTTCGACCTCGCCGGGATCCAGCCCGCCGCGCGCGGCATGCCGCAGATCGAGGTGTCCTTCGACATCGACGCCAACGGCATCC
>DZCM01000094.1 GCA_022730295.1 Rhodanobacter sp. | reverse complement strand
GCTGCAGCATCGCCTCGGTCATGGTGAAGTCGGCGATCACGCCGTCCTTCATCGGCCGCACGGTGACGATGTTGCCGGGCGTGCGGCCCAGCATCAACTTGGCGTCATTGCCCACGGCGGCGATCGAGCGCGGGCCGCCGCGGCCGCGATCCTGGCGGATGGCGACCACCGAGGGTTCATTCAACACGATGCCCTGGTCGCGCACGTAGATCAGCGTGTTCGCGGTACCGAGATCGATCGAAAGGTCGTTGGAAAAGATGCCGCGGAACAGTTTGAACATGCGCGCGCCGATGGTGCGGGCCTGGGCGACAGGCGACGGAGACAGAACGCGCCAGTCTAGTCATGTCGTTGGGGCGGTGCAAGGCCGAGAGTGTGGAAAAACGCGGGCTTGCGGCACACTTCGGTGAGGCAGGTCGAATCTTGCGGGCGCGGCCGGTACGATCGGCGTTTCATGTCCCGACAACTAAGGATTCCGGATGCCCCGTGCACTGATCTGCGGCTCGCTGGCCTACGACACCATCATGGTGTTCGAGGACCAGTTCAAAAACCACATCCTGCCGGACAAGGTGCACATGTTGAACGTGTCCTTCCTGGTGCCGCGGATGCGCCGCGAATTCGGCGGCTGCGCCGGCAACATCGCCTACAACCTCAAGTTGCTGGGCGGCGAGCCCTTGCCGATGGCGACGGTGGGGCAGGATTTTGCGCCCTACCGCGAATGGTTTCGCGAGAACGGCATTGCCCTCGAGCACCTGCGCGAGGTGCCCGACACCTTTACCGCGCAAGGATTCGTGATCACCGATCAGGACAACAACCAGATCTGGGGCTTCCATCCGGGCGCGATGAGTTTCAGCCAGCAGAACCATGTTGCCGACGCCGGCGACATTGCGCTTGGCATCGTGGCACCTGATGGCCGCGACGGCATGCTCGAACATGCACGCGAGTTCGCCGCGCGCGGCATTCCCTGCGTCTTCGACCCCGGTCAGGCCATGCCGCTGTTCAATGGCGAGGAGTTCCGCGCCTTCATCGAGGCCGCCGATTACGTCGCCGCCAACAGCTACGAGGCCAGCGTGCTGAGCGAGCGCACCGGTTGGACGGAAGCCGACATCGCCGGCAAGGTGAAGGCCTACATCGTCACCCATGGCGGCGAAGGCTCGGTCATTCACGCCGATGGCAAGGTCCACGAGATTCCGGTGGCCAAGCCCAAAGCCGTGGTCGATCCCACCGGTTGCGGCGATGCCTACCGCGCCGGCCTGATCCACGGCATCCTTGGCGGTTACGACTGGCCGACGACGGGCCGCATCGCGTCGCTGGCCGGGGCGCTGAAGATCGCCAAGCCAGGCACCCAAAACCATGCGTTCACGATTCCGGAGTTTCGCGACGAATTCAAGGCGCAGTTCGGCCACCCGCTGGCCTGATGCGTGGCGGCGGCTGAGTTTCCTGAACCGCGGCCACTGCGCAACCTGAATGTTCGCGGCGCAGCGGGGTGACGGCGCGGGCCTGCGCGCGCAAGAATGCATCCGTGCCATTCACCGAGTCGAGGAGAACCCCCATGCAAATCGCACGCAATCTTGCCCTCGCTGCCTTGCTCGCCGGCGCGCCCATGATGTATGCCGGCAGCGCGCAGGCGGCACCGGGCGAAATCACCTGCAGGATGCATTTCGACCTGCACGGCTGGTCGATCTTTTACAAGACGTCCTCGGGTAGTGGCAACGTCACCTGCAGCAACGGCCAGCGCATGCACGTGAACCTGCGCAGCAAGGGCGGGGGGCTTACCTTCGGCAAGTCCAGCATCAGCGGCATCGGCAGGTTCACCGGGATCTTCGACATCAAGGAAATCCTCGGCACGTACGTGACCGGGGGCGCCCACGCGGGTGCCGTGAAGTCCGCGGGCGGCACGGTGATGACCAAGGGCAACGTGGCCCTGGCCATGAGCGGCAAGGGCGAGGGCTGGACTTTGGGCGTGGATTTCGGCAAGTTCACGATCAGTCGTTGAGCCAGCTGCTGCGCTCCGCGGGCGCGCGATCTGCCTTCGCTCGCAACGCTGGCGCAACGCCTGATGCTTGCAATCGGGAGTGAGTTGATGACTCGTGCAGGCTGGTTGTCGTCGGCCGGATACACCTTCGGCGAAGAGGTTGCCAACAACGTGGTGCAGGGGTTCGGCGTGCTGCTGAGCGTCGTTGGCCTGACTACGCTGGTGGCGTTCGCCGCGGCCGACGGCGGCGCGCTCGACGTGACGGCTTGCGCGGTATTCGGCGCGGCGTTGGTGTTGCTGTATTCGATCTCGACCGTGTACCACGCGCTGCCGGTGCATGTCGCGCCGCGCTTGATGGCGCGGCTGGACCACATCGCGATTTACCTCCTGATCGCCGGCACCTATACCCCGTTTGCACTGCTGGCGTTGGGCAGCACCCGCGGCTGGTGGTTGTTCGGTGCAATCTGGACGCTCGCAGGAATAGGAATCGCCTTGCAGTTCACGCGCCTGCGTGGTCTCCGCGCGCTGGAAATCGCGCTGTACCTCGCGATGGGGTGGTTGGGCATGCTCACCTTCGGGCCGTTGTCCGAACGCCTGCAGGCGGGCGGCACCGCGCTGCTGCTGGCCGGCGGCGTGGCCTATACCCTGGGCGTGCCGTTTCACTTGTTGCGCAAGCTGCGCTATCACAACGCGTTGTGGCACGCGCTGGTGCTCACCGGTAGCACCCTGCATTTTTTTGCAGTGCTGCTCTACGTCCTGCCGGTACGCGGGTAATCCGGGAAGGCTGCATCGGCAGCCAATGCGATGGGCGGAAAGTCAGGTTGCGCGCTGTTACCGCGCTGCGAAATCGCTTCGATAAATCGGTTTCAGGAATGCCGCGAATACGCTTGCAGGCACGTCAACAGTTTGAGTGCCGGCACTGTACGGCGCGACCTGGTAGGGCGGAAACACCAGCGTCAAGCCGGGGCTCGCCGCAGCGTTGCTGGCACCCGCACGCACCACGAACAGTGCAAAGTTGACGCTGGTCGGCTGGGTGCCGTAATCCAGCATCTGCTGCATGTTGGTTTTCCATTCCCGGTTCGCTGCGCGTGAGGCGTCGCTGGGTGCGGGCGCGTTGGCCAGCAATCGTTTTGCCAGCGTCGCGTGCGCGAAATCGGCAAGCGCCTTGCGCGCGCCATCGGGCTGCGTGAACAGATCGGCCAGTGTGATCACGCGGTTGGCCCCGTGATCGAACACGAAGCTGCCCTCGACTGGCGCCGGATGCGCGCCACCGGTGTCCACGTTGCCGATCTCGCGCACGCTGGTGAAGGCGGCAGTGCGCGCGGCCACCGTGAACTCGAGATGCAACTCGAGTTGACGGTGGGGCGATGACGAATGCTCATCGGGATCAGGCAAGGCTTGCAGGAACTGGCGCTTGGCATCGTCGGCGGTTGCGCGCAGCGCGTCCGCCAGCGGCTTCGCTGTAGCCGGCAGGCTCGGAATGCTGATCGCGATTTTGTATTGCGCGGTCGTGGCGTGGTCGCCGGGCAGGCTGGTCGTGCCCGCTGACGCTGGTGGTGCGGCGATCACGGGCGCGGTGCTGGAGCCCTTGCCCGCCGTGCTGTACCCGGCGGCCGATGTTGGCGGATTTCCGGATGGCTGCTGGCACGCGGCAAGGGCCAGCGCGGACAACGCCACGGTCAGGTACTTCGGAAATGACGGGCTCATGGCAGCGCTCGCCGGAACGGGGTTGCGAGTGTACGCAGCCCGGCGTTAAGCAATTGCTGTGGCGGATGTCACGCGCGGATGGGGCATCACCACCGCTCGGCAACATCCAGGGGTACCGGGTTACTGGGGGCCGGTCATTGGTGGACGTCGTAGGCGGCCTGTAAAGTGGCAAGATTGCGTCCAGTCCGAACTACCGGAACCACATCCGGAACGGCATCGACAACGGCCGCATTGAAACTCGGGTGCAAAAAGCGATTCCGGACGCACCGCCCGTGCTCAGCGGTGCGGGAAAGTACCACCATGGCCTGACTCTCGCAACAGCCGCTGCGTGCGTGACGACCGGACCTCCGCTTTCCTGAGACTTTCTAGTCAATGCCGAGCTTCTTCAACTTGTAGCGCAGCGCGCGGAAGGTAATGCCCAGCTTCTTCGCCGCGGCGGTCTTGTTGAAGCGGGTTTCCTTGAGCGCCTTCATGACGGCGTCGCGTTCGATGTTGGAGATGTAATCGTCCAGCGGCACGCTGCCGGCGGTCTCGCTTTCGATGGCCGCGTCATCGAAATCGTCGTCCTCGGGCTCCGCCTCGCCGTCGTGATTGCCGGCGGGTTCCAGCATCAGGTCGGCGGGTTCGATCACGCCGTTTTCGCACAGCGCGATCGCGCGCTCCAGCACGTTTTCAAGTTCGCGCACGTTGCCGGGAAAGTCGTAATCGGTGAGGGCATCCAGTGCGGCCGGTTGCAAGGTGGGCACGGCGATACCGGTCTGCTCGCTCAGGCGTTTCAGAATATGCAACGCCAGCAGAGGAATGTCGCCCGCGCGTTCGCGCAGTGGCGGTACCCGCAACTCGATCACGTTGATGCGGTAGTAAAGGTCTTGCCGAAACTGGCCGGTCTGCACCAGGCGGGCGAGATCCTTGTGGGTGGCCGAGAGGATGCGTACGTCCACCGGCACCTCGCCGCGTCCGCCGATCGGACGCACGGCCTTCTCCTGAATCACGCGCAGCAGTTTCACCTGCATGTGCAGCGGCAGTTCCGCGACTTCGTCGAGGAACAGCGTGCCACCACTCGCAGTCTGGAACAGGCCTTCCTTGTCGGCGTGCGCGCCGGTGAACGAGCCCTTCTTGTGGCCGAAGAATTCACTCTCCATCAGCTCCGACGGGATTGCGCCGCAGTTCACCGGCACGAACGGTCCGGCCGCACGCGGGCCGAGTTCATGGATCGAACGCGCCACCAGTTCCTTGCCGACGCCGGATTCGCCCGAGATGTAGATCGGCGCCTGGCTGCGCGCCACTTTCACGATGCGCGCGCGCACCTCGCGCAGCGCCTGCGATTGACCGACCAGCCGGCTGGTCGAAACCTGCTCGCCATTTCCCTGTTCGATCGCCTGGCCAGCACGCAGCGCGCTCTGCACCAGGCGGCGCAACATGTGGATGTCGACGGGTTTGCTGACGAAGTCGAAGGCGCCCGCCTTCAAGGCGTCCACGGCGGCCTCGACGTTGCCGTAGGCCGTGATCATCGCCACCGGCGTGTCGGGGTGTTCGCGTGCGATCAGTTCGATCAGATCCTGGCCGGTGCCGTCGGTCAGGCGCATGTCGGTGAAGCACAGGTCGTAGTGGGTTTCACCCAGCATGCGTTTGGCTTCGCCCACGGTGGCGGCGGCATCGACGTCGAGGTCCATGCGCCCCAGCGTGATGCTGAGCAGTTCGCGGATGTCACGCTCGTCGTCGACGACCAGTACGGTTTGTTTGGTCATGCCCATCCCGGATGATCAAGACCCCTCACACGTGAGGGTAACGCGGTGGCGGCGACAACGCCAAGTCTTGGCGCAACGCGCGTCACGCTTCGGCGACCACTGACATCCGGACCGGTGCGGTCAGCGTGATCCGGAAGCAGCTGCCGCCGCCTGCCACCGGCACGTACTCGAGGTTGGCCTGGTTCGCGTCGCACATCTGCTTGGCGAGATACAGGCCGAGCCCGGTGCCGTATTGATGGGTGGTGAAGAACGGCTCGAAGATCTGCGCGGCAACCTTGGGTGGGATACCCGGTCCGCGGTCGATCACCTCCAGCAACGGCGGGCCGTTGTCGCTGGCGAGCCTTGCCACCACCATCACGCGCGCGGGTTCGTCGGGCAGGCGGCCGTAGCGAAGCGCGTTCTGGACCAGGTTCCAAACCACCTGCTGCAAGTGCTGCGGGTCGGCCAGTGCCTCGACCGGACGCGGGTACAGCAACGGGCGCAGCAGGTCCGGTCCGGTGTCGTTGGCTTCCTTGTATTCGTCGATGAAGCGCACTGCCCAGTTGTTGAGATCGAGGTTCTCCGGGCGCGAGCGTTCGCGGCGCGACAGTTGCAGGATGTTCTCGATGATCTCGTTCACCCGCCCGCAGTGGTTGTTGATGATTTCAACCATGCGCTGGTCGGCGTCGCTCAATTCGGATTCGGCAAGCAACTGGGCGGAGTAGCGAATTGCGGCCAGCGGGTTGCGGATCTCGTGCGCAATCGAGGCCGACAGCCGGCCGAGCGTGGTGAGCGTAAGTTGCTCGGCGCGCTGCGACACCAGTGACGTGTCATCCAGGAATACCAATACATGCGCATCGTCATGCGCCGACAGGCGCGTGAAGCGCGGCACCACTTCCGGGGCGCCTTCAGCCAGCGCCACCGCGGTGCTGTCCGATTCGTGGATGGTGCGCCAGTGGTACAGGCGCCGCGACAATTCGGGTGCGATGGCGCCGAGGTCACGCTGATCGACACCGGGATTGCCCATCAGGACCCAAGCCGATTCGTTGATCTGGTGGATGTGGTTGCTGTCGTCCACCAGCAGCACGCCCGTGCGCATGCGGCGGATGATCAGGTCGTTGATCTGGGCGAGATTCGCAAGGTCGGTGCCGCGTTGTTCGGCAAGCGCTTCGCTGGCGCGCATCTGGCTGCCCAGTGCGTAGCAAAGTGCGGCAGTGGCGAAGTAGGCCACCCCGAACAAGCCGGCCTCCAGCAACGGCGCGGCAGGGTCGTTGCCCGCCAGCAGGGCCTGCGCGAGCATCGCCAACGTAGCCAGTGCTGCGAACAGGCCGCCGAGGCGCGGTGCCAACAGCAGCGCAGCAGCGCCCACGTTGATCACCAGCATCGCCGCGATGCCGGTGTGCGCGGAGGGAATCGCCAGCGTGGCGAGGAATGCCGCCAACATATCCACGGTCAGGCAGGCGCTGGCGTTCGCGGTCAGCCGGCGCGGCATCCGCGACGTGCGTGCCAGCATCACCAGCGCGAACAGCAGGTACACGGCCGCGCTGGCGCGCGCGATGAGCGGGTCGCTCAGCGGCATCCAGGTAAAGATGAGGCTGCTGAACGACAGCACCACGTAAGCCAGCGCCTGGAACACGCGGTAGATGTTGAGCACGCGCAGTTCGCGCCGGATGTGCTCGGCACTTCCGGGGGTACGGGTCTTCTGTTGTGCGCGCTGCGTCAAGTTCGCCACGCGCCGATCATGCGGCGGACCGCGGTTTCGCACAAGGCCCGATGCCTTGGATTGGCGCCATCGCAGGCCGTTACCTTGGCATCGCGTGCGTTGCGCCGACCCTGGGCGGCCCGTACACTAGCCGGTCCGCCCGTGCCGGAATAGCTCAGCTGGTAGAGCAACGCATTCGTAATGCGTGGGTCGGGGGTTCGATTCCCTCTTCCGGCATATCCCCTTGA
>DZCM01000025.1 GCA_022730295.1 Rhodanobacter sp. | reverse complement strand
TATAAACCGCGCCCGGAGACCTCGTTCGTTCATCGGTGTCGTCGGTGTTCGGGGGCGAATTCGATTCTGAAGTGCAACATCCGGGCTTCACCGGCGGCTTCAAATCACCGCCAACGCCTGCGCCATGCGCTTGCCTGACACCGGCTCGGCGGTTTTGAGCTCCTGCGCGAACACCGACACGCGCCACTCTTCGACCAGCCAGCGCAAGGTTTCCAGCGCGTCCGAATCAAGTCCGGACGCGCGTGCGTCCAGCACCGCGCGCCAGTACGGAAGCACTTGTTGCATGCGTGCATGATCGCGTGCCGGATCGCTGCGCAGTTTTTCGGCGCGCAGACGCATGGCCTTGAGGTAACGCGGCAGGTGTTCGAGGCGCGAGCGTGGCAACTCGCGCAGGAAAGCCGGCGCGAGCAGCGCATCGAGCTGACCGCGCAGGTCCGCATAACTCGCCGCAGCCTGCCCCTTGATCGCCGGCTTGAGCCACGGCTGCAGCTCGGCGAGTGCGGCGAGAATGGGTACGGCCAGTTGCAAGCGTTGCATCGCGGCAGCAAACAGGTCGTGCGACACACCATCGCGCAATACTTGCCACGCCGCACGCGCGCGCACGTCGAGTTCGTGCTCGCGCAACACGTCCGCGAACGCACCCTCCACAATGTCTTCGCGCAGGCTGTCCGCGCGACCGTGTGGTGCAAACGCGACGGCCAACTTCTTCTGCAATGGCAATTGCCGTTGCGCACGCGCGAATTCGGACGCCAGCGCCAGCCGCAACAACCGTGTGACGCCGGCGACGTGCGCTTTACCGGCCTCGTCCTCGCGTTCGAACACGCGCAGCGCTACCACGGCGCCAAGATCCACCAGCGCGGGATAGGCGAGCATGCCATCGCGTGCGGGGCTGCTGCGCGGGATCGCATCAAAGTCCCAATCGCGTACATTTTCGCGCGTGAGCGTGACGTCCGCATCACGCGAAAAGGCCTTGCGCGCCTGCGCCGCGTAGTGCTCCCGCAAGGCCGCGAGATCACGGCTCTGAGCAAGCGAATGTCCGGCCTCGTCGCGCAGATCAAAACGCATGCGCAGGTGTGCCGGCAGCTCTACCGCGGCGAAGGCTGCGTCATCGATGGCAACGCCGGTGAGGCGCTGCAGGAACGCCCCCAGCACGCTCGCCAGGGGCACATCGCGCGGCGCCTCGGCTTCGACGAACGCGCGCGCAAAATCCGGTGCGGGCACGAAGTTGCGGCGTAGCGCCTTCGGCAATCCTCGGATCAATGCAGCGACCTTGTCAGCCAAAAGACCCGGCACCAACCATTCGCAACGCGTCGCCGAGACCGCATTCAACAGCGGCAAGGGCACGCGCAAGGTCACACCGTCGGCGTCGTCACCCGGCACAAACCGGTAGTCGAATGGAAGTTGCTGGCTACCCACGGCGAGCGCCGGGGGAAACGCACCGGCATCACTGCCCGCGCCAGCCTCCAGCACATCCGCTAGCGACCAGCGCAGCGCTGCGCGTTCGGGTGCAGGTGCGTTCCGGTACCACGCATCCAGGGCGCGCGACGAACAGATGTCTTGCGGCAGCTTGCCAGCGAAGAACGCCGCAAGCTCATCATCGGGCTTCAGCAAGCCGTCGCGGCGCTGCTGCGCTTCGAGTTCGCGTGCGTCGTCCAGTACCTTGGTGTTGGCGCGCACGAAGTCCGCCCGACAGTCGATCTCGCAGCGCGCCAGCGCCTCGCGCAGAAAGATCCCATGCGCGAGTTCAGGATCCTGTTTGGCAAACGTGACCGTGCGCCGCTCGGCCAGCACCAGCCCGTACAGCGATACCTGCTCGAAGGCCTGGACCGCCCCGCGCGCACGTGACCAATGCGGGTCGCTGCACGTGCGTTTCAGCAGGTGCGAAGCCTGGCGTTCGATCCATTCCGGTTCGATGCGCGCGCACTGCATGCCCCAGACCTTGCCGCCGAGGTCGAGCACCTGCGCGACCAGCAACCACGGCGGCGGTTTCTTCGCCAGCGCCGAACCCGGAAACACCTTGAACTTGCGCTCGCGCGTGCCGCGGTAAAGGCCCTGCTCGTCCTTGCGCGCAACGTTGGTTGGCAAACCGGCGAGCAAGGCAAGGTGGATATCCCGATAGAGCCGATCTCCGGAAATATCCCGCTCGTCATTGCGGACGTCGCGCAACGACGATCCGGAACCCGGCGCCTTGGTCCTGGAGACACTGGACAAACTCGCGGCATCCATGGCGCTCGCCCTTCGGGCCGCCTGCGGTGTTCGCGTTGGCGAGCCTGCCAACGCGTTCCGCCTTGGCGGCAAGCTCGAGCTCGAACCATGCCGCGCCTGCTCCGTACCCTTGGCTTGTTCCAGCGACAACTGCCGATGCAGCTCGCGCCACTCGCGCATCCGCATGAACGACACGAACTGCTTGCCGCACCAGTCACGCAACTTCGACTGCGTGAATTCTTCGTGCGCGGCGCGGTACGCCTGCCACAGCTTCAGCACTCCCATGAAATCGGATTGCGGATCGGCGAACTCGCGGTGCGCTGTGTCGGCCTGCGCCTGCTTGTCCGCCGGCCGCTCACGCGGGTCCTGCACGCCAAGGAAGGCGACGATCGGCAGCACGTCATCCGTGACACCAAGCGTGCGCGCCTCGATGAGCATGCGCGCAAGCTGGGCATCGATCGGAATCCGCGCCAGTTGCTTGCCGAGCGGCGTCAACGCGCGCGTGTCATCCACGGCGCCGATTTCCGCGAGCCGCCGCCAACCGTCGTTGACTGTGCGCGGATCGGGCGGATCGATAAATGGAAACGTTTCGACGTCACCGAGGCCGAGATCGAGCATGCGCAGGATCACGTCGGCCAGCGCACTGCGCAGGATTTCCGGATCGCCGTAAGGTGCGCGCGCGGCGAAGTCAGCCTCTTCGTACAGGCGCACGCAGATACCGGGCCCGACGCGCCCGCAGCGCCCGGCGCGCTGGTTGGCGGCGGCTTGCGAGATCGATTCGATGTGCAGGCGTTCGATCTGGCTGCGCCGCGAATAACGCTTCACCCGCGCGTCCCCCGAATCCACCACCCAGCGGATGCGCGGCACCGTCAAGGAGGTCTCGGCAACATTCGTCGACAGCACGATGCGGCGCGCAGGCCCGGGCTTGAACACGCGGTCCTGTTCCTTCACCGACAAGCGCGCGTACAGTGGCAGCACTTCGGTATGGCGGTACTGGCGGCGCGACAGCGCAAGGTGCGCATCGCGGATTTCACGCTCGCCCGGAAGAAAAATCAGCACGTCGCCACGGGGATCTTCGCGAGTGATGTCGTCAAGAGCGGCGATGATACGTTCCGTCATCCCGAGGTCGCGCTCGGCGGGTGCGTAACGTACTTCGACCGGATACGCGCGCCCTTCCACCGTCACCACCGGCGCGCCATCGAAGTGTTCGGCAAAACGCGCGGTGTCGATGGTGGCCGAAGTCACGATCAACTTCAGGTCAGGCCGCCGTCGCAACAAGCCTTTCAGATACCCAAGCAGGAAGTCGATGTTGAGGCTGCGCTCATGGGCTTCATCGATGATCAGCGTGTCGTAATGCGACAACCAGCGATCATGCGCCATTTCCGCCAGCAGGATGCCGTCGGTCATGAACTTGACGAGGGTGTCCTCACCGAGCTGTTTGGCGAAGCGCACCTCGTAGCCCACCACCCCGCCCGGCTCGCCACCCAGTTCAGACGCCACGCGCCGCGCCATCGCGCGCGCGGCCAGCCGCCGCGGTTGGGTGCATCCGATCATGCCGGCGACGCCACGCCCCGCGGCCAGGCACAGCTTGGGAAGCTGCGTGGTCTTGCCTGATCCCGTCTCACCCGCGATCACCAGCACCTGGTGCTGGCGGATGAGTGCGACGATCTCGTCGCCACGCTGCGTGATCGGCAGCGATTCATCCAGAGTGAGCGGCGGGACGCGTTGTGCGCGCGCATCGCGCTTCGCGACCGATGCGGCGATGTCACGCGCGAGGGATTTCAACGCATCGGGCGACGGCGTGCGCTCCAGCCGGCCGAGGCGCGCACGCAAACGCCCGCTGTCGCGGGACATCGTGCGTTCGAGCAGGCGTTGCAGGTCACGCGCGCCGGGAAGGCTCGCTGCGGGCTGCGTGTGCTTCGGCGTCATCGCCGCCATGGTAATTGCACACGGCCCACACCCGCCGCACGCCGCTGGCGCATCCGCCCAGCCGCCACCTCAGCAATCACGCCGGCCCGCTCCACCTCCCGTTGCGACATTCCCACCTCCATGCTCGTCCCCGTCTTGAAAAGGGGACACTTGTAACTTGCACAAAGGGGACATTACTAACTGGCGGCGACACCATATCGTGGAAACACGCGATCAGGACGAAAATACCCTGCTGGAATTGGACGAACAGGGCCGCGTTTGCGCGATGACCATGGAACACGCGAGCCGGCACACCGACGTCCCCGGATTCTCTTACGAGACAGTCCACCCAGCGCAAGCCCCCCCGGGTGACTTGCGCGCATTGTTTTACTAGGCGGCGAAATGGTGATCCCTAAGTTTTCCGGCCCGGAACCCGATCCGATCGACGCCGGATTCGTGGATGCGGCCAAAACCGGGTTTGCACGTGCGCTCCCGGCTTTTTGCGGTCGCGCAAACCCTGCCGCGGCTACGCCCTGAAATCGGTATCGAAGTATTCGCCCTGCAGGCGTGCGCCGGGATCGCGCAGCATTTCCGCACGCCGCAGTTCGATGCGGCGGATCTTGCCGGAAATCGTCTTCGGCAGTTCGTGAAATTCCAGCCGCCGGATGCGCTTGTACGGCGCCAGCCGCTCACGGACGAACATCAGGATCTCGCCCGCGAGCTCGGCACTCGGCGCGCTTCCAGCGACCAGCGTGACGAACGCCTTCGGCACCGCCGTGCGCACCGGATCGGGACTCGCCACCACCGCGGCCTCGGCCACCGCCGGATGCTCGATCAAGGCGCTTTCCAGTTCGAACGGGCTGATCCGGTAATCCGATGCCTTGAACACGTCGTCGGCGCGGCCGACGTAGGTGATGTAGCCGTTGGCGTCGCGGGCGCCGATATCGCCGGTGCGATAGTAGCCATCCGCACCGAGGTGGCGCGAGCGCGCGGGGTCGTCCGCATAGCCCAGCATCAAGCCCAGCGGCGGCGGCTCGGGCGCCAGCGCGATCTCGCCTTCCTCGGCGGGCCGGCCGTCCGCATCCAGCAATTCGATCCGATAACCGGGCGACACGCGGCCCATCGAACCGGGGATCAATTTCTGCCCCGGACCGTTGCAGGCAATCGCCGTGGTCTCGGTCTGGCCGTAGCCGTCGCGGATGGTCAGGCCCCAGGCTCTCTCGACCTGCGCGATCACCTCGCCGTTGAGCGGCTCGCCGGCGCTGGCCAGTTCGCGCAGCGCGACCTTGCGCGCGGCAAGATCGCGCTGGACCAGCATGCGCCACACCGTCGGTGGCGCGCACATCGTGGTGACGCCGTGGCGGGCGACGCAATCGAGCAAGCCGTCGGCATCGAAGCGCGGACTGTTGTAGATGAAGATCGTGGCCGCGGCGTTCCACGGCGCGAACAGGCAGCTCCAGGCGTGTTTGGCCCAACCCGGCGAGCTGACATTGAGATGGATGTCGCCAGGCCGGATGCCGATCCAGAACATCGTCGAAAGATGCCCCACCGGGTAGCTCTGGTGCGAATGCATCACCAGCTTCGGCTTCGACGTGGTACCGGAAGTGAAGTACAACAACATCGGATCGTCGGCGCGGGTCGGCGCGTCGGGCTGGAAGGTTTCGGGAAACGCATCCGCTTCGGCAAAATCGTGCCAACCCGGAACCGGTGCGCCCACCGCGATGCGCGTGAATTCATGCCCGGCATCGGCCAGGGTGGTCGCTTGACCGGCATCGGCGATGACATGGCACACCTCGCCGCGTTGCAGGCGATCCGCGAGTTCGTTGCCGTTGGCCAGCGGCGTGGTCGGCACCACCACCGCGCCGAGCTTCATCGCCGCCAGCGTGGCTTCCCACAACGGCGTCACGTTGCCCAGCATCAGCAGCACGCGTTCGCCGCGGCGCACGCCCAGCGCGCGCAGCCAGTTGGCGACGCGATTGGAGCGCGCCGACATTTCGGCGAAACTGCGCCGCTGCTCGCGGCCATCGGCATCCACCAGCCACAACGCGGTGCGCGTCGCGGCCTGGCCGGCCGCCAGATGATCGAAATAATCCAGCGCCCAGTTGAACTCGTCGAGTTCCGGCCAGCGGAAACCGCGGCAGGCACCCGCCTGGTCGTCGCGGTGGGCCAGCAGGAAATCGCGTGCCGCAAGAAAACGCTGGAGTGACTTGCCTGCGTCTGCCATCACCGCCTCCCGCCGGAACGATGCAGCATTACAGCACCTGCGCGCGCTGTCGACAATTCCGGCCGGCCGGGCAAGGTTGTACCTCAAGCCGGACCAGCGCGTGAAGATCTGGTGACCGGTGCCGCGGCGCGCGTGACCGCGGCACGGAATGTCACACATTTCACGCGCTTGACGTGGTATTTTTACAGGTTCACAGCCCTCTCCGGAGTCTTTCCAATGTCGATTCGCTTGCTTTTTTGCGCCGCATTGCTCGCATTTGCAGGTACCGCAGCCGCGCAGCCCGCGGCTGCTCCCAAGACCCCGTCGACAACGGCCAAACCGGCCGCGCAACAACTGACGCCGGAGCAACAGCAGGCGATCATGAAATTCCGCCGCTCAATGGTGGCCAATGCCGTGGCGGTCATCCGTTTGATCGACGACGGCCAGGAAGGCCAGGTGTGGGACAACGGCTCGGATGTCCTGAAGAAAGCCGCAAAACGCGAAGCGTTTGTTGCCGCGGTCAGCAAGGCCCGCAAGGCGTTTGGCAAGGTGGAGTCACGCAAATTCCTGCGGCTGTACAAGTCGCGCATCCCGGCCAACAACAGCAAGTCGCAGCCCGGCGATTACTTCACCGTCCGCTTCCTGACCAAGTTCGCCAACGAAAAACAGCCGATGGTCGAGGTGCTGTCATACCACTATGACACGCCGACCCTGCTGCGCGTCTCGGGTTACACCGTTGAGAAAATCGTGCCACGCACCGCGCCCACCGCGCAGCAACATCGCTGAGCCAACCAGATCGCGATTGCTGTAAACACCGCCACGGCCATGGACGGCCGTGCAAGTTCAGGCAATGCCAAGCCCCGCGATCTCGCCGATCGCATCACCATCGAAACCCGCGGCCTGCGCAAACGCGCGGCCGCGCGCGGCATAATCCTCGAACTGGTCGAAGCTGGGCGCACCGGGTGACAGCAGCACCACGCCGCCGGCAGGCGTAAGCGAACGCGCCTGCGCCACCGCTTCGGCAAGATCCATCAATTCTGCGACCGGACATCCGATACCGGCATCGCGCAGCACGCCCGCGATGCGCGGCCCCGCGATGCCTTGCGTCACCACGGCATGGGGTGGACACATGGCGAGTTCGCGTGCAAACGCCTGCCAGTCCAGACCGCGGTCAAAGCCGCCGAGAATGATGCTGACGTCACGACCGCGCAGACTCTCCAGCGCCGCCAACGCGGCATCCGGCGTGGTGCTGATGGAATCGTCGACCCAGTCGACGCCGCCCTGCCTGCCCAACGCAGTCAGCCGATGCGGCAAGGGCCGGAATGTGCGCAACGATGCCGCCGCAGCGCGCGCGTCATGGCCCAGCAACTCGATCGCGGTGAGTGCCGCGCAAGCATTGCGGGCATTGTGCAGGCCATGCAGCGGCAACGCGTCCAACGCAATGATGACCTCGCTGCCGCGATGGATCGCATCGTCCGCTACATGCCAACCATCCGCGCGATCAAAGGTCGCACGCCGCGCGTGCCCCGCCGTGCGTTCCACCAGCAGGGGTGATTGCGCATCCACCAGCAGTGTGCGCGACGCCTCGACCAGTTTCAGCTTGTCCGCAACGTAGCGCTCGCGCGTACCGTGCCAGTCGAGATGCTCTTCGCCAAGGCTCACCACCACACCCAGTTCGACCGCTCCCGCTTCGCCGGTCTGGAAGCTGGACAGTTCGAGCACCCAAAGATCGGCGTGCTGGCCGTCCAGATCCAGCATCGGCAAGCCGATGTTGCCGGCCAGCGCCGTGCGAATGCCGAGGCTGCGCGCCAAATGCGCGACCAGTGCCGTGGTGGTGCTTTTGCCCTTGGTGCCGGTGACCGCGACCACGCGCGCGGCGCCGCTCGTACTGGACGCGTTCTCGCCGAACCAGAGGGCCGTGCCCGACGTGAAGTGCGTGCCGCGTTCATGGGCCGCGAGGATTTCCGGCCGGTACGCGCTGATGCCGGGTGACTTGATGACGAAATCGAACGATGAAAGCGCGTCTGCATCCGGTGGTTCGATGCGGATATCCAGGTGCGCCGCATCGCCAGCACGCCCACCATGCCCTCTGTGTGACGGCGAGGTGTCGTGCGCATCGCGCAGTACGCGTGCTTCATCCGCATTGCAATACAGCGTCAGTGGTTTGGCCGGAAAGCGCGCCCGCAGCGCCTTCAGGACCGCGCGGCCCTCGCGGCCGTAGCCCCAGACCGCAACGTTGCCGCTTTCAAGCTCCGCAAATCGCATCGAGTGCTCCGCGGAATCGCTCTGGCACGCCGTGCTCACCGGCGGGCGCCAGCCACGCTTCCATCGGCAACGAGGCGGCGTCGAGTTGCGGCATGATTTCTTCGCGGAAACGCGCAACCAGCGCGTCCTCGCGCCACTCGGGACGCACCGCGAGCGTGGCCAACGCAGCACGCGCTTCGCTGGCCTCGCCCACGCATTCGAACGGTTTGTGATCGTGGTATTCAACCAGCGCATCAAACCCTGGCGCCAGCATTTCATCGTCAAGCAAATTGCGTCCGAAAATCGCGAGCAGCCGCGGCTTGGGCATGAACGGTGCCAGTGCAAGGAACACGAAATGGCATTTCGGACATTGGCCGCACCAGCGATCGAACGGCTTCGGACCGAGTATCCGGAAGTTGCGGTTGCAACTGGAGAACACATCGAAGTACGCCACGCCTGACTCCGCGAACGCGCGCGTGACGGCCAGTTCGGAATACGGACGCAGCAACGAAAAATAATCGAGGTCGGCGGCGACCTGCGCACGCAGGCAGGCGGCGAACGCCTGCTCGAAGGCCCAGCCCTTGCTCCACTGGTGGTTGACCTGGCGGCCTGCGTATTCCAGCGTCGCGGCGGATGCCGAACGTTCGTTGGCGAAGGCAATGGCATCGCAGCCGTACAAGATCGCGGCGCAGGCAAGAATCGCCGAGTTGATCGCAGTGACCGGGATATGGCCGTTCCACGCACCCATCCGGTTGTACTCGAACAGGATTGGTGACAACTCCCGGCCGATGTTCAGCATCGGCAGCCCGGTGCGCGCAGCGACCGCCGCGATCAGTGGCGACGCGCCAATCCAGGTTGCCGTGGCTTGCACGCCGGCACGCTTCAATGCTTCCACCACGACCAGCGAATCCTTGCCGCCACCGATCGGCACCAGTGTGCGTGGCGCCAACCCCGGCTGCGGCGCGCACAGCGCCGTCGCTGCACCGGCCCTCGCAGCCGCGCGCGGAAACGCGATCCGCGCACCCAGATCCAGCTTGTTGCGATAGGCAAACTCGGCCAGGCCATCGCGATACAGCGTGTCCATGAGATCAGCGGCATCGGCGTCGAGTGCACCGGTTTCAACCTCGATGCGACCGGGGATTCCCGCCTTGTAGTAACTGACGCCTGCGACGAGGTGGAGCAGTCGCAGCGCGGCGTTGAACGCAGCACGCCGTTCCGCCGGAAGCGCGGGGACGCCCGGAAAGCTGATGCGTTCGACCAGTTCCGGGCCGTCATCGAACGCATACGCAAGTTCGGCCACGCCGTCTGCGTAGGCGCAGCGCACGAAACGAAATGCCTTGGCGTGTCGCGGGTCGCGCAATGCGTTCATTCAATTGCCACGCTATCGGCCAGGGGCCGCAGGTTGTAATGCGAAGCCATGGCTTCGCCATAGGCACCGGTTTGCGCGATCAGCAGGACGTCACCTTCAGCGCTCGCTGGCAGGCGGCGATCGTTGCCCAACACGTCCCCGGATTCGCAGATCGGACCCACGATCTGGTACAGCGTATCGGCGGGCACTTCGATGCGCGAGAGGTTCACGATCTCGTGCCATGCGTCGTAGAGCGCGGGCCGGATCAACGCATGCATGCCGGCATCGCAACCGAGATAGTTGAGCGCGCCCTTGCGCTTGGTCTGGGTGACCCGCGCCAGCAGCACGCCGGCGTCGGCGGCCAGCCAGCGGCCGGGTTCCAGCCATAGTTCGTACTGCGGGTACGCACGCTTCACTTCGGCGAGTGACGCATCGAGCGCAGCGAGGTCCAGCGCGGCCTCGCCGGGATGCGACGGCACCCCGAGGCCACCGCCAAGATTGAGACTGCGCACGCCGCTGATGCGCTCCGCAACGCTGGCCAACTGGCCACACACCTGGGCCCAGTGCGCGGCGTCGAGAATGCCCGAACCGAGGTGCGCATGCAGCGCGACCACGCGCACGTGCGACTCGCGCGCCAGCTCGAGGAAGCCATCGAGCTGATCGAGCGGCAGGCCGAACTTGCTGCCCGCGCCGCCGGTCTTGACCTTGTCGTGATGGCCAAGGCCGCGGCCGAGGTCGACGCGCAACGCAATGTCGCGGTCGTGAAACAGCGCCGGCCAATGTTGCAGCGGATGCAGGTTGTCGAGCGTGACCATCGCGCCCTGCGCCAATCCGTATGCGTAATCGCCCTGCGGCGCAAAGTTCGGCGTGAACAGCAGCGACGTGCCATGGGCCTCGACGATGGCGCGCGCCGCATCCAGTTCGCCCGGCGACACGCATTCGAACCCGATACCCGCCTGCGCGATCACGCGCATGATCGCCGGATTCGGGTTGGCCTTGATGGCGTAGTACACACGGTCGATCGAGCGCAGCCCGAGCAGCGCGACCGCGCGCTCACGGACAGTCGGCAGGTGATATGCGTAACGCGGTGTCGACTGCGCAAGTTCCAGCAAGCGCGCGCGTTCGGCCTGCCACCACGGCGCGCGCGTACGCACCGCACCGGTGCCGTACAGCGATTGCCAGCTCGGTCCGAACAACGAGGTGTCGTCGGTGCGCATGGCACCGGCACGCACCAACAACTCATGCAGGCGCGGCAACATGCCATCCAGCATGCCTTCGTCGACCACGAAGGTGAGGTTCAAATTATTCGACGATTGCGAAATCAGGTGCACGCGCTCGCGGCCGAACTCGGCCAGCACACCGGACAGGCGATACAGCATCGAACGCATGCCGCGCCCGACCAGGGTGACCGCCGCGCACGGCGCGATCACCTTGACCCGGCACACTTTCGCGAGATCCGCAGCGAGTGCCGCGACCACGTCGGAATCGAGCAGGTTTTCGGATGGATCCAGCGACACCGTGACGTTGGTTTCGGCCGAACCGATCAAGTCCACGGAAAGGCCGTGCTGCTTGAACAGCGCGAACACATCGGCGAGGAAGCCGACCTGCTGCCACATGCCCGAGGTTTCCATCGACACCAACGTGATGCCACGGCGTGAGCTGATGGCCTTGACGCTGGGTGCTGCTTCGGCTGGTTGCGGCGCCACCACAGTGCCATCGAGACCCGGATACTGGGTGTCTTTCACCCACAACGGCACGCGCGCGCGCCGGCACGGCGACAGGCAGCGCGCGTGCAACACCTTCGCGCCGGTGGTGGCGATCTCCTGCGCCTCGTCGTAATCGAGTCGCTGCAACAGCCGTGCACCCGGTACCTGACGCGGATCGGCGGTGAACATGCCGGCGACGTCGGTCCAGATCTCGACCCGCGCGGCGCGCAGCAGTGCACCAAAATAAGCCGCCGAAGTGTCGGTGCCACCGCGGCCGAGCAAAACGGTCTTGCCAGCGTTGTCGCGCGCCATGAATCCCGGCACGATGAAGACCTCACCTTGCCGTGCAAGGCCCGCCGTGAACGCCGGATCGGGTTCAGCCTGCACCTGCGCCGACAACACGCGCGCGCGTTCGTTGAGGAACGGCACTTCGCGCGCCAGCAGCGCTTCCCGCGAATCCAGCCACCGGGTGGGAAGGCCATTCGCCGTCATGAAGGCTGCGCCCAGTGCACTCGACAGCAATTCGCCGTGTGCCTGCACCAGCGCTTGCCACGCGAGCTGGCCGGGCTGGGCGTCGCGCACCAAGTCCTGAAGCGACGCCAGCCAGCGCTCCATGGCTTCGACGCGGGCAAGACCCATCTGCGCGGCAAGCCTGCGGTGGCGCTCCATGATTTCCGCAACGGCTCCGTCCCGCCCGGCTTCCGCGCACTCGCACAGTGCTTTCAAGGCGTCGGTGACCCCCGCCAATGCCGAGACCACCACCAATACGCGCGCGCCTTGCGCACGCCGATCCGCCGCCAGATCAAGGATCGTGCGCCAACGTTCGAGCGTCGCTACGCTGGTTCCGCCAAACTTCAGCACGATCCACGGGGCGTCGAAGGCGAGCGGTAAGCTGGCGTTGGCGTTCACGGAACCGGCTTGACAGGTGGCGCGCAAAGGGCGCGGAATCAGCCCGCAAGTGTTGCGGGTGGACGGGGAAAACGCAATCGGGGCGTCATACCGATTGTGCATGCTGGATGAACGCGGCCGCCACGCCTCCGGCGGCGCAGCGTGAGTCCCACCACCGCGGCGAATACAATCGGCGGATGCCGCAAGTCCCGCCCTCGCACATTACCCCCCAGCCCATCCGCAGTGGCATTGACCTCACGGTCAATGCCAAACCGTACCGCCACACCGGCGATCCGAAGCTGCCGCTGCTATGGTACCTGCGCGACGTGCTGCGTCTGACCGGCAGCAAATACGCCTGCGGCGATGCCAGTTGCGGTGCCTGCAGCGTGCTGGTGGATGGCAAGCTGGCGCGCGCCTGTACGCTGGTGATGCAGGATCTCGCCGGCAAGGCGATCGTCACCATTGAAGGTTTGGCGAGCGCCGATGGAAGCCTGCATCCGGTGCAACAGGCGTGGGTCGATGAAGATGCGATCCTGTGCGGCTATTGCCAGCCCGGCTGGATCATCGCGGCCGTCGACCTGCTCTCGCGCAAACCGGATCCTTCGGATGCCGACATCGATGGCATCGGCAACCTGTGCCGTTGCGGCAGTTATCCGCGCATTCGCGCCGCCATCCAGCGTGCCGCCAAGGCCACGCAAGGCAAGCCGAAATGAGTCGCGCGCACAACGCCGGTCGCCGGCGCTTCCTGCGGGTGTTCGGCAGCGCCACCGGCGCGCTGATCGTCGGCTTGCCGGCACTGGCATGGACGCCCGATCAATTGCTGGGTCAGAGGCTGGTACGCCTGAATGCGTATGTCCGCATCGAGCCCGATGGGACGACCGTCATCGGTGCGCGCGACCCGGAAGTAGGCCAAGGCATTCGCACCGCCGAGGCGCGCATCCTTGCCGAAGAACTCGATGCCGACTGGAACAAGGTGATCGTCGAACCCCTTGATCTCGGCGTCACCGCCGTCAACGGCGAGCCGCACTGGACACTCGGCCACCAGATCGCATCCGGCAGCACCAGCGTCCCGGCAGCATGGAATGACCTGCGCACCGTTGGCGCTGCTGCGCGCGCGCTGCTGGTGGGTGCTGCGGCGGCACGCTGGCAAGTGCCGCCGGCAAGTTTGCGCACCGCGCGCGGTGTGGTGATCTCCGCCGATGGCCGCAAGCTTGGCTACGGTGCACTGGCCGCCGACGCAGCCAAGCTGCAGCCCGCCAGCGCGCCGCCCGCGCTTAAATCACCTTCGCAATTCGCGCTGGTCGGACAGGACACAGGCGATGTCGATGCACGCGACATCGTCACCGGCCGGCAACATTTCGCCAGCGACGAATGGCTGGGCGACACGCTGGTCGCCGTCATCGCCCGCTGCCCTTTCCCTGGCGGCACGCTGGCGCGCGTCGACGACAAGGCCGCCTTGCAGTTGCAAGGCGTCAAGAACGTCATGTCCATCCCGGCCCCCGACAACAACGATCCGCTCGGCACCCGCCAGCTGGCGGCCGGCGTTGCCGTGCTCGCCACCGATACCTGGACCGCGCTGCAGGCGGTCGCTGCCTTGAAGATTGAATGGAAGCGCGGCAAGCAGGCGGCGCTTGGCGATGACGCGCTGGCCAAGGCCGCGCAGCAGGCTTTCGCTGCGGCGCCCACGCAGGTGGTGCGCCACGATGGTGACTTCGCCGCAACCGACAAACACGCGCGACATCACTTCGATGCGGAGTATCGCGTCGCCACGGTCGCCCATGCCGACCTCGAACCGCCCAGCGCACTGGTGAAGATCGACGACCAGTCCGCGGTGCTGATCGCACCGACGCAAAATCCGCGCGCGGCGTTCGCCGTGGTGCAACGCTTGACCGGCCTCGATCCCGGACAGATCCAGGTGAAACTACCACGCACCGGCGGCGGTTTCGGGCGTTTCCTCGAGAGTGACTACATCGCCGAAGCCGTGTTGCTCGCCAATGCCGTCAAGCGACCCATCAAGGTGCTGTGGACCCGCGCAGACGCTTTTGCGCACGACACCTACCGGCCGTTTTCGATCCATCGCCTGCAGGCCTGCGCGGATCGCCGGCGAAAACTGACGGGTTGGAGCCATCATATCGCCAGCACTTCGCGGCTCGCCGGCCGCGAGCAACGCGCCCGCTGGTGGCTTTCGGAAATGCATCCCGACGACCTGCCGGCGGGGTTGCTCGGCAACCTCGATTACGCGTGGTACGCGCTGGATGCCGCCCTGCCGCGTGGCACCTATCGCGCCAGTTCGCACGCGGTCAATGCATTTGCCACCGAATGTTTCATTGACGAGATCGCGCACACGCTCAAGCAGGATCCGCTCGCGTTGCGTCTCGCCTTGCTGGGCGCGCCGCGCAAACTCCCGTATCGCGGCCACGGCGGCCCGGTACTCGATACCGGCCGGCTGACCGAGGTACTCAAACTCGCCGCCGATGCGATCGACTGGAAGCGACACCATCCTGATGGCCACGGCTTTGGACTCGCCTGTCACTTCACCTTCGGCGGCTATGTCGCGCACGCGGTGGAAATGTCGATGCAGGGCAGCCGGCTGGTGATCCACAACGTCGTGTGTGCTGCCGACATCGGCCGCGTGGTCAACCCGCTGGGCGCGCGCGCCGCCCTGGCCGGCGCCACGCTGGATGCGTTCTCCACGGCGCTGCGGCAAAGCATTACCGTCAAGGATGGCCAGGTTCAGCAACGCGGCTACAAGGACTACCCACTCGCGACGATGGCACAGATGCCGCACGCTGTGCAGGTGATCCTGGTGCCATCACAGGAGGCGCCTGCTGGCGCGTTCGCGATGGGTTTCCCGTCTGCGGCGCCAGCGCTCGCCAACGCCATCTTCGCAGGAACCACCGTGCGTGTGCGGCAATTGCCGATCTGGCCGGAATTGATGCGGCTGTTGTAGGAAGGCTGGACCCGAATGCCGTGTGAGGACACGTTGCACGTCACCCGCACGGCCCAGGCAGCCATGCGCTCGCGTCAGCGGCCGAATCGGTTCGGCCTCCCGGCCCTTACGCGCGCCCGGCAAAGCCCCGCATGACCTTGAAGGTGCCGGACGCATCGACGGTGCCAATCGCGAGCAGTTGTCCGCCCGGCGACTCCGCCCGGTACTGCCCGGCCGCTGCCGCCACGTGGATCGCACGTCCGTGCACGACGCTGTCGGCATCCGCTGCGCCCAACGCCAGTACCGGCCAGTCGGCAAGACCGGCTGCGAGCGGCAGCAGGCAATCCTGCAATGCGGCCGGAGCGCGCTCGCGCAGCACCGCAAGCTCGTCGAGCGTGAACATGCGCGGCTGGCGAAACGGCTCCACCCACAGGCGCCGCAGCGCCGTGAGGTGCGCGCCGCAACCCAACGCTTCGCCGAGATCGCGCACCAGGCTGCGCACGTAGGTACCGGAGCCGCACTCCACGTCCAGGCAAAGCCGATCGCCTTCACGAGCGGTCAGGTCGAAGCGTGCCACCTCGACTTCGCGCGGCGGTGCGGCGACGTCTTCCCCGCGGCGTGCACGTTTGTAGAGCGGTACCCCGCCCTGCTTCAACGCCGAATACACCGGCGGCACCTGGGTAATGCGACCGCTGAATCGCGCCAACGTGGCTTGGATCGTCTTGTCGTCCAGCGGGGGCAGCGGCCGCTCCGCGATGACCGCACCGTCACTGTCGCAAGTGTCGGTGCTGACGCCCAGCCGGCACTCGGCGGCGTACGCCTTGCTTGCCCCAAGCAGGTAACCGGCGATCTTGGTGGCTTCGCCAAAGCAGACCGGCAACAGGCCCGTCGCCAACGGATCGAGACTGCCGGTGTGTCCCGCCTTGGCCGCACCGAGCAGCCGCTTGGCTTGCTGCAGGGCGCGGTTGGAGCTGATGCCGGCCGGCTTGTCGAGCAACAGGATGCCAGTAACGGTGTTTGTCTTCCCCCTTCCGGAGGAAGGGGGATCGATGGGGATGGCCGTTCGCTGACGACGCTGGCATCCCCCCGCGTCTGCGACGCGACCCCCTTCCTGCGGAAGGGGGTACTCAGGCACCCGAGGACTCCGAATCGGAGCTACCACGAAGTAGCTTCTCGATCCGCTCGCCCTTGTCGATGGAGTCGTCGTACTTGAAGCGCAATTCCGGCACGCGCCGCAAGCGCATGCTTTGGGAGATTTCGTGGCGAAATTCCTTCGCCAGCGCCTTCAGTGCTTTCACGACTTCGAGCGAGCGCTCGGGCTGCAAGGCTGTGACCCACACCGTCGCAACATCCAGCTCGCGGCTGACATCGACATCCACCACGCTGGCTTGCGGCAATGCATGATCACGCACCGCGGCATGCACCAATACGCCGAGCTCGCGGCGGAGCTCGGCGTTGACGCGGTCGGTGCGGTGGAAGGAGCGGGTGGGCATGAACGGGTTATGGCGACGGGACGGAATTCATTGCTGCGTCATTCCGGGGCCACCGCGGCTGCACGGCGGTGGAACCCGGAGTCGGTGACCATTATCCATGCCGCCGGTAACCCGGGCAGGAAATTTCGAACAAGGGCACCGATTCCGGATCGCCGCTGCGCGGCGTCCGGGATGACGATAAAAAAAGATTCAGCGCCTACAGCGTACGTGCCACCTCAATGCGCTCGAAGCATTCGATGCGGTCACCCGGCTTGACGTCGTTGTACTGCTTGACGCCGATGCCGCATTCGGTGCCGTTCCTGGCTTCGTCGATGTTTTCCTTGAAATGGCGCAGCGATTCCAGCTCGCCCTCGAAGATCACCACGTTGTCGCGCAGCACGCGGATCGGCTTGTGCCGCTTCACCGAGCCTTCGACGATCATGCAACCTGCGATCGCACCGAACTTCGATGAGCGGAACACGTCGCGTACTTCGGCGGTACCGATGATCTCTTCGCGGACTTCCATGCCCAGCAAGCCGGAGGCAACCTGCTTCACCTGGTCGATCACGTCATAGATGATCGAGAAGTAGCGCAAGTCCACGCCATTCGCGTCGACGACTTTGCGCGCCGAGGCATCGGCACGCACATTGAAGCCGAGCAGCAGCGCCTTGGACGCGGAGGCAAGCGTGCTGTCGGATTCGGTGATGCCGCCCACGCCGGACGCAATCACGTTGATCCGGATGAGCTCATTGCTGATCGCGCTCAGCGACTCGCGCAAGGCCTCCGCGGAACCCTGCACATCGGCCTTGATGAGGATGTTGAGGGTCTGCTGGCCCTCGCCCTTGCCCATCATCGCCATCACTTCTTCAAGCGTGTTGGTACGCGTGACCAGGCGCTTCTCGCGGCGCTTCGATTCGCGCTCGGATACCACGTTGCGAGCCAGTTTCTCGTCAGCGGCCACCACGAACTCGTCACCGGCTTCGGGCACGCCCGAGAGACCGAGCATCTGCACGGGAATGGACGGTCCCGCACCTTCGACCTGCTTGCCGTTTTCGTCGAACAGCGCGCGCACGCGGCCGTATTCAACCCCGCACACCACATAGTCGCCGCGTTTCAGCAAGCCCTGCTGCACCAGCACCGTCGCTACCGGGCCGCGACCTTTGTCGAGGCTGGATTCAATCACCACGCCGGAAGCGCGGCCATCCGGGACCGCCTTCAATTCCATCACTTCGGCCTGTACGCCGATCGCGTCCAGCAATGCATCCACGCCCATGCCGGTCTTGGCCGACACCGGCACGAACTGGGTATCGCCACCCCATTCCTCGGAAATCACTTCATGCTGCGACAGGCCCTGGCGCACGTTGTCCGGGTTGGCATCGGTCTTGTCCATCTTGTTGACCGCGACAATCAGGGGCACCTTGGCGGCGCGCGCATGCCGGATCGCCTCGATCGTTTGCGGCATCACGCCGTCATCGGCCGCAACCACGAGCACCACGATGTCGGTCGCTTGCGCGCCACGTGCGCGCATCGAAGTGAACGCCGCGTGGCCGGGCGTGTCAAGGAAGGTGACCACGCCCTTGGGCGTATCCACATGGTAGGCACCAATGTGCTGGGTGATGCCGCCCGCCTCGCCTGATGCAACCTTGGTGCGACGAATGTAATCCAGCAACGAGGTTTTGCCGTGATCGACGTGGCCCATGATGGTGACCACCGGCGGACGTGACGTCTGCTCACCCTCGGCCGCATCGGTGACGACGTGTGCAGCGAGTTCGGTTTCGGCCGTCTTTTCCTCGGCAGCCACCGCCTTGTGGCCCAGTTCCTCGACCACCAGCGCAGCCGTATCGTGGTCGATCGACTGGTTGATGGTGACCATCGTGCCCATCTTGAACAGCGCCTTGACGACCTCAGAACCCTTCACCGACATTTTCTGCGCGAGGTCGGACACCACGATCGTCTCGCCAATCGGAATTTCCCTGGCAACCAGCGCGACCGGTTTGGAGAAACCGTGCTGGCCGGTGATACCGGACAGGTCGATGCGGGTCTTGCCACGCTTGCGGGTGGTACGCCGCGCGCGCTCGGCGTCCGTCAGGTGCAATTCACCCGGCGCATGGCGGGCCGGACCCTCTTCATCGTCCTCGCGCATCCGGTGCGAACCACGCGAACGCTTCGCCTTGTGGGCGGCGTCGTCCTTGTTGGCATGCGGGGGCTTCGGCGCTTCATGGCGGCGCGCGGGAGTTGCCGTCGCCGCGGCGGCGGGCGCGGCATCCGTGGCTTCACTCGCAGCCGCTTGTACGGTCTCGCGCAAGCGTTCTTCTTCCGCACGCTTGCGTTCGGCCTCGGCGGCGGCCGCCTGCTCCTGCTCTTGCCGGCGCCGGCGATCGACTTCGGCCAGTTCGGCCACCTCGCGATCATGCTGTTCCTGCGATTCCTGCAGCTTGCGCAGCGCGTCCTCGCGCTCGCTGTCGAGCACGCCACCCGCGGCCGGAGCGGCCGTGCGCTTCACGTACGTGCGGCGTGCGCGCACTTCAACATTGACGGTCTTCGCGGCCGCACCGCGGCCGCTGCCCGCGACCGTAATCTCGCTGACCTTGCGCCGATTCAAGGTGACCTGACGCGGTGCCGCCACGGCTGCAGATGCCTGTTTGCCATGGTTGCTGCGCAGGAATTCAAGCAGCTTGGCCTTTTCGCGGTTGCTGATGACCTGCTCGGGTCCGTCAAAACGCATCCCGGCTTCCGCCAGTTGCGCCAGCAGTTTGTCTTCGGGCGTACGCAGCGTGTTCGCCAGTTGCCTGATGGTGATGTCTGACATCGTGTCGTACCTCTCAATGACGCCGTGCAAGGCTGCACCGCGCGACGGTTTCACCGCCGCCGGTGCATGCGGCGCCTTGCCGGCCGCCCATTATCCGGGACGCGCAAACGACCCACATTTGCCGCGAAGTATTCAACCTGCCTGTTGCTCCAGCTTGGCGATCAGCGGTGCGCGCGCGGCCATGATCAGCGCCGCGGCGCGCTCCTCGTCCATGCCCTCGATCTCGATCAGGTCATCCACCGCCTGATCGGCCAGGTCGTCCACCGTGACGATCCCGCGCGCCGCCAGCGCGTACGCAGTCTCCTCGTCCATGCCGTCCAGCGCAGACAGGTCCGGCGACGGCGCGTGCTCATCGAGGTCTTCCTCAACGGCCAGCGCTTCGGTGAGCAGCGAGTCCTTGGCGCGCGTGCGCAGCTCCTCGACGATGTCCTCGTCGAAGCCTTCTACCGCCAGCAGTTCACCGGTCGGCACATAGGCGATTTCCTCAACGGTGGAGAAACCCTCCTGCACCAGGATGTTGGCGATTTCCTGGTCGACTTCGAGCTTGTCCATGAACAGTTGCCGCGCGGACTCCTGTTCGGCTTCACTCTTGGCAACGGCCTGATCCTGGGTCATCACCTTCAGGTCCCAGCCGGTCAGCTTGCTGGCAAGGCGCACGTTCTGGCCGCCACGGCCGATCGCCTGCGACAGCTTGTCCTCGGCCACCGCGATGTCCATCGAATGCTTGTCTTCGTCGACGATGATCGACTGCACCTCGGCCGGCGCCATCGCGTTGATCACGAACTGCGCCGGCGCGTCGTTCCACAACACGATGTCGATGCGCTCGCCGTTCAACTCGTTGGACACCGCCTGCACGCGCGAGCCGCGCATGCCGATGCAGGCACCGATCGGGTCGGTGCGCTTGTCGTGCGCTTCCACCGCGATCTTGGCGCGATCGCCGGCGTCACGCGCGCAGGCACGGATTTCGACGATGCCCTGGCCGACTTCCGGGACTTCCAGCTTGAACAGTTCCATCATGAACTCGGGTGCGGTACGCGACACGAACAGTTGCGGACCACGCGGCTCGGACCGCACTTCGTACAGGTAACCGCGCACGCGATCGCCGACGCGCACCGCTTCACGCGGAATCGCCTTGTCGCGCGGGATGAACGCCTCGGCGTTGCCGCCAAGGTCAAGATAAACGTTGCCGCGCTCGACGCGCTTGGCGACGGCATTGATGAGCTCGCCGACGCGATCCTTCCAGGCTTCGACCACCTGCGCCCGCTCGGCCTCGCGGATGCGCTGCACGATCACCTGCTTCGCGGCTTGCGCCGTGATGCGCCCGAATTCCGGATTCTCGATTTGCTGTTCGATGTATTCGCCAACCTCCGCACCCGGGCGCTCATCGATGGCATCCATCTGGCGCAACTGATAGTCCGGGGATTCCATCTCGCCGTCATCGGCGATCACTTCCCAGCGGCGGAAGGTTTCGTAGTCGCCAGTTTCCTGGTCGATCGCCACGCGCACGTCCGGCTCTTCTTCCGGATAGCGCTTCTTGGCAGCGGTGGCCAGGGCCGCCTCCAGTGCACCGAAAATCACGTCACGCGGCACGGCCTTCTCGGCCGCCACGGTTTCAACGATCATCAACAATTCGCGATTCATCTCTTTAGCTCCATTGAAACCGCGTTTTCGATGCCGCGGCTTCCACCAAACTCACCATCCCGGCGGACGCCGGAACCCATCAATTCCCGCTCATTGCTCGCGCTTGCGCGCGTCCCGCTGCGGCGCCTTGCCGGGTTTCGGCTTCGGCGCGTAACCCAATGCATCCCAATCTGGTACCAACTGCGCGCTCTCGACCTCGTCCTCGGCGAATTCCACGCGCACACCATCCACATCCATGCCGACGCGATCGCCGGCGACTGCGGCGATCCTGCCGCGAAACCGGCGCCGGCCGTCACGCGGCAACTTCAAGGTCAGCTTCGCCTCATCCCCGATGAAGCGCGCAAACTGGGCGGCGGTGAACAACGGCCTTTCGATCCCGGGCGACGAAACCTCGAGCACGTAGTGCCCGGGAATCGCATCGTCCACGTCCAGCAGCGCGGAAATTTCCCGACTGGCCGCCTCGCAATCATCGATGCCAACTGCATTCGCCGCAGTGCCCGCGTGATCCAGCGAATCGATGTACACACGCAACAAGCCACCACCGTGGCCGGCATTCCATTCCACGCCAAGGCATTCCAGGCCGAGTTCCTGCAGGGCCGGTGCCACGCGTATGGCTATTGCTGCGGTATCCATGTCGAAACGCAAATTCCGGAAATAAAAAATGGGCACGAGGCCCATTCCTTAAGATCGCCGGTTTTGATCCTGAATCCGGCGCACCGCATCCTTGCGGAGTCCACGTGCCGGCCATCCTTGACCGTGAACCGCGACTGGATCCATCCGGTCGCAAAACTGGTAGCGGGGGCAGGATTTGAACCTGCGACCTTCGGGTTATGAGCCCGACGAGCTGCCAGACTGCTCCACCCCGCATCAGGGAACGCCCATTATGGCGTTGGAACAGGTGTTTTGCAAGATGTGCAGCGTAAACCCGCGGGGGTCGGCGCGGCTTCAAACACCGAAGGCTGCCCTGCACCATTCGAACAGCGTCCCCGAGAACCCGATCATCACGATCAAGCCGAGCGCGTTGATTGACAGCACGGCGCGCAACACAAAATCGGGTTTCGCCTGCAGTGGCTCGGCGCCTTCCACCGGCGCATCGAAATACATCACCTTGACGATACGCAGGTAGTAGAACAGCCCGATGATGGCGCAGATGATCGCGACGATCGCAAGCCACAGCATGCCGCCGTCGATCGCCGCCTTCAGCACCAGCACCTTGGCCATGAAGCCCCACAGCGGCGGAATGCCCGCGAGCGAGAACATCGCGAGCGCCATCATCCCGGCGAACCACGGCGAGCGCCGGTTGAGGCCCTTGAGGTCGTCGATCATGTCGCATTCGAAGCCCTTGCGGCCGAGCGCGAGGATCACACCGAAGGCCACGGTCTCCATCAGTGCAAAGCAGACCGCGTAGAACAACGCCGCCGAATAGCCTTCCGCAGTCGGGTTGGACAACGCGAGGAACAAGAAGCCCATGTGCGAAATCGTGGAGTACGCCAGCATGCGCTTGAGGTTCTTTTGTGCAATTGCGACGACGTTGCCAACGATCAGGGACAACGCGGCCATGATCGCCAGCATCACGCGCCAGTCCGCCGCGAGTGGACCAAGGCCCCCTTCCAGCAGCCGGTATGCCAGTCCCACCGCCGCCAACTTCGGCACGGTACTGATGTACATCGTGATCGGCGTCGGCGCGCCTTCGTACACATCGGGCAGCCACATGTGGAATGGCACCACACCGAATTCGAAACCGATGCCGACCACCAGGAACACCAGGCCCAGTTGCAACAGGTGCGGATGCGGTGTAGTGCCGGCAACGGCGAAAATCCTGTCCAGCGCCAGCGTGCCGGTGGCGCCATAGATCAGCGACATTCCGAACAACATCAGGCCCGAAGCCAGCGCGCCCAGCACGAAGAACTTGATCGCCGCTTCCGAAGACAGCTTCGATTCGCGGTTCAGTGCCACCAGCGCGTAGGCCGGCAACGCGAACAGTTCAAGGCCGAGGTACACCGTAATCAAGCTGCCAGCCGAAACCAGCAGCATCACGCCGATAACCGAGAAGATGGCCAGTGAGTAGAACTCGCCGATGAAAAGTTGGCGATCCTTCAGCCACGGCCGCGCGATCACGAACATCAGGATTGTCGCAACCATCACCGTGACTTTCAGGATCTCGGCCATGTGGTCGCGCACGAACATGCCGCCAAACGCAGTCACGGTTTCCGGCGTCTGGCCGTGGATCACCAGGAAGATTGCACCCAGCATCACGATGATCGCGAGCCAATGGGTGGCATCGCGCTGGTCGTCCTTCAGGAACACGTCGAACAGCAATACCAGGCACGCCGCCGCCGTGAGATACAGCTCGGGCACCATCACCAGCAGGTCGTTCAGGGAAAACATGCATTCTCCTCAGCGACCTTCCCGGTCGCATCAGTCAAAAAGCGGTCATCCATGACCGCACTTTCCGGAACAGCTAGATCTTGCTGGCCAACAAATGGGTCACGAGTTGCGCCACCGATGAATCCATCAGGTGCATCAGTGGCCACGGATACACGCCCATCGCCAGCACCGCCACGGCGAAGGCGCCGAGCACCAAGCCCTCGCGCGTATTGATTTCCGGCATCGCGGCCGCTTCCTTGGTCGGCGCAGTGCCCCACACGATTCGCTTGATGAGGTACAGCGTGTAACCCGCACCGATGATCAGTGAGTACGCAGCGAGCAGCGCGATCCACGGATTCGCCGTGAAGGCGGAAAGGATCACCATGAACTCGCCGACGAAGCCCGAGGTGAACGGCAGGCCGCAATTGGCCATCGCGAACAGCACCAAGAACGCGGCGAACCACGGCATCACCTTCGCGAGGCCACCGTAAGCCGAAATTTCACGGGTGTGCAGGCGGTCGTACATCACACCGATACATGTGAACAGCGCGCCCGAAACGAAGCCATGCGAAACCATCTGCACCACCGCGCCCTGTACGCCGAGCGCGGCCGTCTGCACGTCATGCTGCCCACGCGCCAGCATGTAGACGATGAACAGGCCGAGGGTGACAAAGCCCATGTGCGCGATGGATGAATACGCGACCAGCTTCTTCATGTCGGGCTGCACCAGCGCGACATAACCGATGTAGATGATCGCGACGAGGCTCAGGACGATCACCAGCCAGGCGAAGTGTTGCGAGGCGTCCGGCGTGATCGGCAGCGAGAAGCGGATGAAGCCGTAGGTGCCAACCTTCAGCATGATTGCGGCCAGGATCACCGAGCCCCCGGTGGGCGCCTCCACGTGCGCATCCGGCAACCATGTATGCACCGGCACCATCGGCGTCTTCACCGCGAAGGCGATCAGGAACGAGAAGAACAACCAGGTCTGTTCCTGCAGCGTGAACGGAAACGCCCACAACGTCTGCAGATCGAAGGTACCCGCACGGTGGTACATGTAGAGCAGGCCGACCAGGAAGAAGATCGAACCGAAGAACGTGTAGATGAAGAACTTCAGCGTCGCGTACACGCGCCGCGGGCCGCCCCAGATGCCGATCAGGAAGAACATCGGGATCAGGATGGCCTCGAAGAACAGATAGAACAGCAGCGCGTCCATGGCACAGAACACGCCGATCAGCAGGCCTTCCAGTACCAGCATCGCCGCCATGTACTGGTGCACCTTGTCCTTGACCACCTGCCACGCACCGCCAATCACGAGGATCGAGGTGAAGGTAGTCAGCACGATCAGGGCGACGGCAATGCCATCCACGCCCAGGTGATAGCTGGTGTGGATCCCGGGAATCCAGGCCAGGTTTTCCTGCAGCTGGAAGCCGCCGGGTCCAGCGTGGTATTGGACCAACATCACCAGGCTCAAACCGAACATGATGATGGTGAATGCGAGCGTCAGCCAGCGCGCCACGCGCGGACGCGCACCGCCAGCGAGCAATACCAGAATCGCGCCTGCGCATGGCAGCCAGATCAGGATGCTGAGGATGGGCCAGGTGCTCATGCTGATTCCTTGAGACGTTGCGTGCCGGCCATCAGTGCAACCCCCAGTACCAAAGCCCGCCCAACAGAAGGATCAAGCCCAGGATCATCGCGAATGCATAGTGGTAGAGATATCCGGTTTGCAGGCGCCGGAACACGCGCGAGCTGCGTTCGACCACCGCGGCGGAGCCGTTGACCATCGCCCCGTCGATGAGACCGGCGTCACCACCCTTCCAGAACACGCGACCGAGCTTCAGGCCACCACGCGCGAACAGGTTGTAGTAAACCTCGTCCACCCAGAACTTGCGCGTAAGCATGCGGTACAGCGGCAAAAACATCCGCGCCGCGCGGTCCGCCAGCTGCGGGTTGATCAGGTACACATAAGTCGCCACCGCGAAGCCGGCGAAAGCGATCCAGAACGGCGCGGTGGTGAAGCTGTGCCAGAACATCGCGCCGGTGCCGTGGAACTCCTCGCCCATCTTCGCCAGCACATCATGCTGCGGCAACACCTTGATCGCGCTTCCGAACCAGTTGCCGTACAGCAGCGGCTTGATCGTGAACCAACCGATGATGACCGAAGGAATCGCCAGCAACACCAGCGGCAGCGTGATCACCCAGGGTGATTCCTTGGGCGCGTGGGACAACAAGCCCTGATGATGATCGTGTGAAGCGTGCGCGCCATGCTCGACCTTGAAGCGTTCCTTGCCGTGGAACGTCATGTACATCAGGCGGAACGTGTACAGCGCAGTCACGAACACGCCCAGCAACACGCACCAATACGCGTACGTCGAGCCGAAAATATGCGATTCGCCGACCGCATCGATGATCGTGTCTTTGGAAAAGAATCCCGAGAAGCCCGGGGTCGCCACCAGTGCCAGCGAACCGATCCACATCGTGATCCAGGTGATCGGCATGCGCTTGCGCAGCCCACCCATGTAACGCATGTCCTGCTCGTGGTGCATCGCCACGATCACCGAGCCGGCGCCGAGGAACAACAGCGCCTTGAAGAACGCGTGCGTCATCAGGTGGAAGATGCCGGCGGCGTACGCCGACACACCCAGCGCAACGACCATGTAACCCAGCTGCGACAAGGTGGAATAGGCGATCACACGCTTGATGTCGTTCTGCACGATGCCGACGAGGCCCATGAAGAACGCCGTGGTCGCACCCACGATCAGCACGACCGACAGCGCGGTCGGCGACATCTCGTACAGCGGCGACATGCGCGCCACCATGAAGATGCCGGCGGTAACCATGGTCGCGGCATGGATCAGGGCCGAGATCGGGGTCGGGCCTTCCATGGAATCGGGCAGCCACACGTGCAACGGGACTTGTGCCGATTTGCCGCAGGCGCCCACGAACAGCAGCAGGCAGATCAGCGTCGCGAGCGACCACGGATGTCCGCCGACCACTTCAATGGTGCGGCCGGACAAGCTCGGTGCCTGCGCGAACACGGCGGAATAGTCCAGCGTGTGAAACGCGTACAGCACCGCGGCGATACCGAGAATGAAGCCGAAGTCACCGACGCGGTTGACCAGGAACGCCTTGAGCGCCGCGGCACTCGCAGTCGGACGATCGAACCAGAAGCCGATCAGCAGGTACGACACCAGACCCACCAGCTCCCAGCCCACGAACAGTTGCAGGAAGTTGTTGGCCAGCACCAGCATCAGCATCGAGAAGGTGAACAGCGCGATGTAGGCGAAGAAGCGCTGAAAACCGGGATCGTCGCGCATGTAACCGATGGTGTAGATGTGCACCATCAGCGAAACGAAGGTGACCACCACCAGCATCAACGCGGTCAGGCGATCGACCAGGAAACCGATGCCGATCGACAACTTCCCGACTTCCAGCCAGGTGTAGACGTCGTGGTTGAAGACCGGCGCGCCGCCCCAGACCAGTTGGTAGAACACCACACAGGACAACGCGAAGGACAGCGCAACCGAAATGGTCGCGATGGCGGCCGCACCGGCGCGCCCGACCTGCTTGCGGCCGAGGCCTGCGATCAGCGCACCGGCAAGCGGCGCCGCCGCCAGCACGATCAGGAGGTTCTGGCTGATCACGGCTGCACCTCGCGCATCACGGCAATGAATCCCCGGTTGGCCGCGCCGCCGAGATCGCGGTGTCGTTTGCAACAATGTTGCATCGAGCCTCTCCCTAGTAGCGCAACGAGTCGATCTCGCCGACGTTGATCGTGCGGCGATTGCGGAACATCAGGACGACGATGGCAAGGCCGATTGCAGACTCGGCCGCGGCCACCGTCAGGATGAAGAACACGAACACCTGGCCGTCGGGATTACCGAGGAAGCGCGAGAACGCGACGAAGTTGGTGTTGACGGCGAGCAGCATCAGCTCGATGCACATCAGCAGCACGATCACGTTCTTGCGGTTGATGAAAATGCCCGCAATGGCGATGCAAAACAGCACCGTCGCGAACACGATGTACCAGGAAAGCGGAATGGCGATCATGCCTGCGGCTCCTCGCTGGCGGGTGCGGACGCGGGCACCTGCGCCACCGCGGCCATTTTCACCATGCGCACGCGGCTGCCGGCGCGCACCGCCGACTGCTTCGCGGGATTCTGGCGTTTCGAGAACGTGCGCACGCGTAAGGCCAGCACCACCGCCGCGACCAGGCCTACGGTCAGGATCAACGCAGCGATTTCGAACGGCAGCAGGAAGCGCGTGAACAGTGCCTCGCCCAGCCACTTGATGTTCGACACACCGGCGGGATTCAAACCCGGCTGCACGTTGAGCGCACGCACGCCAATGATGCCGAGCATCTCGATCAACATGATGGCTGCGGCGCCGATGCCAAGCGGCAGGTGCTTGATGAAGCCCTCGCGCATCGGCTCCATGTCGATGTCGAGCATCATCACCACGAACAGGAACAACACCATCACCGCGCCGACGTAGACCACCACCAATGCCAGTGACAGGAACTCGGCCTCGGCCAGCATCCAGATGCACGCCGTGGAGAAAAACGTCAGCACCAGCGCTAGCACGCCGTGCACGGTGTTCTTGGCCGCGACCACGGCCAGCGCGGCACCGACCGCGACCACGGCGAACACGATGAAGCAGACCATCTGGAGGGTTGCGTGATTCATGGACGTCACCTGTACGCCGCGTCTTGAGCGCGGTTCGCGGCAATGCTGGCCTCGAAACGGTCGCCGATCGCCAACAATTGGGGTTTGGTCACCACGTTCTCGCCGCGGCGTTCCATGTGGTATTCAAGCAAATCGGTAAGCACGATGGAATCGACCGGGCAGCTCTCTTCGCAGAAGCCGCAATAGATACATTTGAAGAGATCGATGTCGTAGCGCGTGGTGCGGCGTTGGCCGTCGCTGGCACGCGGCGCCGAGTCGATCGTGATCGCCAGCGCTGGACACACCGCTTCGCACAGCTTGCAGGCGATGCAGCGCTCCTCGCCATTCGGATAGCGGCGCAACGCATGCAAGCCACGGAAGCGCACCGAACGCGGAATGGTTTCCATCGGAAACCGCAGCGTGTACTTCGGCTTGACCAGGTACTTCAGGGTCAGCCACAAGCCTGCCGCGAGTTCGAGCAACAACAGGCTCTTGAGATACTCGACAATTCGCTTCATCTCAGTGCCCTATTCCCACCACGTTGAAATACCGGAGCAGACCGGTCACGAAGATCCACACGATCGAAATCGGGATGAACACCTTCCAACCCAGCCGCATGATCTGGTCGTAGCGGTAGCGCGGGAACGTTGCACGCAGCCACAACAGCGAGGTGGCGAATACGAAGAACTTGAGAAACAGCCACCACCAGCCGGCGTCCGACAGCCAGCCAAGGTGCCAGCCCTGGAAGGGGCTGAGCCAGCCTCCCATGAACAGGATCGGCGCAAGGAACGACAACAGGATCATGTTGGCGTATTCGGCGAGGAAGAACAGCGCGAACGCCGAACCCGAATATTCCACGTGGAAGCCGGCGACGATTTCCGATTCGCCTTCGGCGACGTCGAACGGCGCGCGGTTGGTTTCCGCCACGCCCGAGATGTAATACACGAAGAACATCGGCAGCAGCGGCAGCCAGAACCAGTCGAACAGGCCTTTCGATCCGGCCTGCGCATTCACGATGTCCGAGAAGTTGAGGCTGCCGGCCAATACCAGCACGCACACCAGCGCCATGCCCATGCAGAT
>DZCM01000024.1 GCA_022730295.1 Rhodanobacter sp. | reverse complement strand
GACGCACGCAACGGCGTCCCGGTTCACTCACCTCCCTGAGCGAACCCCCGGAGTCCAACCCCTCCCCAGGTTTGGCTCCGCCGCCCCGAGAGCTCCCCCCTGGCTCTCGGGGCATTTTATTTAAGCATCCCGTTTCCTTGGGTTCGGGGCTGGCGCAGCGCTTTCGCGAGCGTTCGGCGTACAAGCTTCCGGGCGCCGTTCCGGCAATTCGTGTAGCCTCCTCACCACACACTGCGGGGGAGACACCCATGCGTATTGCCGCCATCCTCGTTGGCATCGTCTTGATTGCGCTCGGCGTATGGATCGCCATGGGCAAGCTGACGTATTCCAGCACCCAAACGCCGATCAAGTTCGGCCAGTTCGAGGTCAAGACCAGTGTCGAGAAGCCCGTGCCGACACCCTTCGGCTATGGCGGAATCGTGGTCGGCGTCGTGCTGGTGGCTGCAGGAGCGCTAAAGAAGCCACGCTGACACGGTGCACGAAAAAGGCGCGGCCTGCAGGCCGCGCTCGCTCCAATCAAGCGGGAATCAAAGCCCAAGCTTGCTTGCCAGCCCGGCCAGCTCGCCGAGGTTGAATCCACTGCCGCCGCCCGCCGGCACCTGCCCATTCGGCGTCAAATGATTCACCGCATCCGGCAGGTATTGCGCCAACTGGCTGAGCAGATCCTGCGGATTGACACCCGCTTTTTGCGCCATTGCCTCGACGTCTTGGCCTGCCGCCGTACCCGCCAGCGCCTGGCCGAGCTGCTGGCCGTTGACTGATTGGTTGGCGCCGTTGCCGACCCACGATGCCACGACACTCCCCAAACCGCCTTGTTCCAGACTGGACACCAGCCCTCCGACACCACCGGATTTCTGAATCAATCCGCCGACCAGGTCCATGGCCGGGTTGCCGCTGCTGGCGCCTTGCCCACCCACCAGTCCTTCCAATGCACCGAGTAATGACATGTTGCTCTCCTTGTAACACTGGCCCCGGAGCATCGACGATAGCACGAAGGCGTCGGCGCCGTCGCCGCTACAATGACGGCAATGGATGTTTCGTACCTGCTGAAACCGCTCAACACTGCGCAGCGCGACGCTGTCGCCGCCCCCTCCGGCCACTATCTGGTGTTGGCCGGCGCCGGCTCGGGCAAGACCCGCGTGCTCACCCACCGCATCGGCTGGCTGATCGAGGCCGAAGCCGCGCCGCCGTGGTCGATCCTCGCCGTCACCTTCACCAACAAGGCCGCCGGCGAAATGCGCGCACGCCTCGCCAACTTGTTGCCGCACGGCATGCGCGGGCTCACCGTCGGCACCTTCCACGGCATCGCCCACCGCCTGTTGCGCCAGCACTGGCAAGAGGCGCAGCTGCCGGAAACGTTCCAGATCCTCGATTCCGACGATCAGCAGCGCTTGGTCAAGCGCGTAGTCGCGGGGCTCGGGATCGACGATGCCAAATTCCCGCCGCGGCAAGCCTGCTGGCAGATCAATGCGTGGAAAGACGAGGGCAAGCGCCCGGGCGGTATCGAGCCGGGCGAACATCCGGTGGCGCGCACCTACCTGAAAGTCTACGAAGCCTACGAGTCGGCCTGCCGCCGCGCGGGGCTGGTGGACTTCGCCGAGTTGCTGTTGCGTGCGCACGAACTGGTGCGCGACAACGATGCACTCCGCGCGCACTACCAGGAACGCTGGCGGCACCTGCTGATCGACGAATTCCAGGACACCAATGCGCTGCAGTACGCGTGGATCCGCCTGCTCGCGGGCAGCACCGGAACGGTCTTCGCGGTTGGCGACGACGACCAGTCGATCTACGGCTGGCGCGGCGCGAAAGTGGAAAACATGCGCGCCTTCCTGAGCGATTTCCCGGACGCGAAAACCCTGCGCCTGGAGCAGAACTACCGTTCCACCGCGACGATTCTGGAGGCCGCCAACGCCGTGATCGCGCAGAACCCGTCGCGGCTCGGCAAGAAGTTGTGGACGGCAGGCGACAAGGGCGAGTCGATCTCGCTGTACGCCGCCTACAACGAACAGGACGAGGCGCGTTTCGTGATCGAGCGCATCCGCGAGTATCTCGATGCCGGCGGCAAGCCTTCGGATATCGCGGTGCTGTACCGCTCCAACGCGCAATCGCGCAACTTCGAAGAACAACTTCACCAGCACGACATTCCCTATCGCGTATATGGCGGCCAGCGCTATTTCGAACGCGCCGAGGTGAAGGATGCGCTGGCCTACCTGCGCCTTGCCGCCAACCGCGGCGACGATGCCTCGTTCGAGCGCGCGCTGGCAACGCCGCCGCACGGCGTCGGCGAACGCACGCTGGAAGCCTTGCGGCAACGCGCGCGCGGCGGCGATCTGTCCATGTGGGATGCATCACTGGCGGAACTCGCCGGTGATGGCCTGACCGGGCGCGCGAAGAATGCTTTGCGGGGGTTCATGACGCTGGTCGAAGGATTCGCGAATGGTTCGAACGACATCACCCTCGCCGAACAGGTCGAACGCGCGATCATCGAATCCGGCCTGCGCGATTACTACGAACGCGACAGCCGTGGCAACGCCGAGGCGCGCGTGGAGAACCTCGACGAACTGGTCAATGTCGCCAGCCGCTTCGAACCGACGCCGGAGGATCTCGAAGCCGGTTTGTCCGAACTTTCTGCGTTCCTTGCCCACGCCGCACTGGAAGCCGGCGAAGGCCAGGGCGAAACCGGCAGCGATTGCGTGCAGCTGATGACCCTGCATTCGGCCAAGGGGCTGGAGTTCCCGGTGGTGTTCCTGGCCGGCATGGAGGATGGCCTGTTCCCGACGCAACGCTCGGTCGAAGATCCCTCGCGTCTCGAAGAGGAACGCCGGCTCGCCTACGTCGGCATCACCCGCGCGCGCGAACAGTTGGTGCTGTGCTACGCCGAATCGCGCCGCCAGTACGGCAGCGAAACCATCTCGCGCCCGTCGCGCTTCCTCGCTGAATTACCGGCGCATCTCGTGACCGAAGTGCGCCCGCGCGCAAAAATCAGACGCCCGATGTACGCGCCGCCCCCCAGTGCGCAGCGAGGCCACGCTGATCTGGACGACACCCTGCCCCTTCAACTCGGACAGCGCGTGCAGCACGCCAAGTTCGGCGAAGGCGTCGTCGTTCGCGCCGAAGGCTCCGGCGCACACACCCGCATCCAGGTCAACTTTGCGGACGCCGGGGCGAAGTGGCTGGTGGCGGCGTACGCAAACCTCACCGCGCTTTGACGTTCCCCCTCTTCCGCAAGGAAGGGTGGCCGCGAAGCGGCGGGTGAGGGATCGGCTCTCGCACGACGTGATGTCCTCGCGAAGGTTCCGAACGGGTCGGCGGCGAGCGCAACCGGAACGAAGAGGTTTCGTACTTGCCCAAAATGGCTTCCGGGTTCCGCGCTGCACGCGGCCCAGGAATGACTGCAGTTATCCGGTCTTGGCCGACGCCGGGACGATCAGTGTGAGTTGCCCGGCCGCCACGCCTCCAGCGCCCGCGCGGCGCGCTCGCGTCCGAGTTCGATCAACTCCGATGCGCGATAGAACTCGTACACCGCGCTGGCGTTGCGCGGAATCTCGATCACCAGGTCGGGCCGGTCGGCGGCAAGGCGGAAGCGGGCGAGGTTTTCCTGCATCAGATCCAGCGACTGGGTGAGTGTGTCCACCCAGCCGGGTTCCGGGTGCTTGTCCTCGTGGTTACCGATGGTGCGCTTGACGAACGCCGCAACCGTGCTGCGCAGCCCGCTGCGCGGTTCGGCAGGCAGCTGTGCGGGATGCCGCACCGCCAAGGCCTCGTGCGGGCCATTCACGTTCACCGCGATCGTGAACTCGCTCGGGGATTGCAGCAGCGGTGTCAGCGGCAGCGGGTTCATCAGGCCGCCATCGACGAGGCGATGGCCGCCATGCGAATGCGGGCGGAAGATCGTCGGAATCGCGATCGAGGCGCGGATCGCGTCGAACAAGGGCCCGCTCGCCAGCCACACTTCGCGCTCGCGGTCGAGGTCGGTCGCGACCGCGGTAAAGGGAATCGCCAGTTCCTCGATCGCCACTTCGCCGATCAACTCACGCAGGACGCCGATGATGCGCTCGCCCTTGATCAGGCCGGAACCGGACAGCGTCCAGTCCACCAGCTTCAGCACGTCCATCTTCTGCAGCGCGCATACCCAGTCGCGATACACATCCAGCTTGCCGGCGGCGTGGATGCCGCCGATCAACGCACCCATCGAACTGCCGGACACCGCGGTGATGCGATAACCCGCGGCCAGGATGGCTTCGATCGCGCCGATGTGCGCCAAGCCACGCGCGCCGCCGGTGCCAAGCGCCAACGCCACGCTTGGCTTGGCAGGCGACTGCACCACGGGTTCGCGATGATCGTTCACGGCTTCGCGTGATCGTATTCGTCCAGCGCGAGCTTGTGCATGATCCGGATTTCCTCACGCAACGACTGCGGCGACACCACTTGCGCATCGGGGCCGTAGCGCAGGATGTCCATCACCAGTTCGCGCGACTGCGAATACGGCAACTTCAGTTCAAAGCGACCGTCGTCCAGCCAACGGCCTTCCTGCAGCGAGTGCCAGTGCTCATCGGCCACCCAGCGCGCGGCGCGCGCGGAAAACCTGATCGTCGCCCAGGCCTTGGGCGCGCCAGCGAAGATGCCGTAGCTCGACGCCAGGGTGTCGTTCAATTCCTTTTCAGCGCGATCGAGCGCAGGCTTTTCGAGCACAACGGGTTCGCCGATGCGATCCACCGCGAAGCTGCGCAAGGCTTCGCGATCGTGGTCCCAGCCGTCGAGATACCAGTTGTCGCGATAGTGCGTCAGCCGCTGCGGCGACACGTGGCGCACGCTGTCGGCGCCTGTGGTGCGCGCGCGGTAGCGGAACCTCAGTTGTTGCCGCGCCAGCACGGCGCCTGCCACCGCGCGAAAAACCTGCTGGTTGAGTTTGCGCGAACCCCAGGGGATCACCCGGATGCGATCCAATGGCTGCGCACGCGTGCCGGCTTGCTCGTTGAGGATCTTTTCGACGCGGGTGCGGAACGGTGCCAACGCATCGGCCAACACGCCCGGGTCGGAACGCGCGAGCAACGATTCGAGCGCCATCAGCGCGGAAAGTTCTTCGCTGGTCAGCCACAGGCCCGGCAGCTCGAAGCGTTCGCCGTCGTCATCGGCGTAGCGAAAACCGTGGCCTTCCGGATCGCTGTCCAGCGGTGCACCCAATGCATCGCGCAGGAAGGCGATGTCGCGGTACAAGGTGGCGCGCGAACAACCCAGTTCCTCGCGCAGACGCTGCGCATCAACCGGCCGCCGGTGCGACTTGAAGATGCCGTGCAGCTTGAGGACGCGTTCGTACTGGTGCATGCGGCAAAGCATGACGCCGCGGACGCTTGGCGGCAAGCGCCGGGGTGGCTGCCATCGTCGCCTTGCCCCACGCAAGCCTCAGACGCAACGAACCCACAGCAACTGGCGCGCTACAGCAAGCGCGGCTGCTTTTTCGAGTCACGAATCCCCGCGGCGGGCGCGTACTACCGCTTCGCCCGTCGCGATTACCTTGCACGGTCGCAGTCGATGGGCTGCGCCGGCTCGACCGAGTACAGATAACGCCATACTTACCCGCGTGGACGGCAAGCACGACACAATCAGGCTGCCGCTGACGCAAGTCACGGCCATCACACTGCAGCAAGGGGACAGTTGCACGCCATGAATGCGCCGCAGCCCAACACCGCGACGGACCCGCGCCCATGACCTGGCAGGCCTGGGCCACCGCCGCAATCATCGTCGCCGCGATGGCCTTGTTCGCCAGCGAAAAGGTGCGCGTGGACGTGGTCGCGCTGATCACGCTGGCGCTGCTGGTCGTGCTCGGCATCGTCACCCCGGAACAAGCGCTCTCCGGGTTCAGCAACGAGGCCACGGTGACAGTCGCGGCGATGTTTGCGCTGTCGCTGGGCATCGAACGCTCGGGTGCACTGGACCCGGTCATCGGCCTGCTGGCGCGGATCCGAAAGCCCTGGCTGTTGACCTTGGGCATCATGCTGGTGGTCGCGGCGCTCGGCGCTTTCATCAAGAACGTCGCGCTGGTGGCAACCTTCCTGCCGCTGACGCTGCGCGTGTGCCAGCGCACCGGCACATCGCCGGCGCGGGTATTGATGCCGATGGCGTTCGCCGCGCAGATGGGCGGCGTATGCACCTTGATCGGCACCTCATCCAACCTGCTGGTCGATTCACTGGCGCAGAAGCAGGGCCTGGCGCCGGTGGGGGTATTCGAGTTCACCAAGCTGGGCGCATTGCTTGCGGTCGCCGGCATCATCTACGTGATGGTGATCGGGCGTTGGTTGCTGCCGAGGCACCTCGACAACGAAAGCTCGGGAGCGGCTGAGGTCGGCAAGTACGTCACCGAACTCAAGCTGATGGCAGACTCGCCCCTGGTCGGCCAGACCATCGCCGAAGCCCGGCTGGGCGAGCGTGGCGTGTATCCGCTGGAACTGCTGCGCGGCGACGAACACATGTGGTCGCCACGCACCCAGAAACTCGCCACCGGCGACGTGCTGCTGGTGCGCGGTGAATGGGACAAGCTGGAGGAGTTTCGCAAGCACGCGGGGCTGGAGCTCAATCCAGAGTTCACCCATGGCGAGAATGGTGACAAGGCCAACGTGCTGGTCGAAGCCATGATCGCGCCGGCCAGCCTCGCCGAAGACCGCACCCTGCGTGACCTCGACCTGTTGCCGCACCACAGCGCCACCGTGCTCGGCATCCACCGCCGCGGGCATCTGTTGCGTGACAAGATTCGCGACGTCGCCTTCCAGACCGGCGACGTGCTGATGCTGCTGCTGCCCGCTGACAACGTGAAACGTCTGCGCCGCGATGACCGTTTCGTGGTGCTGAACGAACGCGTCGATGCGCTCCGCCCGGCGTACAAGGCATTCGTGGCGGTGGGGATCATGGTCGCGGTGGTCGTGGTCTCCGCCCTGCACTTGTTGCCGATCCCGATCGCGGCAATCTGCGGTGTGGCCGCGATGGCCCTGACCCGCTGCTTCGGCCGCAAGGATGTGTACGAGGGCATGGACTGGAAAATCATCATCATGCTCGGTGCGATCCTGCCACTGGGCCTGGCGATCGAGCAAACCGGGCTTGCGAACGTGGTCGTGGACGGCGCGCTCAACCTCGCCGGCGACCACGGTCCACTCGCCGCGCTGCTGATGGTGTACCTGCTCACCGCGCTGCTCACCGAGCTGATGGGCCACAACCCCTCGGTGGTGTTGATGGTTGGCATCGCGGTCACCGTCGCGCACGCGGTGCACGCCGACCCGCGCCCGTTCGTGGTGGCCGTCGCGTTCGCCGCCGCGACATCGTTCGCGACGCCGGTCGGGTATCCGACCAACACGATGGTGTACTACGCCGGCGGCTATCGCTTTCTTGATTTCGCGAAGGTGGGCGTGCCGCTGATCCTGATGTTCTGCGCGCTGTCGATGTATCTCATTCCGAAAATCTGGCCGTTTTGACGTTCGTGCCCTGCATACGGACGTGCATGTCACCTTCCACGCCGTGCCACGGCGCAGGCCGCTTTCTGCCGAAACAGAAAGTAGCCAAAGACTGGCGCGCCGGGGTTCACGGTTCCGGCAGCGGCAGGCTTGAAGCCTCGCGTTTCTGCCACCATCTTCGTCCAACTTCAATTCAACAGCAGTTCAGCGCGCGGGGCCCAGCCTTGCGCGCTTTTGCCGTGCCCATCAAGGAGTTGTCCATGAAATCCGTGCGTATCGTCGCGCTTGCCGCGGCAGCGATCCTTTGCCTGCCCGCCCTCGCACTGGCGGCGACCCCCGCGGCGCAGTCGAACTGGAGCGGCAGCGGCGAGTTCGGACTTGCCCAGGCCAGCGGCAATACCAAGTCGCTCAACGTCGACGCCAAGCTCAACCTCGCCTTCGAGAATGACATCTGGAAGGACGCGCTCTTCCTCGATGTCAATCGCGCCAAGAGCAGCGTCAAGACGCCGGTGGTCGAAGGCAGCACCACGGTCGGCACCACCGACAGCTACCAAACCACCGCCAACCATTTTGATATCGGCGGCTCGGTCGGCTACAAGTTCAGCCCGCGCGCCTACGTGGTCGGCGCGGCGCGTTACGACCGTGACGACTTCGCCCCGAATCGCTGGCAGGAAGTTGCCTCGATCGGTTACGGCTACATCGTGTTCAAGGATGCCCGCGCCGAGTTGTCATTCGAGGCCGGCCCTGGCTACAAGCGCTACCAGCCGCAGACCTACAACGTGGTCGACACCAGCGTCACGCCGCCACTCGTCACCCAAGTGACGCCAGCCGTCGAGAACGAGGTGATCGGTCGCGCGCTGGTCAACTACAAGCTGGCGATCACCGATAGTACCAGCCTGCAGGAAACCTTCCTTGCGGAAGTCGGCAGCCAGAACAAGTACTACCAGAACGATATCGGGCTCGCGGTGGCGATGACCAGGACACTGGCACTGAAGGTCGCCTACGAGAACCGCTACAACTCGGCGATCGTGCCCGGCACCAATCACATGGACAGCCTGTTCACCACCAACCTGGTGTACAACTTCGGCAAGAAGTAGGAACGGCGGCAGCCGCGACAGATTCTCACGGGCGCGAGGCCAACAGTGCCTCCGCGCCCTGCTCCCGCAGCAGGCGCGCGACTTTTGAACCCAGCGCATGCGGATCGCCACCGATCGCTTCGGCCCGCAACAACCGTCCATTGCTGGCGTCACCGAACAAGCCGCACAAACGCAGCTGCCCGTCGGACGCGGTGTCGCACCACGCGCCCAGCGGCATGCTGCAATCGCCACCCAGTTCGGCGTTGAGGGCGCGCTCGGCGGCAACGCTCCGCCGCGTCGCGTCGTCATCCAGCACGTTTACGCACTCGATCACGCGCGCATCGCCCGCGCGTGTCTCTACCGCGATCGCGGCCTGGCCCGGCGCCGGCAACCATTCTGGCGGTGCCAGCCGCGCGCGGATGCGTTCATCGAAGCCCATGCGTTGCAATCCCGCCACCGCGAGAATGATCGCCGCATAATCGCCACAGTCAAGCTTGGCCAGGCGGGTACCGACATTGCCGCGCAGGTCGGCAACCTCAACGTCCGGCCGCCGCGCACGCAACTGTGCAGTGCGGCGCAATGACGACGTGCCTACGCGCGCGCCGCGCGGCAGTGCATCGAGCGACTCGAATTCATTGCTCACCCATGCATCCGCGCAGTCGGCACGCGCAAGGATGGCCGGCAGCGCAAAACCCGCATCCAGATGCGCCGGTACGTCCTTCAGCGAATGCACGGCGAGATCGGCGTGGCCCTCGGCCAGTGCGACTTCGAGTTCCTTGAGGAACAAACCCTTGCCACCAATCGCCGCCAGCGAACGATCCAGCACCTCGTCGCCGCGCGTGGACAGCGGCAGCAACTCCACGCCGAGCCCGGGATGCGCATCGCGCAGCCGCTGCGCCACGTGCCCGGCCTGCCACAAGGCCAGCGGACTTTTGCGGGTGGCGATGCGTAGCGGTATGTCAGCCATGCTGTCCTGCGTGATTCTGAAACGATGCAGTATCGCACCGCGCGAGCTGCCCCGCGGCCCTCAAGCTTCGGCGCCACGCAGTGCACGTACCGCCGACTCCAGCTGCGCCGCATCGGCCGCCGCACCATCCATGGGCACACCCACCGCAAGTTCGATGTGGGCGTGAAACCGCCGCGGCAAGCGCGCCCGCCCGAGGCGCGAATCGCGCCGACTCCACATGCTGTGCCACAGCCCACGCAGCGCCAGCGGAATCACCGGCACCGGCCGGCGCTCCAGGATCTTTTCGACGCCGGAACGGAATTTCGCAATCTCGCCATCGAGCGTAAGGCCTCCCTCGGGGAAGATGCACACCAGTTCGCCCGCGGCCAGCGCCGCATCGATGGAATCGAACGCGCGCTGCATCAAGGCACGATCTTCCTTCACGCCGGCGATCGGGATCGCCTTGGCGGCGCGGAACACGATGCCCAGCGCAGGCGTCCTGAATATCTTGTAGTACATCACGAAGCGCACCGGGCGACGCACGCTGCCCATCAGGATCAGCGCATCCACGAAGCTGACGTGGTTGCAAACCAGCACCGCCGGGCCTTCATCCGGAATCCGCTCGAGGCCTTGCGTGCGCACGCGGTACAAGGTGCTGATCAGCAGCCAGCCGACAAAACGCACCAGGAATTCCGGCACCAGCTGGAAGATGAAGAGCGCCACCGCGGCGTTCAAGATTGCAGTGACGAGGAACAGCTGCGGGATCGTCAGGCCCGCGGCCAGCAGTCCATAAGCGAAAATCGCTGCGACGACCAGGAACACTGCATTGATGATGTTGTTGCCGGCGATCACGCGCGACAACTCACCGCGTGGGGTGCGGCTTTGCACCAGCGCGAACAGCGGCACGATGAAAAAACCAGCAAACAGGCCGATCAGGATCAGGTCACAGCCAATCCACGGGCTGCCCGGCCGCCGCAGGAATTCCAGCCAGTCAAGATCGGAATAAGCCGGCGGTGCGTGCCGCGCGAAATACAGCAGCACGCCGAACACCGTCATGCCAAGCGCACCCAACGGCACCAACCCAATTTCGACCTTGTGGCCGGACAGCCGCTCGCACAACAGGGAGCCGATGCCGACACCGATCGAAAACAGCGCCAGCACCATGATTTCGACGCTGGCGTCACCGCCCAAGAACAGTTTGGTGTAGTTCGGCAATTGCGCCGTCACCACGCCACCAAAAAACCAGAACCACGAAATGCCGAGGATCGAATTGAATACCGCACGCTGCCTGGCGGTGAGCTTCAGCACCTTCCAGCTCTCGCTGACAACATTCCAATTGAATTTGAGATTCGGTGCCGCCGCCGGTACGCGCGGAATCATGAGACTGGCCGCAAGCCCCATCACGCCCACGCCGATCACCAGTGCACCGGCGGCAACCCAGCCAAAATGCGAGTGTATCGCCGCGCCGCCGGCAATCATGCCGACGAGGATCGCGATCGAGGTGCCGGTTTCGACCAAGCCGTTGCCGCCGACGAGTTCGTTTGGCTGCAACACCTGTGGCAGGATCGCGTACTTGATCGGACCGAACACCGTCGAGTGCACGCCCATCAGGAACAACACCACGAACAGCAGCAATGGACTGCGCGCGTAGAAGCCCCACGCCGCCACGCACATCGCCGCGATCTCGAACACCTTCACCCAGCGGATCAGGGTGTGCTTCTCGTACTTTTCGGCCAGTTGCCCCGCACTCGCCGAGAACAGGAAGAACGGCAGAATGAACAACGCCGGCGCGAGGTTGGAATAAAACCCCACCTGCTGGACTGACAGCCCCAGTTGGAACCCAACCAGCACGATGGTGGCGTTGCGGAACGCATTGTCGTTGAACGCCGCCAGCGACTGCACCGCGAAGAACGGCGCGAAGCGGCGCTTGGCCAACAGGCGAAACTGGTTCATGCCACTCCCTCGTCGCCCCGGCCGGGACGGGGCTATTGTGCCTGCAATCGCGGCAGCGCTGCCGCGCGGTCACCTCATCGTCATGCCCGCCGTGCCAACGCGCGATACCCGATGTCGCGACGACAGAACCCCCCCTCGAAATGAATGCGATCGACCGCGGCGTAGGCGCGATCGCGCGCCTGCGCCACGTCGTCGCCAAGCGCGCACACGCACAACACGCGGCCGCCGGCGGTGACGACCTCGCCGTCCGCATTCAGCACGGTGCCGGCATGGAACACTTTCACATCGGCACCAAAATCCCTGTCGAGTCCGGTGATCACGTCGCCTTTTTTCGGCGTCGCCGGATAACCATGCGCCGCGACCACCACGCCGAGCGCGGGGCGCGTATCCCATGTTGCTTCGACGCGATCAAGCACCCCGTCAATGCCGGCTTCGATCAATTCGACGAAATCCGATTGCAGCCGCTGCATGACCGGTTGGGTTTCCGGATCGCCGAAACGCACGTTGAACTCGATGACTTTCGGCGCGCCGGTCGCATCGATCATCAAACCCGCGTACAGGAAACCGCTGAACGGTGCGCCTTCGGCGGCCATGCCTGCGAGTGTTGGCGCAATGACCTCACGCTGGATGCGCGCCTCGACCTCGGGCGTCACCACCGGCGCCGGCGAATACGCGCCCATGCCACCGGTGTTGGGGCCGCTGTCGCCATCGCCCACACGCTTGTGGTCCTGGCTGGATGCCATCGCCAGCGCGTGCGCGCCATCGGCCATCACGATGTAGCTGGCTTCTTCGCCCGCGAGAAATTCCTCGATCACGACGCGCGCACCCGCATCACCGAAGCTGTGCGCACCGAGCATGTCGGTGAGCGCGTGCTCGGCTTCGGACAGCGTCATCGCCACCACCACGCCTTTGCCGGCGGCCAGGCCATCGGCCTTGATCACGATCGGCGCGCCGTGCGTGCGCACGTAGGCGAGCGCGGGATCGAGTGCGCTGAACACCGCATAGTGCGCGGTCGGAATCTGGTGGCGGGCAAGGAAATCCTTGGTGAAGGATTTGGAGCCTTCCAGCTGCGCGGCGGCAGCCGTCGGTCCAAATATCCGCAAGCCCGCGGTGCGAAACTTGTCGACGACGCCCGCGACCAGCGGACCCTCCGGACCCACCAGGCTCAATGCGACGCCCTCGTCCTGGGCCAGCTTCAACAGACCCTCAAGGTCACTTGCGGCAACGTCCGCATTGCGGATCCCGGGCTCACGCGCTGTACCGGCGTTGCCGGGCGCCACGATCACGCCGGTCACCCGTGGCGATTGCGCAAGTTTCCACGCCAATGCGTGCTCGCGGCCTCCGGAACCAATCACGAGCACCTTCATGTTCGAGTGCCGGGGACCGGCCCCCGGTCCTGTTTGAGCATCGCGAGCAGTGCGGGGCGCGGCAGTTTTCCTGTCTCGCTGCGCGGCAGCGCATCGACGCAGACCAGCGGGCGTGGCAGGAATACCGGATCAATCGCCTCGCGCAAGGCATCGAGCATGTCGGAATCGGCAACGCCGGGCGCCACCACCAGCGCGGCGATGCGGCGCACGCCCATCGCATCGGTATCGTCCAGCTGGAACACCACGCCGTCACGGACGCCGGGGATCGCCAGCAGTTTGTGGGTCAAGTCGCCCAGCGAAGCCCGCTTGCCGGCAATTTCCAACAGATCCGTATTGCGCCCGCACAAGCGGAAACAACCATCGCGATCGATCTCGATGATGTCTGCCAGCACCACGGGCGTCGCCAGCTGCGGCGCCTCGACCCGGGTGCCATCCGGCTGCGGCTGCAGCACCACGCCAGGACAAGGTGTCCATGCCTCGGTTCGGGTACTGCGGCGATGCGCGATGACGCAGGTTTCGGTGGAGCCGAACATCTCCTGCAGCGGCGCATCGAACCGGCGTTCGGCGGCGCGGGCCAAGTCGCCTGACAGCGGCGCGGTGGCCGAGACGATTGCGGCCAATGGCGGCAACAGTTGCCCGGCCTCGACCAATGCGCGCAGATGCACGGGCGTGGTCACCAACACGCGCGGTTCGGGCAGCTCGCGCAGGGCCTGGGCGATGTCGGCGGCGAAGAATGGGCGCCCGGAATGCACCGAGGCGCTGCCGAGCAAGGGCAGCAGAACCGAGAATTCCAATCCGTACATGTGCTGCGGCGGAACCGTTGCCACGACGTGGTAATCGCCACCGGCCAGCGCACGCAACAGCGCGTCGTTGTGCCCGCTTGAAATCGCGAACCTGTTCCAATGTTTGGGATTGGCGCGCGGCACGCCGGTCGAACCCGAGGTATACCCCACTGCAGCGAGCGCATCGACTGCGACCAGCGGCCGCATTGCCGTGGCCGGCGCAGCGACTCCCGGAGTGAACAGCAGGTAATGCGGCGGCGCGGGTTCCAGCACCGTTTCGCCGAGCGCGTAGCTGCCCGGATAAGCGTCGAGCGCTGCGTTGATGGCGTGCGGCGCGCGTGAGGGCGGCAGCAAATTGGCCTGCCCGCGCACCAGCAAGGCGGCGAACGCAACCATGAAAGCGTAACGGTCGTCGCAAAGATTCACTGCGGCCGGCGCGACCGGCAGGCGCGCAGCCAGCGCAGCAACGTCTGCGAGAAACGCGTCGGCGGTAATCGCCTGTCCGTCGCGCCAGGCCATGGCGCGCCGCGGCGCGGCGTCCGCCAACAACGGCCGCCATGCCTCCGTCGACGCACCACGCTGTGGTTCGTATACGCTCGCCACGCAAAGCTCCCTGTCCCCTTCAGGCACGGATGATAGCGCCGCTCACCGCGTCGGTGATGGGCGTGGGGCGATCCAGCCCACCAAGCGGCGCGTCCAGCACGCCATCGGGCGCTTCGCCGAAGACTGCGCGAATATCCGCAGCGCTCATGGCCGGCGGCTCGCCGTGGCGGTTGGCGCTGGTCGAAACGACCGGGCCACCGAAGGCGCGGCACAGCGCCGCTGACGGTGAATGCGCGGTCACGCGCAGGGCAATGCCCGCATGACCACCCGCGACCCACTCCGGCACCCGCGGCGAGCGCGGGAAGATGAAGGTGTGGGCACCCGGCCAGATGGCGCGGGCGCGCGCCAACGCGGCGTCTGGCGCGGCGCCGATCCACGGCATGACCTGCTCAAGGTCGGCAGCGATCAGCAATACGCCCTGTTCCGGCGCCCGTCGCTTCAAGGCAAAGATCTTCGCGAACGCCGCACGATTGTCCGGATCGCAACCGAGTCCGTACACGCCCTCGGTCGGATAAGCCAGCACGCCACCTGCGCGCAGCAACGCGGCAGCAGCGTCGATCTCTTCGATGCCGAAAACGCGCACGGCTCAGACGTCAAACGGCGGCGTTTCAGTCACTGCTGCGGTTGCCCCTTTTTTCGCGCGCGTGGTTTTCTTCGCCGCGGGCTGCTTGGTTGCAGCTTTTTTCGTAGCCGATTTTTTTGCCGACGTTTTTTTCGCGGCGGATTTCTTCACGGCTGATTTCCTGGCAACGGCCTTTTTCGGCGGCGCTTTCTTCGCCGTCGACTTCTTGAAGGCGCCGCGACCACGCCGCACTGGCGCGGCTTCGATCAGCGCCTTGCACTCGGCGTGCGTCAACGACTTGGGTTCGCGATCCTTGGGTACCTTGGCGTTCTTCTCGCCATCGGTAATGTAGGGCCCGTAGCGGCCGTTCAACACCTGGATTCCGTCACCGAAATCACTGATCAAGCGGTTGGCGATCAATTCCTGCTTCTCGCGGATCACCTCCAGCGCGCGTTCCAGCGTGACGGTGTAGGCATTGTCATCGCCCTTCAGCGACGCGTACACCCCCCCTTTTTTCACGAACGGCCCGAAACGTCCAATCGCCGCGCTGATCTCGTCGCCGTCGGCAGCCACACCAAGCACCCGCGGCAGCTTGAACAGTTCCAGCGCCTCGGCCAAGGAGATCGTGTGCATGCTCTGACCGGGCAGGAGCGATGCGAATTTCAGTTTCTCGTCCGTGTCCTTGTCGCCGAGCGCGGCATACGGCCCGTAGCGGCCCAGCCGCACCGACACCGGTTTGCCGGTCACCGGATCATCGCCGAGCAGCCGCGCGCCGGTGGCCTCGGAGCGATCAACCGTTTCCATCTTGTCGTCGACCAGTGCCTTGAACGGCTTCCAGAACTCCGCCAGCAACGGGCGCCATTCCTCTTCACCGCGACTGACCGCGTCAAGCTCGTCTTCGAGCTTGGCCGTGAAGTCGTAATCGACATACTGCGTGAAGTGCGCGGTGAGGAATTTCGCGACCGCGCGGCCGACGTCGGTCGGCTTGAAGCGGCGCGAATCCAGGATCACGTATTCGCGCGACAGCAGCGTCTGGATGATGCTGGCGTAGGTCGAGGGCCGGCCGATGCCGTATTCTTCCAGCGTCTTCACCAGCGATGCCTCGGAATAGCGCGGCGGCGGCTCGGTGAAATGTTGGTCGGCGGCGATGCCGGACAATGGCACCGCCTCACCGACGCTCAACGCCGGCAACTTGCGCGCTTCCTCGTCCTCGTCGGATTTCGCGTCACGGCCTTCTTCGTAGACCGCAAGGAAGCCGGGATCCACCACCGTGGTGCCGGTGGCGCGGAACGCTGCATCGCTGCCACACGGAAACTCGACCGCGACCGTGTTGAGGGTCGCCGGTTTCATCTGGCAGGCGACCGCGCGTTTCCAGATCAATTCGTACAACTTCAGCTGGTCGGGTGTCAGGTACGCCGCGACGGAACGTGGCGTACGCAGCGCCGAGGTCGGGCGTACCGCTTCATGTGCTTCCTGCGCGTTCTTGGACTTGGTCTTGTAGACCATCGGGTGCTCGGGCAGGCCCTGCTTGCCGAATTCGCGTTCGATGGCCTGGCGCAATTCCGCCACCGCCTCGCCCGAAAGATTGGTGGAATCGGTACGCATGTAGGTGATCAGGCCGACAGTGCCTTCGCCGCCCAGCGCCACGCCTTCATACAAACCCTGCGCGATGCGCATGGTGCGGCTGGTGGCCATGCCGAGTTTGCGCGCGGCTTCCTGCTGCAGGGTGGACGTGGTGAACGGCGCGGCCGGGCGGCGCTGGCGTTGCTTGGATTGGATGTCGCCAACGACGAGCTTGCCACCGGCAGCCTTGACCAGCGCATCACGCGCGACGTGTGCGTCCCGCGCATTGGTGAGATCGAACTGCTCGAATTTCTTGCCGTGCAACTTGACCAGCCGCGCACTGAATTCACCATCCTTGTGGGTGAGCTTCGCCTCGACCGTCCAGTACTCGCGCGGAACGAAGGCTTCGATCTCTGCCTCGCGCTCGACGATCATGCGCAGCGCCGGCGACTGCACGCGCCCGGCGGACAGGCCGCGCTGGACCTTGCGCCACAGCACCGGCGAGAGGTTGAAGCCGACCAGATAATCCAGCGCGCGGCGCGCCTGCTGGGCATCCACCATGTCGTGCGAGAGCTGCCGCGGGTTGGCGACGGCGTCCTTGATCGCGCGCGGCGTGATTTCGGAGAACACCACCCGGTGGGTAGTTTTGCCCTTCAGCAGCCCGCGCTGTTTCAGGATTTCGCTGATGTGCCAGCTGATCGCCTCACCCTCGCGATCCAAGTCGGTCGCGAGGTAGATGGACTCGGCGTCCTTCGCAGCCTTGGCGATCTCATCGACATGTTTGACGTTTTTCTCGATCAGCGCGTAGTCCATCGCAAAGTCGCGGTCGGGATCGACCGCACCTTCCTTGGGCACCAGGTCGCGGACGTGGCCATAGGACGCCAGCACCTTGAAGTCGGTGCCGAGGTATTTGTTGATCGTCTTGGCCTTGGCGGGCGACTCGACGATAAGTAGATTTTTGGCCATTTAGGGATTTGCAACGCACTCGTCGGCGTGATGCCTTATTTATAGTGAATGCGGGAGTGGGGGGGGTCTGTCAAGCGCCGGATGCAAAAATCCGCTGCCAGCGCCCGTTGCCGGCGGACGCGACGACGCCCTCCAGCTCCAGCAAAAGCAGCATCGACGACACCACCGAGGCGCCGAGTCCGGTGCGTTCCAGCAGTTCATCCAGGGCCGCCGGTGCATCGCCTAGCGCCACCATAAGCTTTGCATAATCAGGATCTTGCATACGCCCTACCCAGCCAGTCACCGGTGTCGCGGAATTCTCAGTGGAGGCCAGCCGCGCCCGCAAATCGGCACCCAGCGCCTGGGCCGCCGGGGTCAACGCCTCGATGATTTCGGCCGACGATTCCACCAATCGGGCGCCATCCCGAATCAGCCGGTGGCAACCCTTGGCCAACGGGTTGTGGATCGATCCGGGCAACGCAAACACCTCGCGCCCGGATTCCACCGCCAGCCGCGCGGTGATCAACGAGCCCGATTGCAGGCCCGCTTCGACCACCAGGGTGCCCAAGGCCAGCCCTGCGATGATGCGGTTGCGACGCGGGAAGTGATCGGGCTTGCCTTCAACCCCCAATGGAAATTCACTGACGATCGCGCCATGTTCGCTGATTGATCGCGCCAAATCACGATGCTTGCGTGGATAAACGAGATCCGGGCCGGTGCCCACCACCGCAATCGTCGCAGCGTTGGCCTGCAGCGCACCGGCGTGGGCCGCGCCATCGATGCCATCGGCCATCCCGCTGGTGACGACAAATCCGGCGCGGGACAAGGTACTGGCGAAATCGCGGGCCGTCGCCTTGCCCTGCGCGGTGGCGCTGCGCGCGCCCACGATCGCAATCTGGGGCGCCAGCAGGATGGCCGAATCACCCGCCACGAACAAGGCGGCAGGCGGGCTGGCGATGGTCTCCAACTGCGGCGGAAAATCCGCCTCGTCGCAGGTGAGCAGACGATGGCCCGACTGCGCCAGCCAAGCGAGGTCAGCCTTGATCCGGTCCGCATCAGGCCGTTCGATCCAATCCACGGCGATCGATTCGAGCTTGGCAATCTGCCGCCAGCGGCGTATGTCGCTGCACGCCGCCTGGGCCGAACCGGCCTGCGCCAGCAACGCACGCACGCCGACGCTGCCAAGCGTAGGCGCGCGCAGCAGGATCAACCATGCCCGCAGTTCTTCTGCATCTTGCATGCCCCAAGTTTAGGGGTGCCCGAACGCAAAACGGCGCGGCTTGCGCCGCGCCGCCGTGTAGGGATTTCCCGCGAAAGTTTATTTCGGCGCTTCGAGGCGGTCGCCCACCCGCACGGGACGGATACCGTCCATCACCAAGCCGTAGCTCACATGCGCGAAGGTGCGAAATACCATCACGTGGCCGATGAACTCGTCGGGCAACTTCACCTTGGGTGAAAACATACGGCGATAGCTGTTGCCGGCCACGTCGTCGGCGACCGTTTCACCGCGCTGGTAAATCGCAAAGGTCGTGCCGTTGTTGACGCCATCGGCACTGCCGACGTTCAGCGCCACCACGTCATCCGGGCCTTCCACCGAGATGCCGTCGTAGGAATTCGCAAGCGCCAGCACATACGCGTTGGCTGGCGCATTCTGCGGCGGATGCGGGTAGAAGGTGAAGTCGTACGGCGTGTCATCGACCGGCATCAAGCGATCGCCGGCGCGGACTTCCATGCTGGCGTTGGTCAGCAACAGGGTGGCCGGATCGCCCACCTTCAACACCTGCGCGGTGCCGATCACGCGCACCTCGGTGCCAATCTCCTTGCCGCGGCCGAAATGCCCGTCGTTGCGGAAATCTTCCTGCCACGGCGACGGCACAATGTCCACATTATCGTTGACGAGATGGGCCACGTCGTCCATGCCCTTGCTGCCGCCATCGTTGAACTGGCGAAAGATGTGGGTAGTGCGCGTGATCGCGTAGCGCTGGCCCGGAACCGCGCCGTGCAGATTGCGCACGTACAGGTTCATGCCCTCGGTCGCGCGCGGCGAGTTTTCTTCCACCGCCACCACGTAAGGCGCCTGCTTCACCTGTTCGGCGGTGAGCACGCGGAAATCCTTGAGGAAGGCCTGGATGGCCGACAGCGGCACGGTCGGGATCGGATTTTCCTGAACGGTGGCGCGCTTGGCGATGTGCAGGCCGTGCACGTCCAGATTCAGCACGTCACCGGGGTAAATGCGGTGCGGATTGAAGACCTGCTGGTTGACGTCCCAGATTTCGGGCCACAGCCAAGGCTTGTGGAGATAGCGCGCGGAGATGCTCCAAAGCGTGTCGCCCTTTTTCACCACGTAGGTGTGTGGGGCGTCGGCACGCAGCTGGGCAGTCGCCGCGTAGGCGGCGAAAGTGATCAGCAATCCCGCAGAGAGCGCAAGCAGTTTCTTAAACATGACCGGCAATCCCCCGATCCCCAAGCGATTTTTGCCGAGTGTACCCGAATTGTTGGGCGCGGCAAGCAAAATGTTCACACTTGGATCAATCCATCCCGGATTGCTGCACACCAAGGGCTTTCGGGGCTTGGAAGCGGCCGTCCCGGCCCGCATTTCGTCGGATACGTTATCCTGCTGCCCTGCGACACCGCCCCCGACCCGCCATGGCCAAGCTCGAAATCCTCGAATTTCCCGATCCGCGACTGCGCCTCAACGCACAGACGGTGGAAGTCTTCGACGCGGCGCTGAAGCGGCTGGCCGACGACATGCTGGAAACCATGTACGCGGCGCCGGGCATCGGGCTTGCGGCGACCCAGGTCAATGAACAAAAGCGCCTGCTGGTCACCGACGTGTCGGAAGGCCGCGACGCACCGCTGGTGCTGGTGAACCCCGAACTGCTTGAGACGAGCGGCACCGAAATGTGTCAGGAAGGCTGCCTGTCCTTCCCGGGCGTGTACGCCGACGTCGAACGCAAGGAATGGGTGCGCGTGAAGGCCCAGGACGTCACCGGCAAGTCGTTCGAACTCGAAACCGGCGGCTTGCTCGCGGTGTGCATCCAGCACGAGATGGATCATCTCGTCGGCAAGGTGTTCGTCGATTACCTGTCGCCGTTGAAGCGCTCGCTGCTGCTGCGCAAGCTTGAAAAGCAGCGGCGCCACGCGGGCTGACGGGCCATTCGGAGTGCAGCCATTGAAGCTGGTGTTCGCCGGCACGCCCGATTTCGCGGTGCCGGGACTGCGGGCCTGCCTTGATGCCGGCTGCGATGTCGTCGCAGCCTACACCCAGCCGGACCGACCGGCCGGGCGCGGGCGCCAGCTCGGCGCCAGCCCGGTCAAGCAGGCGGCGCTGTCGCTGGGCATCCCGGTCGAGCAGCCCGAATCCTTGAAGTCACCCGAAGCGCAGCAGCGCCTGCGCGAGTACGCGCCGGATCTCATGGTGGTGATTGCCTACGGTTTGATTTTGCCGCGCAAGCTGCTGGCCATCCCGCGCATCGGCTGCTGGAACGTGCACGCATCCTTGTTGCCACGCTGGCGCGGCGCGGCGCCGATCCAGCGCGCGATCCTCGCCGGCGACGCCGAAACCGGCGTAGGCCTGATGCACATGCAAGCCGGCCTTGATACCGGCCCGGTGCTGCTGGAACGGCGCACGCCGATCGCGCCGGATGACACCGGCGGATCCCTGCACGACCGGCTGGCGGCGCTCGGCGCGGAGGTGTTGCGGGAAGGTCTGGCGCGCGCAGCGCGCGGAGAATCACTGCCGGAATCGCCGCAAACCAACCTCGGCGCGACCTACGCCCGCAAGCTCGACAAGGCCGAGGCGCGCCTGGATTTCACGCAGCCCGCGCCCGAACTTGAACGCAAGGTGCGTGCGTTCAACCCATGGCCGGTGGCGGAGTGCACGCTTGCCGGTGAGCGCGTGCGGGTGTGGGCAGCTGTAGCTTTGCCGGGTCCCGAGTCGCGAGTCGCGGGCTCCGGCGCCGTCCTCGCCGCATCGAAGCACGGCATCGACGTCGCCTGCGGCGAGGGCGTGCTTCGCATCACGCAACTGCAACGTCCCGGCGGGCGCGCGATCAGCGCCGCCGATTACGTGAATGCGCGCCCGGAGCTCAAACACACGTGAATGACACCCGCGCACTGGCCGCGCAATGCCTCGCCGATGTCGCACTGGGCGGCGCATCGCTGCGCGAACGCCTGGCGCCTGCGCAAGCGCAGCTTGCCGATCCGCGCGATCGCGCTTTCCTGACCGCCCTGTGCAACGAAGGCGCGCGCTGGTGGCTGCGCTTCGACAGTGCGCTGGACCGGCTGCTGGACAAACCGCTGCGCCAGCGCGAACCCGCGCTGCACGCGTTGCTGTTGTTGGGCCTGGTGCAACTGGAGATCCTGCAGCTGCCACCGCACGCCGCCGTTGCGGCAACTGTCGAGGCGACGCGCACGCTCGAGCGCGGCGGCTTCGCGAAACTTGCCAATGCCATCCTGCGCCGCTGGCTGCGTGAGCGCGAAGCCTTGATTCGTCAACTCGACAGCAACGTCGTCAGCCGCAGCGCGCATCCGCGCTGGCTGGTCGACATGCTGCAGCACGACTGGCCGGATCAGGCAGACTCTATCCTCGCCGCCAACAACACGCCGGCGCCGCCGATGCTGCGCGTGAACGCGCGGCGCGCAACGCGCGAGGACGTGCTGGCAGCATTGACTGCCGGGGGCACCGAGGCACATGCGCACCCGTTCCTGACGGATGCCATCACGCTCGCTGAAAACACCGACATCACCCGCCTGCCGGGTTTCGCGGACGGACACTTTTCAGTGCAGGACGGCGTTGCCCAGATTGCCGCGGACCTGCTCGATCTGCACGATGGGCAACGTGTGCTGGACGCCTGCGCCGCACCCGGCGGCAAGGCGTGCCACGCGCTGGAACGCGCCAACATCGAGCTGTTGGCATTGGAGCGCGAACCCGCGCGCGCGGCCGCCATCGACGCCAACCTGCGCCGGCTGGGGCTGCAATGCACGGTGCAAGTCGGCGACGCCGGCGAACCGGCCGCGTGGCGGGATGGCAAGGCGTTCGATCGCATCCTGCTGGACGCGCCCTGCTCGGCCACTGGCGTGATCCGACGCCACCCCGACATCAAGCTGCATCGGCGCAGCGCCGACGTCGCCACGCTGGCACACGTGCAGCAACGCCTGCTGGGCGCGCTGTGGCCGTTGCTGGCGCCGGGTGGCCGGCTGGTCTACGCGACCTGCTCGCTACTGCGCGCGGAAAACGTCGCCGTGGTCGAAGCCTTCCTCGCCGCCCATCCGGACGCGCGTGTCGAAACGTTCGAGTTACCAGTTGGCCAACGGCCGGTCAGCGGCTGGCAGATCCTGCCGGGCGAAGGCGGATTGGATGGCATGTTCTACGCGGTGTTGACGAAGTCATCCTAGGGATTCGGCCGCGCCCCACCCTTCCCGAACCATCGTCGCGGCAGCAATAATTTCAGCGCACGCTCGGCGCTCTTGCGGCGCAGGCCCGGATGCTTGAAGCCCTGCCACAACGGCGCCAGCCACTGGCGGCGTGGCCGGTCGAGAATGGCTTCGCGCATGTCGGCTTCCAGCCCGTACATCCGCGCCAGTTCCAGGCCGAGTCGTTGGCGCGCGTCCGGCAGTTCGGGACGTGCGGCAACGCAGCGTCGCTGGTCGGCCGCGATGTCACGGTACATCGCGATGATCTTCCGATGGCGGCGCTCGAAGGTTGCGTAATCGGCGCCACTGCGATCGAACACCTGATCGTTGAGATTGCCGCCATGACGGCGATAGCCGAGCAAGGCTTCGGGCAGGCAGCGGCACTCGCCCAGCAGTACCGCGCGCAGGGTGAGCATGTTGTCCTCGACCGTGCCGGTGAGCGGCGGCAGGTTCGTCAGCAATTCACGCCGCAACGCCATCGACGCGCCCAGCACCGTGGTGAGCTTGCCGCGATGCAACAGCCAGCGCTGGTCAAGCGTGCGCGGCAAGCCACGTACACGCGCGGCGAGCGGCTTGCCATCCGCGTCGATGTCATCCACCGCCGAGCCAACCACGTGCGCGTCCGGATGCGCGACGAACTCCGCCACCAGTTTTTCGACACGCTCCGGATACGCGATGTCGTCGCCGGACAGGCACACCAGGATTTCGCCGTGTGCGAGCTGTGCGAGTTCCACGAGGTGCGCGCACAAGCCCATATTGCGCGCGGTGCTGCGTACCACGACATGCTGCGCGCGCGGATCGTCACGCACGCACGCCTGGGCGGCTTCAAACGTGCCATCGCCGGAAGAATCATCCGAGACGATGATCTCGCAGGGATACGTCTGCGTCAGGGCCGAGGCGATCGATTCGGCAATCGTCGCGCGCATCCTGTACGCGATCACCAGCAGCGTGACCGGCGGCCTTGGCGCGACCTCGCCCATCGTCACTTGCCCGCGCCGTGCTGCAACAACCACAGCCGCACGAATTTTTCACGCACATAGTCGGCTTCCACGCAGGCGAACACGAAACCGCGCCAGCCATCGCGAAAACCGCCGCGCAACACCCAGCCGCGCACAAAGCGCCAGGCCGGGTTCACGACCAGATTGGACAGGTGCGCGCGCCGGCCACGTGCGTGCATGTCGGCGGCCATCATCGTCGCGTACTGGCGATAGCGGCGCAGCTGGTCATCCAGCGACCGGTAGGCGCGGTGTTCCAGATCACCTGCAAGTGTCGCGACTTCGCCATCGACCACGGCATGCTCGTGGATTTCGCGGCCCGCGCGCCAACCGCCACGACGGCGATCGAACAGCCGCAGCACGCGGTCGGGATAGGCGTTGCCGTGGCGCAAGAACTTGCCGAAATATTCGGTGCAACGCGCGAAGCGGTAACCCGGTGCCGCGAACCCGGTGTCGCGGGCAGTTTCGATCGCCGCGCGCAGTCTCGGCGTCACCCGCTCGTCGGCATCCAGGCACAACACCCAGTCGTGGCTTGCCTGCGACACCGCGAAATCCTTCTGCGCGCGGAAGCCTTCGAAAGCGTGTTCAATGACCCGCGCGCCACGTGCGACCGCAAGTTCACGCGTGCCGTCGGTGGAGCCCGAATCGACCACGACGATCTCGGAGCAAAATGCCAGCGACGCCAGACAAGCATCGAGCCGGTCGACTTCGTTCAAGGCAATGATGCAGGCCGAAAGGCCGGGTCGGGCGGGCATGGCGGTGCGGCGCGGGGATTGTCCGCAAGTGTAGCGCCCGTGGGCGTTGTCACCGCGCACTGCGTTGGACAAACCACAAGCTGCCCACCAGAATCGCCAACGCGTGTCTGTCCCCGCCTTGCGGCGACATGCTCTCCAACTGCGACCGCCCATGATCGGCACCAAGCCCCTGTATCCCGCCCTGCCCCGGCTGACGCATGACGAGCGCGTGCAACTGTGGCTGTTCCTCGGCTTCGCTTTGCTGTTGCTGGCCGCGGGGCTGGGCCTGCGCGATCCGTGGCCTTCGGACGAACCGCGCTTCGCGCTGGTCGCGCGGCAGATGGTCGAAACCGGCCAATGGCTGTTTCCACATCGCGGCATCGAGCTGTATGCGGACAAGCCGCCGCTGTTCATGTGGTTGCAAGCGTGCGCGTACTGGTTGACACGCGGCTGGCGCGGCTGGTTCCTGTTGCCCTCATTGGCTGCCGGGATGGGTACGCTGGCGCTCACCTACGACCTCGGCCGCCGCCTGTGGAATCACCGCGCGGGCTTGTTCGCCGCGATCGCGGTGTTGTTCGTGCTCCAGTTCACGTACCAGATGAAGCGCGCCCAGATCGATCCGATGATCACGTTCTGGATCACGCTGGCCAACTGGGGCCTGCTGCTGCACCTGCTGCGTGGCCCGAACTGGCGCGCGTACGCCCTAGGTTGTTTCGCCGCTGGCCTCGGCGTGATTACCAAGGGCGTCGGCTTCCTCGCGTTGCTGATGCTCGTTCCCTACGCGTGGGCGTGCTTGCGTTCGCCCGAGCGCGTGGCGCGGCCGGGCTGGACGAATCCGCGCTGGCTGCTGGCGATTCCCGCGTTCGTGTTGCCGGTATTCGCCTGGGGCCTGCCGATGCTGCTGGTCGCGCACTTCCGCGGCACACCCGAATACCACGCCTACGTGCACGACATCCTGTTTCACCAGACGCTCGGGCGCGCGACGGGTTCGTGGTCGCACCCGCAGCCGCCGTGGTATTTCATCAACATCATCCTGCTCGACTGGTTTCCGCTCTCGCTGCTTTACATCGGCGGCGTGCCGCGCTGGTGGCGCGCGCTGCGCGAGGGCGAGACGCGGATGACGCTGCCGTTGATCTGGTCGATCCTGATCCTGATTTTCTTCAGCCTCCAGACCGGCAAGCGTGATGTTTACATCATGCCGGCGATCCCGATGGTGGCACTGGCGCTGGCGCCTTGCATCGGCGACATGCTGCGCACACGCTGGCTGCGCTGGAGCGCATTCGGCATCGGCCTCAGCGGCGGCATCGTGATCATCATCACCGGCGCGTTGGCGCTGCACGGCCACGACGTCGCGCACTTCAACCAGATCGTGGTGGTGCGTGGACTCGAAGACCAACGCAATGCAATCTGCTGGATGATCATCTCGATCGGCGCGGCGCTGGCGGTGTCCGCGGCGGTGTGCCGGCCGCGCCATGGCGTGGTGGGATTGCTCGCCGGCCTCACCGGCTTGTGGTTCATCTGGAGCCTGTGGGCTTATCCGTTGTTGAACGCGTCCAGCTCCGCCGCAGGCGTGATGCGCGAAGCGCGCGCGTACGTTGGGCCCACGGCCAGCATCGGGCTGGTCGGCCCGCGCGAAGAAAATATGTTCATGGCGATCGGCCCGACGCGCGAGTTCGGGATGACCGAACCGGCGGCAACGCAGTTCGCGCGCGCCACCGCGTGGCAAGCCAAGGATCCTGCGCACCGCTGGATCTTCAGTCTCGACGCCGCGATGGGCCAGTGCGTGGAGCGCGCCAAGGCGCATCCGCTTGGCCACTCCAATCGCCGCCAGTGGTGGCTGTTTCGCGCCGGCGCGGTGGTGCCGGGTTGCACACCCTGAGCCCCTGCATCCGCCGCGGACGACCAACAGGGTGTTGAAAATCACCCTGGTAGCGCGGGTCATGAATGACCCGCCGCGGATCAAGCAAGTCAAGGGCTTGCTCCGGCGAAGCCGGGTGAACCGCCCACTGCGAGGGATGCTCCTTCTGGTGTTCGAAAAGCATCCGCACCGCACGTGCCCGAACCTCGGGCGAGTACCTCACTGATGACTTGCTCATGGCTCCAGTCTCTCAAGGATTGGAGCCTCCGAGAAGGCCGGGGCGGTTCAGTTGCGTGCAATGCATCCATTACACTTTCGCGACGTGCCTTTGGCACCTCCGACGACTGCCGTGACCGACGCTTCCTTCGCCCGCCTCGAACGCCTGCGCAGCCTGCTGTGGTGGCTGCCGTTGTATCTCGTGGTCGCAACACTCGCGATTTTCCTGCTACCGCCATTGCCGGTGCATTCCACCCGCGCGCTCGCGGTGGCATGGGACATGTGGGCACACCACCAATTCCTGGTCCCGCACATCAACGGCGCGCCGTACTCACAGAAGGCGCCTTTGCTGTTCTGGTTGATCCACGCCGGCTGGGCGGCCTTCGGCGTCAACGACGTGTGGCCGCGCGCGCTGATGGTGTTGATCGGCGCCGCGCAACTGATCCTCGCGCAATCACTGGCTCGACGCCTGTTTCCCGAACACGCTTGGGTCGCACGAACGACGCCGTGGCTGCTGCTGGCGCTGTCGTACGGATTCCTGTTCGGCTTGCAGATCATGTACGACGGCCTCGTCGCTGTGTGGGTGCTGGCCGCGTTGCTGTGCCTCTTGCCAAGTCGACGCCATGCGACGCCGCACTGGCTCGGATTTGCAGTGTGTCTCGGACTCGGATTATTGACGAAGGGGCCGGTGATGCTGGTGCACACCGCGCCGGTATGGCTGCTTGGTCCATGGTGGTGCGCGTACGCACGTGAGCATCGCGCACGCTGGTACGGCCTCGGACTCGCGGCGATCATCGGCAGCGGCATCATCCTCGCCGCGTGGGTGGTACCGGCGGTGTACACCAGCAGCGGGGGTTACGCGCACAACCTGCTGTTCAAGCAAACCGGCGGGCGCGTGGTGGACGCCTTCATCCATAACCGCCCGTTCTGGTGGTACCTGCCGTGGGCAGCCGTGCTGCTGTTTCCGTTCGTGGCTTGGCCGCGGATGTGGGTGGGCGTGCTGACGCTGCGGCGACCCTTGTCGCCTGGCCTGCGTATGTTGCTGGCTTGGCTGATTCCAGCATTCGTGGCCTTCAGTGCTTTCAGCGGCAAGCAGAGTTATTACCTCGTGCCCGAATTGCCGGCCGCTGCGATGTTGATGGCCGCCTCGATCACCCTGCTGCGCGCACGTGACGGCAAGGCCGCGCACAGCGCGTGGCTGAGCGCATGGCCAGCGGCGCTCGGCGCGTTCGCGGCGGCGATCGTGCTGTTCGCCCTGCCATTGCTTGACCACGCCGGGAAACTCCACAACCACTGGCTGCGGGACCTCGCCAGCGTCAGTGCACCCTTCGGCGTGCTGTTCCTGCTGCTCGGCGTTTTGATATTGCTGCCAGGCCGCGGCGAATTGCGGCGGCTGTCCGCCGCCAGCGTGATCGGTGCGGCAGCCGCCTACGTCATGTTCACCACGGCCGTCTACCCGGCCTTCGACACGCGCCCCGCCGCACATTTCCTGGCGCAGGCCGAGGCGAGTGGACGCACGATCGGCAATCTCGACATCTACGATGGGCAGTTCGAATTCGCCGGACGCATGACGCGGCCGCTGGTCCGTTTGTATGAAGGCAACAGCCTGCAAGTCTTCGCCTTGCAACACCCACGCGGGTTGGTGGTCGCCTATCCGAACCGGATCACTGCAGCGGACCTCCGCTACGCACGGTTGGTGCAACCCTATCGCGGCGTCTGGTTGGTGGTCTGGAACGCAGTTTCCCTGGCAATGTTGCGGCGCGGCCAGCAGCCGCCCGAGCCACGTACACCGACGGTTTTGCTACCCGCATCCGACTATTGGCGCTACCAGGACGTCCGCTGAAACCGACATGGAGAACCGCTTTGCGCTGTGGCTGGCGCAGGTGCCGGCGGCAACGTGGTGGCGATGGAAGCCTGCAGTGGTGCGCACCACTGGGCGCGGCGCTATCGGGAATACGGTCTTGTGCCGCGCCTGATGGCAGCGCAGTTCGTGCCGCCGTTCCGCAAGAGCCGGCACACTGAAGAACGACCGCAATGACGCCGAGGCGATCGCCACGGCGGCACGCCAGGGCAACATTCGAGGTCTTGCGTGGTAGCCACGCCGTACTGATACTCGTTGATGAACGATGCAACCGTTCTCGCCTTATCCGCTGTTGGTGCTCGCAGGAGAAACTCCACATCGCGCGAGATGCCGAACTTATCGCCCTGGCCGTCAAGCTTGCGAAGTAGCTCGGTATCCGCGACGGCAGTTTGCATCAATTCGTCGACAACCTTCACGCGCAACCCCTAACAACCAAGGTAACCGGAGCGAACCAGCGTAGCTGGTGAGCTTCCGGTTGACCGAGTTGTTGGGCCCCTGCTGATGCAAAGAGTCGCTAGCTACGTACGACCGCGCCAGAACCCCGGCTTGCGGCTTTGATGAGCGACTGCAAGGATGCGCACCTCTGCTGGGCCGAGGTAGTAAACGATGCTATACGGAAACCGCCGCAACGGAAACCGACGAACCTGTCCGCGCCAAGGTGCACCGAGGTGCGGTTGCTCCGCCAGAAGCGCTGCCGACCGTTCGAATTCCGAGATGAGCGCATGCCCCAAGTCCTCGCTTGCTTCTCGCGAGTAATACAAGCCGCCCTCAACAAAATCTTGTTCTGCCTCCGGCGCCAAGGAAACTTTCACGCGAGCGTTTGGCGCGCACGTTGGATCGCTTGCTCCACTGGAATAAGCCTGACATCGCCAGCTTCAACTTCGGCCAGACGTCGCTCGACCTCAACGCCCCAAGCCGCCTCCACCTCGTTTTGCTCCCGCAAGCTTGCTAGAACATGATCAGCCAGCAAAACGCGGTCTTCGGGGGAGAGTTTCAGTGCCTCAGCTTCGAGGGTAGCGAGATGAGTAGACATGGCGATCTCCGTGGACGGGCTACCCAGATTCTACCGCACCTCCGTACAGGGGCCCAACGCCCGAGGTAACCGGCGGAAACCCGCGCAGCGGGTTGGCGTCCGCTGGATTGAGTTGTTATTCCATTTCCACATCAATAGGTGAATAATATTGCCATCGCAGCCGACAAAGGTGAGCGT
>DZCM01000023.1 GCA_022730295.1 Rhodanobacter sp. | reverse complement strand
CCTTGATGCGCCGCGCCAGCAGATACATCGGCGTGGCCGCGCGGATGGTGGTGACATCGTAGGTTTCGAGATGACGGATCACTTCCGGAACCGCGTCGAGGCCCTCGTCAAACGTGTAGACGAAGCCATGGTGCACGGTGCCGAGCGCATCCGCCACGATCGTGGCAGCGGCAAGATCCGGCGAACCGTCAAGTCCGATTGCGAACGAGTGCAGGCGCGGCCACCACGCCTCGCTGTGGTCGTTGTCCTCGATGCGGGTGCGTGCGAATTGCGCCGCGCAGGCCGCCACCAACGATGAATCCAGCCCGCCCGAAAGCAGCACGCCGTACGGCACATCGGTCATCAACTGGCGGTGCACCGCCTGCTCGAAAGCGTGGCGCAACTCGGTCGGCGCCACGCTGTGGCCGCGCGTGACGGCGTATTCACGCCAAGGCTTGCGGTAATACTGCCGCGACTCGCGTGTGGCGCTGTCGTAAATGTGTCCGGCCGGAAATTCGGCCACGTCGGCACACACGCCAACCAGCACCTTCATTTCCGACGCCACGCACAAACGTCCATGCGCATCATGGCCCCAGTAGAGCGGACACACGCCGATCGGATCACGCGCAATCAGGTAACGCCTGGCTTCGCTGTCCCACAGCGCAAAGGCGAAGATGCCGTTCAAGCGGGTGACGAAATCCATAGCGCCGCTGCGATACAACGCATTGATCACTTCGCAGTCGGAGCCTGTGGTGAAGTCGTAGTCACTGTCCCGCCGCAGTTCGCGATGATTGTAGATCTCACCGTTGACGGCGAGCGCCAAAGTGCCATCACGCGAGCGCAACGGTTGCGCACCCGAACCCGGATCGACGATCGCGAGCCGTTCGTGGACGAGGATTGCGCCAGCATCGACGAACACCCCGCTCCAGTCCGGACCTCGATGACGTTGCCGACGCGACAGTTCCAGCGCCTGCCGGCGCAAAGCGGCGACATCGTCGCCGGGTTGCAAATCAAACATTCCGAATATGCCACACATGACTTGACTCCTCAGGTTGGCGAACGCAAAACGACCGAGGCCCGCACTGGGCGGGCCTCGATCGCGTATTTGGTGTTGGATCTTGCAGCTACGCGCGGGCCCGCCAACGGTTGGCGTTATTGTTCGCGCGATTATTGTTGCGGGTGCGCAGCGTCCAACTCTGCGCGTGCGGCGCGGCGAAATCCAGGACGATGGCAGGACTGAAGGACATGCGCCGTACTCTTCCAGAGATACCTGTCCTGCGCAAGTGCCCGGCGCCACCGGATCAGCGTAGAGTCCGTCTCGTTGGCACAGCCATTCACGAGGAAACCAGATGTCCAGCCGCACCCGTGTTTTCGCTGACACCGTGTACGACTACCTGCTGGCGCACTCTTTGCGTGAGCATCCCGAGCAGATCGCGCTGCGCGCGGCCACGCGCCCGCACCCGCTCGGCCGCATGCAGATTTCGCCCGAACAGGGCCAGTTCATGCAGCTACTGGTGAAGCTGATCGGCGCCCGGCGCTGCATCGAGGTCGGCACCTTCACCGGCTACAGCGCGTTGACCGTCGCGTTGGCATTGCCGGAGGATGGCAAGATCCTCGCCTGCGACATCAGCGACGAGTACACCTCGGCCGGAAAGCCCTTCTGGCAGCGTGCGGGCGTCGCGGACAAGATCGAGTTGGTGATCGCACCCGCCGCCGCAACCCTGGATGCGCGACTCGCCGCGGGCGAAGCCGGGCACTACGATTTCGCCTTCATCGATGCCGACAAGGCGGCCTACGATGGCTATTACGAGCGTTGCCTCGCGCTGCTGCGCCAGGGCGGCTTGATCGGCTTCGACAACACCCTGTGGGGCGGCAGCGTGGCCGGACCACCCTCCGAGGACGAAGACACCCGCGCCCTGCAGGCCCTCAACGACAAGCTGCATGCGGATGAACGCATCGACATGGCGATGCTGCCGATCGGTGATGGGCTGACCCTGGCGCACAAGCGCTGAGCCCAAGCGCCTTGCCTCCGCGAAGGCACGAACGCCGAACGCAAAACATTCACTCGCTTCCAGAGGAAGGGGTCGCGCCGCAGGCGCCGTGGGATGTCCATCTATTGGACCGACATCCCCCCGATGCTCCGCATCGACCCCCTTCGTGCCGAAGGGGGTGACGGGTTTGCGTTTCGCACCTCAGAACCGCTACAACTCTGGCGGTTTGGCACGGTTGGCTATTCCGGAGCGACGTGGCGCACGAGCAGTTGCAGGGATTCGCGGCCGCGCCAATCGTTCACCTGCAACTCATAGGCGATACGCACGGGTGCACCCTGCGGTGCATCGCCGTCCACGTTGAACCACACACCCTCGTGCACACAGCCATTGCTCGGGTCGCGCAGTTGCAGGCGACGGTGGTTGCCATTCGCGCCCATCGGCTTCTGCGCAACACATTCAAACACGTTGTCGAAGATCGGCACCGGAAAGCCCTGCCCCCACGGACCGGCCACGCGCAGTTGCCGGGCCAGATCCAGATCGAAATCGGTGGGCGCGAGTTCGCCGTCGCTGTGCAACACGGGTTGCAGAGATTCCGGTGCAATGCGTTCGCACACGACCGCATCAAACGTTTCAGCGAAACGCACGTAGTTTGACAGTCGCAAGCTCAAGCCAGCCGCCATCGCGTGGCCGCCGAAGCGCTCGATCAGGCCCGGGCAACGCGCATCGACTTCGGCCAAGGCATCGCGAACGTGAAAGCCGGAAATGGAACGGGCAGAACCACGCAACTCGCCGGCGTTGCCGGCACCCTCGCCCAGCGGCGCGAATGCGACCACGGGCCGATGCAGGCGTTCCTTCAGCTTCGACGCCACCAGGCCCACGACGCCGTGATGCCAAGCCGGATCGAATAACGACACACCGAGGGTATCGCCCACATCGATGCCCTCCAGTTTGGCGATGGCATCCTCGACCATCGAAGCCTGCAGGTCGCGACGTTGCATGTTGATGTCGTTCAGCGTGGCCGCCAGCGAACACGCGCGCGCCGCGTCATCGCTGAGCAGGCACTCAACTCCGATGGTCATGTCCTCCAGCCGTCCGGCGGCGTTGATGCGCGGCCCGATGGCATAGCCAAGATCGGCGGCAGCGGCGTTGTGCACGTCCTTCCCGGCAACCTCGAACAGTGCCGCGACGCCCGCGCAGGCGCGGCCCGAACGCATTCGGCGCAGGCCGCCTTCGACCAGCGCGCGGTTGTTGCGATCGAGCGGCACCAAGTCGGCGACCGTGCCAAGTGCGACAAGGTCCAGCAATGTCGCGAAGTCGACGTCAGCACGCTTGCCCAAATCCGCGCGCAGTGCCAGCAAAAGGTAGAACATCACGCCGACGCCGCACAGCGCCTTGCTCGCGAAACCGTCTCCGGAAAGGTTCGGGTTCACGATCGCATCGGCCGCCGGCAAAGTCGGTCCGGGCAAATGGTGATCGGTGATGATGACCTTGCAGCCGCGCGCTTTTGCAGCCGCGACGCCGGCCACCGACGCGATGCCGTTGTCGACAGTGACGATCAGGTCCGGCGCAGGCTGCATGGTTGCCACCAGCGCGGGCGTGAGGCCGTAGCCATGCACCACGCGATCGGGCACCACGTAGCCGGCGTTGCGCGCACCGAGCATGCGCAGACCGCGCACCGCGACGGCGCAACCGGTCGCGCCATCGCAGTCGTAATCGCCGGAGACCAGGATGCGTTGGTCTGAACTGATTGCTGCGGTCAGCAAGGCCACCGCGCGCTCGATCCCGCCAAGCGCATCCGGCGTCAGCAGGCCATCGAGTCGCAATCCGGCCTCATCGGGACACGTCACGCCGCGCGCTGCATACACGCGTTGCAGCACGGGATGCACGCTTGCTGGCCATGCATGCGGCGGGCACACCACTGCGCGCCGCCGCAGCGCGATCGGCGTCGCCGCAGCCATCACGCGCGCCGCCAGAAACGCCAACGATGGGCGTGCCGCACGCGCCGCCGCTCGCCATCCGCAAACGTCATTTCAATCGCCTCGAAGCGGCGCCTGCGCAGCCAGCTTCGGAACACCGGCAAGCAAGCCGCGGCGAAGTCGCCCTGATTGCCAACACCAAGATCCAGCAGCACGTCACCATTCGTGCCGCAGGCGTCCAGCCCCTGCCCCACCACGCCTGCCGGGTCGACGCAAGCAAGGCCCGTCGCCTTCGCGAGGCCACGCACGACAGCATCCGTGCTGGCGATGAACTGCAACGCGGTATCTACCGGCGCCGGCAACGCACCCGCGCCCCAAAACCACAACGCATTGACCGGCACCTTGCCAGCCGCGACGCGCGCAGCATTGACCGGGTGTGCGTGCAGGATGACTTGCGCCTCGTTGAACAAGCGCCGCCATGAACGGCCAGCCTCGCCGGGCGGAAGGCATTCCAGCAAGTCGATGCCCAGCGCGTGGGCTGGCGGCATGAACCCGGCTGGCGGCGCGCCACCGGGAAGGTGGGCGCACCACGCCGTTGGCGCATCGACGGCAAGCGGCACGCCGGCATCGCCGAACAACGGGCGCAGTGCGTGGGCAAGCTGTTCGGCCGCTTCGGCCGGCAGGTCACCAATCGGGCATTGCATCAGGCGCGCGCCGGCGGCCTCGCTGCGCACGTAGGCGGGATCCGCCGCCAGCCATGCTCCAACGCCCGCATCGTTGGCAACCGCGTGATGACGCAACGCGGCTACGGGAATCGCGGCGCCCGCAAAACGGAACACACTGCGCAGCGCGGCAGCGCGCGCACCGGGCACGTTCGGCAGGCGGTCGCCATGTGCCAGCCACGTGCTGAACGCCGGGTCACGACGCGCTTGCGCCAGCGGCGGCAGCCAGACATGCAGCATGCTCATGCGGCGGCTTCCAGTTCCTCGAAGAGTTGCAACCATTGCGCTTCGAGTGCTGCCTTCTCGTCGCGCAAGGCATTTTGCTTGCGGCCGAGCTCGGCCAGTTGCGCTGTCGGTCCTCCGTAGATTGCCGGATCGCCAAGCCGCTCTGTCAAGGCCGACAGTTCGGCGTCGATGACCGCTACGCGCGCCTCAATCTTGTCGATGCGCTTGCGCAAGGCGCGGCCGCGCTCGCGTTCGGCGGCGGCTTCCCGGCGGCGCTCGCGTGGATTGGCCGCGTTCGCTGCGTGCGCTGCGGAATCGTTGCGCGCGGGGGAGTCGTTGTCGCGTCCGCGCAACCAGCGCGCGTAATCGTCGAGGTCACCATCGAACGCATCGACCTGGCCATCAGCAACGCGCCAGAAGGTATCGCAGACCAGTCCAAGCAGATGTCGATCGTGCGCCACCAGCACCAGCGCGCCGGGATAATCGTTCAGCGCATCGGCCAGCGCTTCGCGCATGTCGAGATCGAGATGGTTGGTGGGTTCGTCCAGCACCAGCAGGCTGGGCTTGCGCCACGCAATCAAGGCCAGCGCCAGACGCGCCCGTTCGCCGCCGGAAAATCCGTCGACCGGCTCGAATGCGCGGTCACCCGCGAAATTCCACTGGCCCAACCAGTCGCGCAGGCTCTGCAGCGGCGCAGCGGGCGCAAGCTCCCGCAGATGGTCGAGGGGCGTCTCGCCCGCACGCAGGCCTTCCACCGTGTGTTGGGCGAAATAGCCGATCACCAGATCCTTGTGTGCGGTGCGTTCGCCTGCAAGCAACGGCAATTCACCCACGAGTGTCTTGACCAGCGTCGATTTGCCCGCACCGTTCGGGCCGAGCAGACCGATGCGATTGCCAGCCTCGATGCTGAAGCGCACGTCGGCGAGCACCCGCAGCGGGTCCGCGCCGTCATCTTGCCGCGGTTGTCGGGTCCCCGGTCCCGGGTCCCGGGTCCCGTTTGCTGCATATCCCGCATCCACGTGTTGCAACTGCAACATCGACTGCGGCACGCGTTCGGGTACGGGAAACTTGAAAGAGAATGCGCGTTCGATCCGCACCGCCTCGGTGCCGGCGAGCTTCTCGAGTCGCTTCACGCGCGCCTGCGCCTGGCGTGCCTTGGTGGCCTGCGCGCGGAAACGGTCGATGAAGGATTGCAAGTGCGCGCGTTCGGCCTGTTCCTTCACGTAAGTGGCTTGCTGCTGGTGCAGGCGCTCGGCGCGTTGGCGCTCGAAATCGCTGTAGTTGCCGGTGTACAAACGCGCGCGGCCCTGTTCGAGGTGCAGCACGTGGTCAACAGTGCCGTCGAGGAACTCGCGATCGTGCGAAACCACCATCAGGGTGCGCGGATAACGCCGCAGCCATTGTTCCAGCCAGATGACCGCGTCGAGGTCGAGATGGTTGGTGGGCTCGTCCAGCAACAACAGGTCCGATGGCGCCATCAAAGCCCGCGCCAGGTTCAGCCGTCCGCGCCAGCCGCCGGAAAATGCGGCCACCGGCATGTCGTGGTCGGCAGGCTTGAAGCCAAGGCCGTGCAGCAACTTCCCGGCGCGCGCGCGGCCGTCGTAACCACCCATCGCATCGATCCGGTGGTGGGCGTCAGCCACGCCGGCGTGGTCGCCGGTTGCCTGTGCGCGGGCTTCGTCCGCCAGAGATGCAGCGAGTTCAACATCACCACCGAGCACATAGTCGATCGCGGGATCGGCGAGTGCGGGCGTTTCCTGTGCGACCGATCCGATCCGCAAGCCGTCCGGCACATCCAGCACGCCGGCATCGGCATCCACGCCCCCGAGGATCGCCGCGAACAGGCTGGACTTGCCGCTGCCGTTGCGGCCGGCAACGCCGATCTTCCAGCCTGCGTGCAGCACCGCGTCGACGCCTTCCAGCAGCAGGCGGCCGCCGCGGCGCAAGGCGAAGTCGCGGAAGGCGATCATCCGTAACGCACGCTCACGATTTCATAATTGCGCTCGCCGCCCGGTGCGTTGAAGCCGAAGCAGTCGCCTTCGCACTTGCCGATCATCGCGCGCGCGATCGGGGACGACACCGCGATCAGGCGCATCTTGATGTCGGCTTCGAGATCGCCGACGATCTGATAGGTGACGCTGCCGCCGTTGTCGGAATCTTCCAGCTCGACCAAGGCGCCGAACACCACCTTGCCACCCGCGTTCAAGGCGGCCGAATCGATGATCTGCGCAGTGGAAAGCGCGGCCTCGATCTGGCCGATGCGGCCTTCGATGAAGCCCTGCTGCTCGCGCGCAGCGTGGTACTCGGCGTTTTCCTTGAGGTCGCCGTGTGCGCGCGCTTCGGCAATCGCGGCAATGACCCTCGGGCGGTCAACGGACTTCAGGCGTTCCAGTTCCTTGCGCAGACGCTCGGATCCGGCTTTGGTCATGGGGGCTCGCTGCATGGCGGGGCTCCTTGTGGTTGCTGGCGGGCGCGAGACGGTTGGCTCGCGGCAGCCGCTGATGGGTGGGAGAAATTGCGATCGTTTACGCCGTGACGACTTAGGTGGTGGCTGCCGCGCCTCGCGCCGCCAATTCCGCGTGCAGTTCCTGCAGACTGATCACCGAGGCGTGGTTGCGGAAGTCGAGGGAATGCAGCAAGGCCGCCGCGCCCGCCACGGTCGTGGAATAGGTGACGTGCTGCTGCAGCGCCGAACGCCGGATCGAAAACGAGTCGGTGATCGCCTGCCGCCCTTCAGTGGTGTTGACGATGTAGGCGATCTCGCCGTTCTTGATCGAATCGACGATGTGCGGACGGCCTTCCAGCACTTTGTTGACGCGCTCGCATTCGATGCCATGTTCGCGCAGGAAGGTGCAGGTACCACCGGTTGCAATCAGCGGGAAACCCCGCCTCACCATGTCCTGCGCCACCGTCAGCAGGCGTTGCTTGTCGGCATCACGCACCGACAGGAACACCTTGCCACCCGCCGCGGGCGCTGCAATGTGCGCCGCTTCATGCCCGCGCGCGAAGGCTTCACCGAAACTGCGGCCGACACCCATCACTTCGCCGGTCGAGCGCATTTCCGGGCCAAGTATCGGGTCGACGTTCTGGAACTTCAGGAACGGGAAAATGGCTTCCTTCACCGCCCAGTAGTCCGGCACGCGTTCAACGGTCGTGCCCTGCTCGGCAAGGGTCTTGCCAGCCATGCAACGCGCGGCGATTTTCGCCAGTGGCCGCCCGGTGGCCTTGGACACGAACGGCACGGTGCGCGAGGCGCGCGGGTTCACTTCGAGGATGTAGACGTCATCGCCCTGGATCGCGAACTGTGTATTCATCAGGCCGACCACACCAAGCTCGCGCGCCAGCAGCGTTGACTGGCGGCGCAGTTCATCCTGGATCGCGGGTGTCAACGAGTACGGCGGCAGCGAGCATGAGGAATCGCCGGAATGCACGCCAGCCTCCTCGATATGCTGCATGATGCCGCCAATCAAGACCGTGCCGCCGGTGTCGGCGATCACGTCGACATCCACTTCTACGGCATTGTCGAGAAAGCGATCCAGCAGCACCGGCGAGGATTCCGACACGCGCACGGCGTCGCGGATGTAACGTGCCAGGTCTTCGTCTGCATGCACGACTTCCATCGCACGGCCACCGAGCACATAGCTCGGGCGCACGATCAGCGGATAGCCCAGTTCGCGCGCCAGCACCATCGCCTCCTCGGCGGTGTGCGCGATGCGGTTGGGCGGCTGTTTCAGGCCCGTCTTCTCGATCAGCTTGCCGAAGCGCTCGCGGTCTTCGGCGAGGTCGATCGAATCGGACGAGGTGCCGATGATCGGCACGCCGGCCGCTTCCAGTGCGCGCGCCAGTTTCAAAGGCGTCTGCCCGCCGTATTGCACGATCACGCCGGCCGGTTTTTCCTTGTCGACGATTTCCAGCACGTCTTCCAGCGTCACCGGCTCGAAATACAAACGGTCAGACGTGTCGTAATCGGTCGACACGGTTTCCGGATTGCAGTTGACCATGATGGTCTCGAAACCATCTTCGCGCAGCGCCAGCGCCGCATGCACGCAGCAATAATCGAATTCGATGCCCTGCCCGATGCGGTTCGGCCCGCCGCCCAGCACCATGATCTTCTTGCGATCAGAGGGATTCGCCTCGCACTCGTCCTCGTAAGTCGAATACATGTACGCGGTGTTGGTCGCAAACTCCGCTGCACATGAATCCACGCGCTTGTACACAGGCCGAACGCCCAGCGTATGGCGCAGGTGGCGCACGGCAAGTTCGTCCGATTGCAGCAGCGTCGCGAGGCGTCTGTCGGAAAAACCCATGCGCTTCAGCTCGCGCATGCGCGCCGCATCCAGCGCACGCATGCCACCGGCGCGCACGTCGGCTTCCGCCGCGATGATGTCTTCGATCGCGGCGAGGAACCACGGATCGATTCTCGACAACGCATGCACGTCATCCAGCGACAGGCCCGCGCGGAAAGCATCGCCGACGTGGAAAATCCGCTCGGGGCCGGGCTGGCGCAGCTCGCGCTTCAGCGACCCCATGCCTTCGGAGGTGCTCCAGTCGATGCCGCCACGGTTCAGCCCGTCGTGGCCGGTTTCGAGGCCACGCAGCGCTTTCTGCAAGGACTCCGAGAACGTGCGGCCCAACGCCATCACCTCGCCCACTGACTTCATCTGGGTCGTGAGGTGCGGATCGGCAGCCGGGAATTTTTCGAATGCAAAACGCGGAATCTTGGTAACGATGTAGTCGATGGATGGCTCGAACGATGCGGGCGTCTTGCCGCCGGTAATCTCGTTCTTCAACTCATCCAGCGTGTAACCGACCGCAAGCTTGGCGGCGACCTTGGCGATCGGAAAACCGGTGGCCTTCGACGCCAATGCCGAGGAGCGCGAGACACGCGGATTCATCTCGATGACGACGACTTGGCCATCGGCCGGATTCACGCCGAACTGCACGTTGCTGCCGCCGGTATCGACGCCGATCTTGCGCAGCACCGCGATCGAGTAATCGCGCAGCCTCTGGTATTCCTTGTCAGTCAGCGTCAACGCCGGCGCCACCGTGATCGAGTCGCCGGTGTGCACGCCCATCGGATCGAGATTCTCGATCGCGCATACGATGATGCAGTTGTCCGCCTTGTCGCGGACCACTTCCATCTCGAACTCCTTCCAGCCGAGCACCGATTCGTCGATCAGCACTTCATGCGTCGGTGAAAGCTCCAGCCCGCGCGCGACGATCTTCTCGAACTCCTCGACGTTGTAGGCGATGCCGCCACCGGTACCGCCAAGCGTGAAACTTGGGCGGATGATGCATGGAAAGCCGAGCGTGGCCTGTCCTTCGCGCGCCTCGTCCAGCGTCCGCGCAATCGCCGACTTCGGCGAGGCCAGACCGATTTCGTCCATCGCGTTGCGGAACAGTTCGCGGTCCTCGGCCATCCGGATCGCATCGCGTGACGCGCCGATCAGTTCGACGCCGTGTTTTTCCAGCACGCCGTGATCGGCAAGGTCCAGCGCGCAATTGAGCGCCGTTTGCCCTCCCATCGTCGGCAGCAAAGCATCGGGCTTTTCCTTCTCGATGATGCGCTCGACCGTCTGCCAGTTGATCGGCTCGATGTAGACGCGGTCGGCCATCTCGGGGTCGGTCATGATCGTGGCCGGATTCGAATTGACCAGCACCACCCGGAAGCCTTCCTCGCGCAGGGCCTTGCACGCCTGCGCACCCGAGTAGTCGAATTCGCAGGCCTGGCCGATCACGATGGGGCCGGCGCCGATGATGAGGATGGTTTTGATGTCGGTACGTTTGGGCATTTAGTTCACTCTCCGCATCGACGCGGCAAATCGTTCAAACAAATATCGGATGTCATGTGGGCCCGGGCTCGCCTCGGGATGTCCCTGGAAGCAGAATGCGGGCCGGTCGGTCAGTGCGAAACCCTGCAAGGATCCGTCAAACAACGAAACATGCGTGACACGAGTGTTGGCTGGCAAGGTCTTCGGATCGACGGCGAAGCCGTGGTTCTGCGAGGTAATCAGCACGCGCCCGTCGTCGAGATCCTTCACCGGATGGTTGGCGCCGTGATGACCGAACGGCATCTTCAAGGTCTTCGCACCGAGCGCCAGGCCCATCAACTGGTGACCGAGGCAGATGCCGAACAGCGGAATCTTCGCGTCGAGGAATTCACGCGTCGCCGCAATCGCATAGTCACAGGCGGCCGGGTCGCCGGGACCATTCGACAACAACACGCCATCCGGCTTCATTGCCAGCACGTCGGCTGCCAGCGTCTGCGCCGGCACCAGGGTGATGTCGCAGCCCTGCTCCGCCGCGAGGCGCAGGATGTTCTGCTTCACGCCAAAGTCGCAAGCGACGACCTTGTATTTCCTGGCCGGCTCACGAAACGCTTGCACATCGAGATCGTAAGTGCCATCACGCCACGGCTGGGATTCGCGGATGCTGACGAGCTTGGCAAGGTCCATGCCATTCAATCCGGGAAACGCGCGCGCCTTGGCAATGGCGGACTCAACGTCGAGCGCGTCGCCGGCGACGATGCAACCGTGCTGCGCGCCCTTGTCGCGCAGGATGCGCGTGAGTTTGCGCGTATCGATACCCGCGATCGCAACCACATTGTGGCGCTGCAGGTAATCCGGCAACGACTCGGAGCTGCGCCAGTTCGATGCCAGCCGCGGCACGTCTCGCACGATCAGGCCGGCCGCCTGCACTTGCTTTGATTCCTCGTCGACCGGATTGCAGCCCGTGTTGCCGACGTGCGGCGCGGTGAGAGTGACGATCTGGCGCAGGTAGGACGGATCGGTCAGGATTTCCTGATAGCCCGTCATCGCCGTGTTGAACACTACTTCGCCGGCCGTTTCTCCCGCCACCCCGACGGCCTCACCGTGAAACAGGGTTCCGTCGGCAAGGGCGAGCAAGGCGGGCGTGCGCATGGGCAAACTCCAGATGCAAGGTAACCCGCGGGCCACGCAACAGCGGGCTCGGGGAAAGGGTATTCAGGCAAGACGCAATGTTAGCAGAACTATCCCAGGCATTCACGGTACGCGCGGGTGGGGTAATACACTCTGCACAGCGAAAGGATACGACCATGCTCGCCACAATCCTGCTCGACCCCGCCCGGCTCGACCGCCCGGACACGCTCATCCGCAGTGATCCATTTCCGCACCTGATCGCACACGGACAACTGCCCGAGCAGGCACGCGCCGACCTCGATCGCGATTTTCCGAAGTATTCCAGCGCCGGCTTTTTCCCTTACGACGAGAAGGAATGCGGACCGGCGATTCACGAACTGGTCGCAGCGGTCACATCCCCCGCGTTTGCCAGCGCAGTCGGCGCCAAGCTGGGTATCGAAAACCTCGGCCAGTACCCGACCCTGGTGACGATCTGCCGACACCTCAACAAGCGTCACGGCACCATTCACACCGACAGCAAGTCGAAGGTCGCCACCGCACTTGTCTACCTGAACCCGAGTTGGCACGACACCAGTGACGGCTGCCTGCGGTTTCTTTCGAAGATCGACGACATCGACGCCGCGATCGCGCCGGAAGTGAAGCCGCTGTACGGCGAGTTCGTGATCTTCAAGCGTGCCGACAATTCATTCCACGGGCACTTGCCCTACGAAGGCGAGCGCCGCGTGATCCAGGTGACGTGGCTGACCAGCGAGAACGAAAAGCTGCGCAAGACCCAGCGCGGCACCACCACCCGCTTCATGAAGAAACTGCTGGGCGGACTGGATCGCAAATTCGGCGCCGGCCGCGATCGCAACGCCGCGCATCGCGATTGAGTTGGCGCCAGGGGGCGTCGCTCACGCCGCCGTGGCGGCTGTTGCAACACGCTCAAGAGTGGCCCAAGAATGCCCCCGCTCGCCAAGGTATTCCAGCCAGCGGTTGAGGAAGGCGTTCATGCGCAAGCGATGCTGCATGACGTTGCGCGCGGGCGCGAAGGGACCAAGCACTTGCCACAAGTCGCGGCCGGGTTGGCAATGCAAGGCTTCGGTCATGCGTGCGTCGAGATAGCTGCGCAGTTGTGCCGATGGCGCGGGGTTGCCGGTGCCGGCATCGAGCATCGCGTAACTCAAGCCGATCTCGATGGTGTACGGATGCCGCGACTGCAACGACAGGCACACGTCGAGGCCGTCACCGACGCGGGAGCAGTACTCGCCCTCTGCCAGCCGCTGTGGCGCGAACAGCCGCGCGAGCCGCTGGTGATTTTCGCCGTACAGCCCCATCAGCCAGTCAAACCGGTTGGGCAGCAGCGACGCCGCGAATGAGCGCGGGGCGCGGCGGATTTCGGTGCGGGCCAGCAGCGATTCCATGACCCGATCTTAGCGCGCGCGTCACGTTTGACACGTCTTGTTTTTTGCGCGCGAAAGGCGCAACGTACGGGTCTGCGCGCGGGTTGCCGAAATTCCGGCAACGAAGTTTTTCTCGGCGCGCCAGCCGCAGCGCCTCCGGTCGTCGCCACGCACACCCACCGGCATGTACGGCGCACACTCACGCCGCAATGGAGCCGTCTACAAGGTTTGTGCGTTGAAGGTATCGCAAGCGTTGATGTCACCCGCCTTGAAGCCTGTCTGGAACCAATGCACGCGTTGCTCAGACGTACCGTGGGTAAAGGAATCCGGCACCACCGTGCCGCGCGCAGCCTGTTGCAGCGCGTTGTCGCCGATCGCGGAAGCCAGCCCCAAAGCGCTTTGCACGTCACCCGCTTGCAACCATTGCAGCTGCTGCTGCGAACGGTTGGCCCACACGCCGGCGAAGCAATCGGCCTGCAATTCCAGCCGCACCGACAAGCCATTCGCGCCCTTCATTGGCTCGCCCTGCGCTTCCAGCTGTTTCTCCTTGTCCATGATGCCGAGCTGGTCCTGCACGTGATGCCCAATCTCGTGCGCAATCACGTAGGCACGCGCAAAGTCGGCGTTGGAATGGAACTGGCTGGACATCTCCTGAAAGAAATCGAGATCGAGGTAGACGCGCTTGTCGCCGGGGCAATAGAACGGCCCGACCGCGGCGGAGGCGCCACCGCAAGCGGTACTGACCTGGCCGTGGAACAACACCAGCTTGGGATCGACGTATTGCTTGCCCATCTGCTGGAAGTACGCAGTCCACACGTCTTCTGTGCTGCCGAGCACCTTGCGCACGAATTCCACTTGCGGATCGTTGCCTGCGACCTGCTGGACCTGGGCCGGTCCGTTCGATGCCGTGGTGCCGCCGCTCATGCCGAGCAGGCCGAAAATGATGCCGCGGGTGGACGGGAACACCATCGCGATGATGATCGCGACGATGGTGCCACCGAGGCCCAGATGGATGCGACCGAAGCCACCGCCGCCACCGCCGCCACCGGTTGCCTCTACCACGTTGTCACTGGAACGACCCTTTTGCCAAAGCATGCTGTTCTCCTTGTCCCCGTTGGCGCGTGCACCGCCGCACCGGCGCAACTTTGCGGCAACCACCGGCGGCGCGCAAGTGGCCAGTGCGGTGCATCCACCGCAAGGTTGCGCTGGCGAAGCGTACCCCCGATGATCGGACGCTTCAGGGCGCGTCGAGCCTCGGCGCGTGTTCATTCACGCAAACAAGAGAGCCCGCCACATGTCGACCGAGATTCCCGCCCTTGCCGTCGGCGATGACCGCCGCCTGAAACGCCACATCGGCCTGATTGGCCTGCTCTTCACCGCGGTCGGCTCGATCATCGGGTCAGGTTGGTTGTTCGGTGCGATGAACGCCGCCGAACAAGCCGGACCTGCGTCGATCATTTCGTGGATCATCGCCGCGATCATGATCCTGTTCATCGGCCTCACCTACGCCGAACTCGGCACCATGTTCCCGGTTTCCGGCGGCGTGGTGCGCTTCCCGCACTACGCGTTCGGATCGTTCGCCAGTTACACCTCCGGCTGGATCACCTGGCTGGCGGTGGCCTCGACCGCGCCGATCGAGGCCGAGGCTGCATTGCAATACGCAACTACGTACATCCCGTGGCTGATGGTCAAGCAAGGCGGCAGCCCGGTGCTGACCACGCCCGGCTTCTTCGTTGCCTGCGCGCTGTTGCTGCTGTTCTGCATCATCAACATGTTCGGCATTCGCTGGTTCGCGCGCATCAACAATGCGCTGGTGTGGTGGAAGATCGGGATCATCTGCATCGTGGTGATCGCATTGTTTTCGGCTGATTTTCATTCCGGCCACTTTGCGCACCCCGCGCACGGCGGATTCATGCCGATGGGCTGGCACGGCGTGTTCTCCGCGATCGCCACCGCCGGCATCGTGTTTTCCTATCTCGGCTTCCGGCAAGGCGTCGAACTCGCCGGTGAAACCGACAACCCGCAACGCAACATTCCGATCGCGATCCTGGGCTCGCTCGGTATGTGCGCGCTGATCTACATTGCCCTGCAGGTGGCCTTCATTGGCGCGCTGCCTGAGTCGGCGATCGCGCATGGCTGGGCCCATCTCGGCGACGCTTTCAAGGGTATCGCTGGCGGCGAGTCGCTTTCCTATAGTCCGCTTGCCACATTGGCGACCACGCTCGGGCTCACCTGGCTGGCGACCCTGCTTTACATCGACGCCTTCATTTCGCCGGCCGACACCGGGCTGATCTACACCACGCTCACCTCACGCCTCTCGTACGCGATGGGACGCAACGGCAATGCGCCGAAGAGTCTGGCCAAGGTCAACGATCGCGGCGTACCGTGGATCAGCTTGATCCTGAGCTTCTTCGTCGGCGTCATCTTCTTCCTGCCCTTCCCCGGCTGGGCTCAATTTGTCGGCTTCGTGACGTCGGCCACCGTGTTGTCGTTCGGCTCGGGTCCGTTGACGATGATGGCGCTGCGCAAGGAATTGCCCGGCCACAAGCGTCCGTTCCGGCTCGGCGGCGGCTGGAGCATCCCGTACCTCGCGTTTTTCTCGTCCAACCTGATCGTGTTCTGGTCGGGCTGGGACGTGGTGTGGAAGTTGATGGCGACAGTGCTGCTGGGCTTCATCCTGCTGGCCGTCCATGAAACCGGCTGGGGCAAGCACACGCCCAAGCTCGATTTCCGTTCCGGCTTCTGGGTGTTGCCGTGGCTGGCCGGCCTGACCATCATCAGCTGGCTGGGACGCTATCCGGAACTCGACAAACACGCCGGCAATCTTGGCATCCTCGAATTGGGGTCAGGCGTGATGGTCATTGCGGTCTTCTCGGCGCTGATCATGTGGCTGGCGCATGCGTACCGCTTGCGCGGCACGCAAGTGACCCAGCACTTGAACGAGCACTGGGACGATGACGCGATGAAGGGCGCGTAAGCCCGCGCCGCGGCACCCCGCGAATGTGACAAAATGACCGCGCCGCGCAACCGCGCGGCGCTTTTCTTTGCGGCCATCCAAATCCATGTCGTCCGTCACGCGCGCCCACTGGCAACTGCATTTCTGCGTCCTGCTGTGGGGCTTCACCGCCATCCTCGGCAAGCTGATCACCCTCACCGCGCTGCAGCTGGTGTGGTGGCGCATGCTGATCGTGACGCTGTTCTTGCTGCTGCTGCCGAAGGTGTGGCGCGAACTGCGCACGCTGCCGCCGCGGCGCATCGCCGCCTTCGCGGGCGTTGGCGTACTGGTGTCACTGCACTGGCTGACTTTCTATTCCGCGGTGAAGCTGGCCAATGCCTCGGTCGCCGCTACCTGCATCGCGATGGCACCGGTGTTCCTTGCGTTCATCGAGCCATGGATCGTCGGACGCAAGTTCGAACCGCGCGAATTGCTGCTCGGCGCCGCGGTGGTGCCCGGCGTCGCGCTGGTTGTCGGTGGCGTGCCCGCGAACATGCGGATCGGCGTCGCAGTAGGCATCTTGTCCGCCGCACTCTGCGCAATCTTCGGCGCCTGCAACAAGCGCATGGCCGACAAGGGCGGCGCGCTGACCGTGACCTGCCTCGAACTCGGCGCGGGTACGTTGTTCCTCACCCTCGTCACCGCGCTGTGGCACGCAGAAGGGAGCTTCGTGCTGCCGGGCGTGCACGATGCATTGTTGTTGCTGGCACTGGCACTGGCCTGCACCCTGCTGCCGTTTGCGCTCGCACTGGCGGTGCTGCGCAAGCTCACAGCCTACACCGTGCAACTCGCCACCAACCTCGAACCCGTGTACGCAATCATCCTGGCGGTGTTGCTGCTTGGCGAACAGCGCCAGCTTGATGCGTGGTTCTACGCCGGCGTTGCGGTGATCCTCGGCGCCGTATTCGTGCACCCCTTGCTGGCGCGCAGAACCACCGGCAAGCCAACCGAAGCCGTATTCGCCACGGCCGAGTCGAAGGCAATCGAGTAACCAGCATGCCTGCGGCGCCAACCCACTCTGACGCTGGAATTCGCGCACTGAACGCATTGCGCATCGGCGAAGCCGCGCGCAGCGAACATGCCGACCATGTCGTGACCGAAGTGCCCGTTGCGCTGGTCTACAATGGCGTGCCGTTCGCGGTGATGCTGGCAACGCCGTGTGACCTCGCTGATTTCGCCCTGGGCTTCGCGCTGTCGGAAGGCATCGTCGCCAATGCGGATGAATTCGAACTGGTGGACGTGCTCACGACCGGCGGCGGCATCACGCTGCAGGGCCTGATTCCCGCGCAACGCTTCGAGGCATTGCACGCGCGTCGCCGCAGCCTTGCCGGCCGCAGCGGCTGCGGCCTGTGCGGCATCGAAGCACTGGAAGACGCGGTGCGGCCGGTGCCCGTGGTCAGCGCCGATCCACGCCTGAATCGCGCCCACGTCAGCGCCGGCATGCGCGTGCTCGCCGCGCACCAGCCATTGAATTCGCTCACCGGCGGCGCCCACGCCGCGGCTTTCATCGCTGCGGATCGCAGCGGCATCGTGCGCGAGGACGTCGGCCGCCACAACGCACTCGACAAACTGATCGGCGCGCTGGCGCTTGATCGAAACACCCGCGCGAGCGACGGCTTTCTCGCGATAACGTCGCGAGCGTCGTGGGAAATCGTCGCCAAAGCCGCGCATGCAGGAATCGCCGTGATCGCCGCGATCTCGGCACCAACCTCAATGGCTGTCGAAGCCGCCGATGCGGCCGGCATCACCTTGATCGCGTTTGCGCGCGACGCGGCGATGAACGTCTACACCCACGCCAGGCGCGTGACCTGACCGGAACACGCGCCCGCGCGGGGTGCGCTCAACCCTTGGAATCCTTCTTGGCGTGCTTCTCGGCGCGCTTTTCCTTCAGGGTTTTTTGCGGCTTTTTCTTGTCTTCCTTTTTCTTTTCCTGGCCTTTCATGAAAATCTCCCATTGGCAGTGCACACGTGCACGCAAAAGATGCGCCAGTCCGCGGCGATTGGCAAGAGGTTTTCTGCGCGGGTACAGCCAGCTGCAACGATTGGCTACACTCGGGGCCGTGACTTCCTGCAACCGTCCCCTCTCCCATCGGCGCGCAAGTGCAGCGAGGCTGTTGCTGGCGGCCGTGTTGGCGCTCGCCTGCCCCGGCGTGCACGCGCAGGCAGCCAAGGCGCCGCCGATCCCGGTCAGCACGCCGCAGTCGCCCGTCAGCCTCACGCAGGCCATCAATGCATACATCGCGCAACCGCAGTTCGCGCGCGCCGACTGGGGTATCGCGGTGCGTGCGCTCGACACCGGCAAGGTGCTGTACACGCACAACGCCGGCCGACTGTTTGTGCCGGCCTCGAACGCCAAGCTGTTCACCGCAGGGTTGGCGCTGGCGACACTCGGCAGCACCACCCGCATCGCCACCACGCTGTACGCGACCAGCACGCGCGTCGACGCCAGGGGCAAGCTGCGCGGGGACTTGATCCTGTACGGCCGCGGCGACCCGTCGCTCGGCCTCGCCGGCGTGTCACCCGGCTGGGCCGACACACTCGCGGCGGCGCTCGCGCAGCGCGGCGTCAAGCGCATTCGCGGCAACTTGATCGCCGACGCAACGTATTTCACCGGCACGCCCATCGGCGTCGGCTGGGAAGCCAACGACCTGCAAACCTGGTTCGGCACCGCTCCTTCGGCGCTCAACGTGCAGGGCAATTTGCTGCACGTCGAGGTCAGCCGCGCCGCGCGCAGCTGTTGTTCGATCAGGGTGACGCCCAGGGCCGCGGCCGTGCGGCTGATAAACCAGACAGCAGATGCCACCAGCGCTCCGCTTGGCCTGTATCGACCACTCGGGTCCGCCACGCTGTATGCGCTCGGAAGGTTGCCAACGAAAACGCGCAAGCACAGCTACGTGTTGTCGATGCCCGATCCGGCACGCACCGCCGGCAACCTGCTGCGCGAAGCGCTGGCACGCCAGGGCATCATGCTTTCGGGCAGCGTCGAAGTGCTGCACTGGCCCGAGTCCGATCCATGGTTGACTCAGTCCGGCACCCGCGAAATCGCGCACATCGACTCACCGATGATCGCGGTGATGGTCGACCACATGTTGAAGACATCCGACAACCTGTATGCGCAATCGTTGTTGCTGCAGGTTGGCGTCGCCGCCGCCCAACGCAGAACATGCGCGTGGCCGAACACGCCTGACACCAGCGCCGCATGGGGGCTGTGCGCGTTGCGCGGACTGCTGGCCAAGGCGGGGGTTCCGCCGGGCGCGGTGCTGCTTGCCGAAGGCAGCGGACTCACCCGCCGCGACCTCGTCACGCCCAACGCCTTCGTGCAATGGCTGGCATGGACGAAAACGCAACGCTGGGGACCGGACCTGCGCAACGCGCTGCCGGTGGCAGGAATCGACGGCACGCTGGCGCACCGCTTTCGTGATGGCTCCGCCACCGCCAACCTGCAGGCCAAGACCGGTACCCTGAGCCACGATTACACCTTGACCGGTTTCGTCACCGGCGCGGGCGGCGAACAGTTGGTGTTTTCGATCATGCTGAACCGCTATCCGCGTTGGGAAGTCGCGAGCGCATACCCCGGCGCGCCTTCGCCCGAGGTCGCGCTGGACGACATCGCGCGGCTGATCACGCAAACCGGAGCGCGATGATGCGACGTACTTGGCGCAGCCTGTTTCCACTGCTCATCCTGGTGCTGATCGCCGGATATCTGTACACGCATCGCGGCGGCGCGCCCGCCCCCGGCGCACACACGCCCACGCCGATCACGACGACCCCGGCGTCGCCCGCCGCAGCAGCGCTGCCTGCGTTCCTGCCACCCGAAGCACGCGCCACGCTGGCGCTGATTGCGCGCGGCGGGCCGTATCCAAACCGGCAGGACGGCGTGGTGTTCGGAAACTACGAACACCTGTTGCCGCGCGAAACGCGCGGCTACTACCACGAGTACACGGTGGAAACGCCCGGCGCGCGCAACCGCGGTGCGCGCCGCATCATCACCGGCGGCGATCCAGCGAGCGTGTACTACTACACCGGCGACCATTACCGCAGCTTCCGCAAATTCACGGTGCCGCGATGACCGCGACCATCGACCTCGCAAATCCAGCGCGCAATGGCGCCTGGCTCGTCAGTGCAGTCGACCTCGATGTGCTCGACGCCGCGGCGCACGCCGAAGGCCACAGCGTGCGCCGCATCAGTCTGGCCGGGTGCCAGGAAAAAACCGATCTGCTGCAGCGCATCGCTGGCGCGCTCGCCTTCCCCAAAACCTTCGGCGCGAACTGGGACGCCCTCGCCGACTGCCTCGGTGATCTAGGCTGGTTGCCGCAAGCAGGAGGCTACGTTTGGCTGTTCGATCACGCCGGCGACCTGCGCGACGTATCCGAACACGACTTCGACGTGCTGTGCGACATCCTCGACGGTGCCTGTGCCGGCTGGCGCGATCGCGGCACGCCGTGCTTCGCCTTCCTCGCCATGCCTGACGATGCGTTTCCAAAGCGATCTGCACCCACGGGAAAACCCTGAGGTCACCCTCGCAATCAATGCTCGCCACGCTCGCCCGCTTTCTGGACCCCTGGGAAGCCCATGTCATCCGGGCGCGGCTGGAGGCAGACGGCATTCCGGCCAGCGTCGCGTTCGCCAATCACGCCATCGTAAATTGGCCGATGTCGATTGCGCTGGGCGGCACTGCGGTCCAGGTCCCCGCGGCTTTCCTGGAGCAAGCACGAAAGATCCTGTCCGACTACCAGAGCGGCATCCTCGAAGACGAGTTGCTGGAAGCGACCGGTACGCCGAAAGAACACTGTCCGCACTGCGGCTCAACGGATTTCAAGCGCACCATGCCGTGGCATGAACGCGCCATTGCGGCCCTGGTCAGCGTCCTCGTCGCGCCCTTCCCCACCCGTCGCAGGAAGTTCATCTGCCGCGATTGCGGATGCACATGGGAGTGGGGCTAGGACTAGCAGATTATTGAAAAAGTGCCGTTCTGCACTTTATCAACGCGCCGAGTCCGGCGCATGTACGGCTTCGCGGATCGAACGTTCTTGGCGCTTGATCCGCGGCGGGATATCGATGACCCGCGCCAGCGGGGTGTTGTTCAACACCCTGCTTGCATCCCGGTCCAGCGCAAGCCCGGTCGCCACCTGGGTTCGCACCTGTATTCGCAACCGTCTGGTGGCCGTGCGCCTGCCCCGGGAGTCGGCTTGCGCGCGATGTATCATGCTGGCCTGAATCAGATTCCTGCGAGGCAAGCGTGGCCAAGCCCAACTATTCGTTCGAAAAGCGCCAGCGCGAACTGGCGAAAAAGAAAAAGAAGGAAGAAAAATCCCAGCGCAAGCTCGCCAAGAGCCCGGCGTTGGCCGATGGCACTGTTGAGTCGCTGCCACACGCACCGGCACCAGTCGATGCCGGCAAATCACCCGAAAACACCTGAGAGGGAGTCATCCCATGCAACAGAACAAACTCTATGTAGGCAACTTTCCGTATTCGGTGGATGAAGCGCAGTTGCGTTCACTGTTCTCGGCCTACGGCGAGATCAGTGAACTTGCCATGATCATGGATCGTGAAACCGGCCGCCCGAAGGGTTTTGCATTCGTGACGTTTGCATCGCAGCAAGCGGCCGAAAAGGCGCTGGAGCAGAACGGCCGCGACCTTGGCGGGCGTCCCCTGAAGGTCAACGTGGCCATGGAGCGTGCACCACGTGGCGGCGGTAGCCGTGGCAGCCATCATGGTGGCGGCGACCGCACGTCGCGTTGGTAATCCGAAAATTCGGGTGGGGCATCGACCACGGAGGCAACCTGGTCGAGCTCCGGCGACCACCGCCAGACCGGTGATCGCCAGCCGCTCAACGGCTTCATCAAGGTTGTGCGCTGGCAGTACATCCGCTTTCATCGCAACCGAGCGCTCGCGCAGTGCTCGACGGCGGCCATCAGCCCGGCGCCCAGATACAAGGCCGGTCACGCCGACGCGAGAACGACACCAACACCGCAGGTCGCGCTTGACTCGCATCAGGGAAACATGGCCCCGATGGCGCCAGCATGTGCTGTTTGCAACAAGTGGGAATCGCAATGCCGGCCAGTGCCTCGACCCCATCAATCACCCGTCCACCTTTGCACCCGTTCCGGCCGCTGTTTTTCTGCGCGGCGCTGGCAGCCAGCCTCGGCATGCTGGCGTGGGGCGTGTTCTGGCATATGGGTTGGCTGCCGCCGACCTCGTTGCCGCCGCTTGAATGGCACGCGCACATCATGCTGTTCGGGTTCGGCAGCGCGCTGGTCGGCGGATTCCTCCTGACAGCCTCGGCCAACTGGACCGGCATCGCCACCACTGCGCGGCCCGGACTGTGGCTGCTGACGGCAATCTGGGCTATCGCGCACATCCTGCTGCTGACACCATTGCCGTTCTGGATCGGCGCACTGTTCGACGTCGGCTACCTGTGCGGGCTGGTTTTTCTCGTCGGCCGCGTGTTGTGGTTATCGCGCAACAAGCGCAATGCATTCCTGATCGGCATCCTGCTGATCTTCACCGGGCTCGACATTGCGTTTTACGCTGGCGCACTGGCCGGCAATGCCACGGTTTCGACGCGCGCGCTGATCGGCGCGGTGGATCTGCTGACGGTGCTGATGCTCACGATTGGCGGCCGCGTGATTCCGTTCTTCACCGGCCGCAAGTTGAGCGGCCACACGATGTGGGTGAACAAGTATCTGATCCGGGCCGTGAACGGCGGTGGCGCGCTGGTGCTGCTGTGTGGGCTTGCCGACGCACCGGCTTTGCCGCGCGGCATCCTGATGCTGGTGGTCGCCACGCTGGCCCTGGTGCGCCTGATCGGCTGGCGCGGCTGGCGCACCGTGCACGAACCGATGTTGTGGGTGCTGCACCTTGGCTACCTGTGGCTGGTGATCGGCCTCGCGGTGCGCGGGCTTGCCCTCGTCGGCGTGTACGCGATGCCCGAGATCGACACCCTGCACGGCATCACGATCGGCGCGCTGGGCACCTTGTCGCTGGCGATGATGACGCGCGTGGCGCAGGGCCACAGTGGAGTAGCAATCGAGTCGAGCTTTGCGTTGTCGCTGATGTTCCTGTTGCCGACGGCCGCGGCCATCGCGCGGCTGGGTTTCAACCAGCCCCACGGCTGGGTGTGGGCCGCCGCGTTGTGGTTTCTCGCCTACGCGATTTACCTTGTGGTGATCGGCCCGCTGCTGGTGCGCGGGAAGCTGGCTGCGGTCGCGCGAAGCTGAACAGCTGGCTCGACGCTTGCCGGCGTCTGCCGTAACCTCGGATGCGCGCGCAACGAATGGTCTGGCAAGGTCATCACGTTTCGAGGAGCCGCACCCATGTTCAGACGACTGATTCCACTGGCTGCCAGTACGCTGTTGGCTATCGCGCTGTTGGCATTCGTTGCGACCTGCACCCCCGCGGCAGGCAGCGCGTCCCGCGAGCTTCGCGCCGCGCCAGCGCCCCGGCAGGACGCTGCGCTGGCGGCGCAACCGCGAATGGAGACGGCCGTGCTGGCCGGCGGCTGCTTCTGGGGCCTGCAATGGGTGTTCCAGCACGTACCGGGCGTCATCAACGTGACCTCCGGCTATTCCGGCGGTGCAGCCGCGACCGCGCACTACGCGCGCGTCAGCGACGGCGACACTGGACACGCGGAAAGCGTGCAGATCGCGTACGATCCCTCGAAAGTCAGCTTCGGTCAATTGCTGCGCGTGTATTTCACGGCCGCGACCAACCCGACCGAATTGAACCGCCAGGGGCCGGATGTCGGCACGCAATATCGCGGCGTGATTTTCTACACCAATCCGGGACAACAGAAGATCGCGCAAGCCTATATCGCGCAATTGACTGCTGCGCACACCTTCGCGGCACCAATCGTGACGCAGGTGGAGCCATTCAAGGCGTTTTATCGCGCCGAGGATTACCATCAGGACTACGCGCGGTTGCACCCCGATGCGCCTTACATCGCCATCAACGATGCACCCAAGGTCGTCGTCCTCCAGCAACTGTTGCCGCAGCTTTACCGTGCCCAGCCGTCCATCTGGCATGACCCTGAGCCCACCGTGATCACGGTCAACCTGAAGTAACCCTCCGCAGCGAAACCGGCAGCTCCGGCGGGCAGTGGGAATCTATACTTCGGTTTCCACTCCGGGGTCGCCCATGAATTACCGCCACGCCTTCCACGCCGGCAACTTCGCCGACGTGTTCAAGCACGCGATCCTGTTGGAGCTGCTTGACGCGCTGACCGCGAAGGACAAACCGCTTTGCTACGTCGATACGCACGCCGGACGCGGCACCTATCGGCTCGATGATGCCGCGGCGCTGAAGACGGACGAGTGGCGCGACGGCGTCGGGCGCTTGTTCGGCGCCGGGCGGATTGCGCCGCCGCTGCAGCGTTACGTGGCTGCGATCCGCGCGGCCAACGAAGGCGTTGACTTGTGCGCGTATCCCGGGTCACCGTGGCTGGCCGCGCAAGCGTTGCGGCCGAACGACCAATTGCTGCTGTGTGACGTGCAGGGCGATGAAGCCGGCGCATTGCATGCCTTGTTCCGAAACGACGCACGCGTGCACATCCACCAGCGCGACGGCTACGCAGCCTTGGGTGCGTTGCTGCCACCGCCACAAAAGCGCGGCCTGGTATTGATCGATCCCCCGTTCGAGGCACAGGACGGCGAATTCACCGCCATCGAAGCCGCACTCGCGAAAGCACACGCGCGCTGGCCAGGAGGCGTCTACGCGGTGTGGTATCCGATCAAATCCCACCGCTCGATCGTGCCATTCCACCGGCGCATGGCAGCGGGACTGTTCGCCAACGTGCTGGTCGCCGAACTGCTGGTGTTGCCCGATGATTCCCGGCTGCGCCTGAATGGTTGCGGCATATTGATCGCCAATCCGCCGTGGCAACTCGATGCGACGCTGGCAGGCATGCTGCCGGCGTTGCGCGAGGTGCTCGCGCAATCCCCACACGCCGCCCAGCAGCTTCGCTGGCTGCGACGTGAATGATCTGCAGCGCGCAACATGCTGCGACACATGATTGTGGGTATCCTGCAAGCGTCCCGTCGCACGAGGCCACACCATGCACGCAGCACATCCATCCACGTTTCGACTGTTGCCGGTATTCGCCGCGGCTGCCGTGCTGGCCGCCTGCGCGCCCGCACCCATCTACAAGACCGGCGCATCTGCGGTTGTGGCAACTCCAACGCAAGTCGCTACTGCGCCGGGCAATTTCGCCGGCTCACAAGTCATCTGGGGCGGCACGGTCATCGGCGTCAGCAACCAGCAGGCCCGCACCGAAATTCGCATCCTCGCCTACCCGCTCGACAGGTCCCAGCGACCGCGCCTGAAGAAAAATGCCGAAGGCCGCTTCACCGCGGTGATACCGGGATTCCTTGATCCCATGAACTATCCGCCGGGCTCACCGGTCACGGTGGCGGGCAAACTCGACGGCACGACGGTCGGGAATGTCGGACAGGCGACCTACACCTATCCATTGGTGAACGTGGCCAGTGGCAGCCTGCACCGCTGGACGCCCGGCGAAATGAGCCAGGGCCATCCCAACATCAGCTTCGGGATCGGCGTAGGCACCTGGATACATTAGTCGTACCACCTCCGTATTGATGTAGCGCCGCGCATGGCGCACGCACCAGAAGCCATCCCCATCAGTCCCCCTTTGCAAGCGAAGGGGGAAGACCAACACCCTCTTCCGCAGGAAGGGGGTTGCGCGCAGCGCGGGGGGATGTCGTCGCGCGCAAGACGCGCGCGAGCTGGCCGCGCGGACGCGCTGCTAAAATCACCCCTGCAGTTCTGCTGGCGCGCGCAAGCGCTCCGGCAGCGTCCGACTTTGCTCGAACCAGGCCCATGCCCGCATTCAACACCCCGATCCCACCCCTGCCGCGCAGCCCCGGCCAGCAACGCGACTGGCACGAGCCAGCGGGCGCGTCATTGGCGCTGCTGTTGTGCGAAGCCGCGCGCAGACGAACCGGACTGATCGTCGCCGTCACTGCCGACAGCCGCGCGGCGCGCACGCTGGAAGACGAACTTGGTGTGTTCGCAGGTGAGTTGCCGGTGTTGCATCTGCCGGATTGGGAAACCCTGCCCTACGACCTGTTCGCGCCGCATCCGCAACTGATCTCGCAACGCATCGACACGCTGTACCGCCTTCCTTCGACGCGCCGCGGCGTGCTGGTAGTGCCGGTCGCGACCTTGATGCAACGCCTCGCGCCGCGTACACATGTTGCCGGCAGCGGGCTAGCCGTCGCGCGCGGCGAGCGCCTCGACATCGCCGACGAACAACGCCGCCTCGAAGCCTGCGGTTATCGCCACGTGCCACAAGTCGGCGAGCATGGCGAATTCGCCGTGCGCGGCGCCCTGCTCGACATCTTCCCGATGGGCGCGAACGAACCATATCGCATCGAACTTTTCGATGATGCGATCGAATCAATCCGCGCGTTCGATCCGGAAACGCAACGCTCGCTGCATCAGGTCGATGCGGTGCAGTTGCTGCCGGCACGCGAGTTCCCGCTCACCGACGAGGCCATGCGCCGTTTCCGCGACCGCCTGCGCGAGCGCTTCCCGATCGACGTGCGCCGTTGCCCGCTGTATCAGGACATGAAGCAGGGCGTGACGCCGGGCGGCATCGAGTATTACCTGCCGCTGTTTTTCGACGCCACCGAAACCCTGTTCGACTACACCGGCGCCGACACCTTGTTCGTGCTCGCGCGCGGCGCGCTCGCAGCCGCCGAACGCTTCTGGACGCAGACCGGCGAGCGTTACGACCAGCGCGCACACGACATTGAGCGGCCGATCCTGCCGCCGATGGAGTTGTACCTGCCGCCGCAATCGCTGCGCGAACGGCTGAACCAGGTCTTGCGCGTCGACCTCGCCGGCACGGACGACGTCCGCGCCGCGGCCACCGGCACTCAACCAGCACCGGATCTCTCCGTCGGCGGCACCGCTGGCGGCGGCTTTCCGGCGCGCCTGCGCGGCTGGCTGGCCGCCAACGCAAACAGGCAGGTGTTGATAGCGACCGATTCTGCGGGACGCCGCGAAACACTCATCGAGCAACTCGCAGCGGCCGAATTGCGCCCGGCGCTCAGCGAGGGCTGGCATGATTTTGCCGGCAACGGGCACGCGGGTTTGTCGATCACGCTGGGACCCATCGAACGCGGCTTCAGCCTCGTCGAACCACCGGTCACCGTGTTCACCGAGCGCGAACTCATCGGCGAACGCGCGCGCAGCGAACGCCGGCGCCGCAGCGTCGCCCAGCGCGACCCCGAAGCGATCCTGCGTGACCTCACCGAACTCGAGATCGGCGCGCCAATCGTGCACGTCGACCACGGCGTCGGGCGCTACCTTGGCCTGGTTGCTCTGGACATCGGCGGCATGCCCGGCGAATTCCTCGCGATCGAGTACGCGCGGGGCGACAAGCTGTACGTGCCGGTGGCGCAGCTGAGCCTGGTCAGCCGCTACAGCGGCGCCGAGGACGCAGCCGCGCCGCTGCATTCGCTCGGTGGTGAAAGCTGGGAACGGGCCAAGCGCAAGGCTGCGGAAAAAGTGCGCGACGTCGCCGCCGAGCTGCTGGCGATCCACGCGCAGCGCGCCGCGCGCAAGGGCAACGCCATCAACTACGACCGCGGCATGCTCGCACGCTTTGCCGAAGGTTTTCCGTTCGAAGAAACGCCGGACCAGCTGACCGCGATCGACGCGGTGCTGGCTGACCTGGCCGCGCCCCAACCGATGGATCGCGTGGTCTGCGGCGACGTCGGCTTCGGCAAGACCGAAGTCGCCTTGCGCGCCGCCGTGGCCGTGGCCAGTGCCGGCCAGCAGACCGCGGTACTGGTGCCGACCACCCTGCTTGCGCAGCAGCACTTCGACAACTTCAAGGATCGCCTCGCCGACTTCCCGGTCCGGGTGGAGTTGCTCTCGCGCTTTCGGGCCAGGACAGATGTCGATGACGCGTTGCAGAAGCTCGCCGACGGCAAGCTCGACATCGTGGTCGGCACCCACAAGCTGTTGCAGCCAGACATCAAGTTCCGCGACCTCGGCCTCGTGATCGTCGATGAGGAACAACGCTTCGGCGTACGCCACAAGGAGCAGCTGAAAAAGCTGCGTGCCGAAGTCGACCTGTTGACGCTGACGGCAACGCCGATCCCGCGCACGCTCAACATGGCGATGAGCGGCATGCGCGACTTGTCGATCATCGCCACGCCGCCGGCGGCACGCATGGCGGTGAAGACCCTGGTCGCGCAATACGATCCGGCGCTGATCCGCGAAGCCTTCCAGCGCGAGCTGGCGCGTGGCGGCCAGGTGTACTTCCTGCACAACAGCATCGACAGCATCGAGCGCACCGCGCGCGAACTGGCCGAACTGGTCCCCGATGCGCGCATCCGCATCGCGCACGGCCAGATGGGCGCGCATGAGCTGGAACAGGCGATGCTCGATTTCCACCGCCAGCGCTTCAACGTGCTGGTGTGCACCACGATCATTGAATCGGGCATCGACGTGCCAACCGCGAACACCATCGTGATCGACCGCGCCGACCGCTTCGGCCTCGCCCAGCTGCACCAGTTGCGTGGCCGCGTGGGCCGTTCGCACCACCGCGCCTACGCCTACCTGATCGTGCCGGACCGGAAGGCCATGACGGCGGATGCCGAAAAGCGGCTGGCCGCGCTGGAATCGCTGGAAGAACTCGGTGCCGGCTTCACGCTCGCGACCCACGACATGGAAATCCGCGGCGCCGGCGAGCTGCTGGGCGAAGCGCAGTCCGGTCAGATCGAGGCGATTGGTTTCGCGATGTACAGCGACATGCTGGAGCGCGCCGTGCGCGCGCTGCGCTCGGGCAAGGTTCCGGACTTCGATCTTGGCGGCGGCAACGACACCCAGGTCGAATTGCATCTGCCGGCCTTGATCCCCGACGACTACCTCGCCGACGTGCATGCGCGCCTGACCTTGTACAAGCGCATCGCCTCGGCCCGCGACGACGAGGCCCTGCGCGACCTGCAAGTGGAGATGATCGACCGCTTCGGCCTGCTGCCACAGCCAACCAGGAACCTGTTCGCCATCGCCGCGCTGAAGTTGCGGGCCGACGCGCTCGGCATCAAGAAGCTCGACCTTGGCGCCGTGGGCGGCCGCATCCACTTCCGCGCCACACCCGAAGTCGATCCAGCCACGATCATCCGCATGCTCCAGACGCAACCACGCACCTACAAACTCGACGGCCAGGACAAGCTGCGCATCGTGATGGAGTTGCCAGAACCCGCCGAGCGCCTGCGGGTAGCGGGCGAATTGCTGGACGCCCTTGGCGTGCGCAGCAAGGCGGCGTGAACTCCGATACGGCTATGGCGCCATGCTGGCGCTGCCGCCGACGCGAGGGCCGCCATGTCGGCTGGATGACATCCCCGATCGCGCCGGGTCACGCCGGAATCCGGATTCCGGATTATTGAACGCCGGCTGATCGACAGCGCGGTCGTGACGCGGCCTTGACGAACGGGCGGCGCCACGCGCGGTCTGTCGTTCAACCTTCACGACGCGCAGATTGCGCAAAGGAGTCGTCATGAGCATGCAACGTTCGATTTTCCTGCCGCTCGCAGGCACGATCGCATTGGCGCTCTGCGGAACGCTCGCGGTCGCCAGCGCGCAGACGCAGGTGCCGTCAGCGCCTCCGGCGATGCAGCAGGGCCAATCACAAACGACTCGGCAGGACAGCGGCAGGTTCTACCCAGGCACCGAGTCGAGCGCGACCTACCCGCTTGCGGACGGCACGCTGACCGTCAACGCGGGGATGCCGGATCACGTGCGGAACTACGGCCCGCCGCCGGCATTCAAGACGCTGGACAGCAAACACAACGGCCGCATCGGCGAGAGCGAGGCGCGGGCGTATCCGCCGCTGGACAACGACTTCCTGTACGCCAGCGGCGGCGGAAAATCCATCAGCCGCGGCCAGTACGAAAAATGGGCGAAAGGCCAGTACTGAATCGGTGCCGCGCCGACTTGTGCAGCGGCGCGGCGCGCGGGCATGATGCTCCACGCCTTCCACGACACATGTGCCCTGCATGCCAAAGCCCGAACACGCAGTCGTCGCCGCCACGAGCGCGCGCGCCACGCTCGCCGACCTGGATGCCGTCGCGTCGCTGTTCGATGCGTACCGGGTCTTCTATCGACAGGCT
>DZCM01000093.1 GCA_022730295.1 Rhodanobacter sp. | reverse complement strand
CGTGGCGCGAACTGGTGAATCCGTGAACACCGTGATGACAGGGGGAACGGTCATGGCGACATTCGGCAGGCGTGGATCCGCGCTGCGGACGGCGAAGATGGCATTCCGCAGCCGCGGGTTCACGCTGATCGAGCTGGTGATCGTGGTGCTGATCATCGCGATCCTCGCGGCCATCGCTGTGCCGGCCTACACCAGCTACATCACCAAGACCCGGCGCAACGCGGCGTCGGGGTGCCTGGCGCAGTACGCCAATTACATGGAGCGGTACTACACCACCAACCTGCGTTACGACAAAGACACCGGCGGCACGGCGATTGCGTTGCCAGTACTTGATTGCGCGTCTGTGGCGCAGACGGGCGATTACTACACATACCCATTTGCCGCGGGCCAGCCCACACAATCCACGTATACGATCCTCGCCACGCCACAAGGCGTGCAGGCATCGCGTGATACTGCGTGCGGCGCGCTGGCGCTCAACCAGTCTGGCCAGCGCTACTACCAGTCGACCAGCACCGACGCGGCCGGGCTGAACACCTGCTGGAAGTAGGTTTGTCTTCCATCTTCGGTACGAAGGGGGATGGCTTTTGGTGTAGGTGATGGCATCCCCCCGGCGCTTCGCGCCGACCCCCTTCCTGCGGAAGGGGGTGAGCGTTCCCTGCGCTTGTCTTCCCCCTTCGGGACGAAGGGGGATTGAGGGGGATGGCTTTTGGTGTAGGTGATGGCATCGCCCCGGCGCTTCGCGCCGACCCCCTTCCTGCAGAAACGGGGCATCGTTCGATCGTGCGCAACGCAACGACGAGCACTTGCGCGTGAGCGGCGTGTGCGAAGGCTCATGCGTGCCATAATCCATCCATGGCACAAGTTCGGCAACCCAACCGGATTTTGGACGAGCTGGCTGCGCGGCTGGCGGCGCAGCCGGGGATCGCTTTTGCATCGATATTCGGCTCGGTCGCGAAGGGAACGGCGCGTTCGGACGGTGACGTGGATGTGGGCGTGTTCGCGGATGCGCCACTCGGGCACGCGCAACGCCGTAAGCTGGTGGGCATGGTTGCCGAAGTAACCGGCCGCCCGGTCGACCTGATCGACCTGCGCGAGGCTGGCCCCTTGTTGCTGATGTCCGTGCTGCGCGGCACGCCGCTGGTCGGGGAAGGCAGCAGGACGCATGCATCCCTGTTGTCGCGCGCCTGGCTGGATGCTGCGGACTTTCTGCCAGTGCGCAAACGCTTGCTCGAACAAAGGCGGCGCGCATGGACCGGTTGATTCTGGTTGAGAAACTCGAATCCTTGCGGCGTTGCGTGCGCAGGGTGGAGCTACGCCGTGCCGATACCGTCGAGACGTTGCAAGGCGATGCCGACCGGCAGGACATCCTGTCACTCAACCTGACCCGCGCCGTGCAGCTGTGCGTGGATGCCGCGGGTATCGTGATTGCGGATTCGGATGAGCCGGCGCCACAAACGATGGGACAGGCGTTCGATACGCTGGCCAGAATGGGTGTGATTGATGCTGCACTCGCCCGGCAGATGAAGCGCGCAGTCGGCTTTCGCAACATCGCGGTGCACGATTACCAGGTGGTCGACTGGAGCATCGTATTCGAGATCACACATCGCGGCCTCGACGATTTTCGCGCGTTCGCCAAGGCCATGGATGCCTTGTTGCAGAGCTCGCAGGCATAGGCCGGACGACGTCCGGCGCGTATGCAGGAAACCGCCATGCAATATCGCCGCCTTGGTGCATCCGGTCTGCAACTTTCCGCGCTGTCGTTCGGCGCCTGGGTGACATTCGGGCGCCAAGTCGATCGCAAACTCGCGCGTGAACTGCTGGCCTGTGCGTTCGACCGCGGCGTCAATTACTTCGACAACGCCGAGGTCTATGCAGCCGGGCTCGCGGAAACCATCATGGGCGACGCACTGGCCGACCTGCGCCTGCCGCGCGACGCGTATTGCGTGTCGAGCAAGGTGTATTTCGGCGCGCTGGCTGATCCCAAGCCCACGCAGCGCGGGCTGTCACGCAAGCATGTGACTGAAGCCTGCCATCAGGCATTGCGGCGGTTGCGCGTGGACTATCTCGATTGCTATTTCTGCCATCGGCCCGATCCCGAAACGCCGGTCACGGAAACGGTGTGGGCCATGGATACCCTGATCCGCCAGGGCAAGGTGCTGTACTGGGGCACCAGCGAGTGGCCGGCCGATGCAATCCGAGAGGCGCACGCCGCTGCCGCAAAGTACAACCTGCACGCGCCGACGATGGAACAACCGCAGTACAACCTGCTGCACCGTGAGCGCGTGGAGGTGGAGTACGCGCCGTTGTATCGCGAATTCGGCATGGGCACCACGATCTGGTCGCCGCTGGCGTCGGGCATGCTGACCGGCAAGTATTTGCAGGGTACGCCTGCAGGTTCTCGCCTGACGCAACCGGGTTACGAATGGTTGCGTGAGCGCTTCGAATCCGTCGAGGGGCGCGCCGACATGGCGCGTGTCGCCAAGCTGGTGCTGATTGCGCGCGAGCTGGGCGTGGCGCCGGCGCAGTTTGCGGTCGCGTGGTGCCTGAAGAACCCGCACGTGTCGACGGTGATGTTGGGTGCCACTACTGTCGCGCAGATGGAAGAAAATTTCGGTGCGCTGGATGTGGTTGGCAAACTCGATGATGCGGTGATGCAGCGCATTGATGCTGCGCTGACGTAATGATATCCCCCCGCGCCTGCGGCGAAACGGCATCCCCCCGCGCCTGCGGCGAAACGGCATCCCCCCGCGCCTGCGGCGCGACCCCCTTCCTGCGGAAGAGGGTAATCAACGCGGCGGTTTCGGCTTGTCTTCCCCCTTCCGCAGGAAGGGGGATCGAGGGGGATGGCCTCCGTGTTGCATCCCCCCGCGCCTGCGGCGCGACCCCCTTCCTGCGGAAGAGGGTAATCAACGCGGCGGTTTCGGCTTGTCTTCCCCCTTCCGCAGGAAGGGGGATCGGGGGGATGGCTGTTCGTCTTGATCAGATGGCTGACGTTTGAGTTACCCTGCCAGCGAGCGGAAGGAGTTCGACGTGACGGATCACGCTACGTTGCGACGACGTGCCGGTGAATTGCGTCGGAACCAAACTCGCGCCGAGCGCGTGGTTTGGGGGCGCCTGCGGATGCGCCAAGTGTGCGGCGTGCGCTTTCTGCGACAGCGTAGAGTCGGCAATTTCATACTCGACTTCTACGCACCGTCGATTCGGCTGGCCGTTGAGTTGGACGGCGGGCAGCATTACGAAACGGATGCGCTGCGCTACGACCGATATCGCAGCGAATGGCTGCGTGTGCAGGGCATCGCCGTGTTGCGTTACTCCAACTTGGACGTTACGCAGCATCTTGACGATGTGTTGCGCGATATCGAACGGGCGGTGCTGCAGGCTCAAGCGCCGCATCCCCCCGCGCCTGCGGCGCGACCCCCTTCCTTCGGAAGAGGGTGAACGTCTCCCGCCGCCTCGCGCTTGTCTTCCCCCTTCCGCAGGAAGGGGGTGAGTACAGCATGCGTCCGGCTTGTCCTCCCCCTTCCGAAGGAAGGGGGATTGAGGGGGATGGCCCTTCGTTACCGCAGCGATGATGCCGCTGGCGGTGGCGGTGGTGGCGCATTCGGTACCGGTGGCGCGGGTGGTGCCACAGGCACCGGTGGTGGTGGCGGTGGCGGCGGTGGCGGCGGTGGCAACACCATCCAGTGCGGCGGGGTCTTCAGCGCCACCGTGATGACCTTGCCGTGCCGGTGCACGCTCAACGTCACCGGCTTGTCAGTCGCCGCGTCGCGAAACGCGCGCATTGCGTCCTGTGGCTGTGCGATCGCGCGGTCGCCGATCTCGGTGATCACGTCGCCGGGCTGGAGTCCGGGGTAAAGTTTGGCGTCGCGCGACAGCACCAGTGCGCCTGTGCTCGTGCCGAAGTAATGACCAAGATCCGGATTCAGCGACGCGAGGTTCAGCCCCCACCAGGCGATATTCCACGCGCCGTCGCCTTGGCGCACGTAGACGTCGCGCAGACGCCGGGCCACGTTGGCGCGGGCTTCGGCGCTTGCACGCATGGCCTCGCTGATGCTTTCCTGGATTTGCGCCTTGGACTCGGCGGACATTGCGCGTGCGGCGGCCTCGTGCGCGGCGCGCATCGTGGCACGCCAATCGTCACCCGAAAACCGTTCGGGGGTGGCCTTGAGGTGCAAGGTCCGGCCCTTGCGCTGCACCGTCAACGCGACGGGCTCGCCGGCCCGCAGGTCAGCAAGGTCGGGTGTGTCGCCTGCGCCATGGAACGTCATCGACTGTGTCCTGAACCCGGTGATGACGTCGCCGACATCCACGCCGGCGCGTTCGGCCGGGCTGCCGGGGCTGACGGCGAGCACCGTCGTGCGGCCGTCTTCATCACGCGTGGCGATGCCGAGCAGCGCGCGCTTGCTGTCGGCGAGGTAGCGCAGCGCGGTGGCGTTGGCATCGTTGCCGGCCTTGGCCGAGAGCGAAGCCATCTGCCGGGCCAGCGCGTTCATCCGCGTTTGCAGGATGGTCATTTGTTGCTGGATCGCGGCGGTGGATGTGTCCGGCGCCGTGGTTGGCGTGGCGGCGATGCCGGCCAGCGGCAGCAACAGGGTGAGCGCAAGTAATCGTTTCATGGGGTGCCTCGATGAGTCACATGATCGTGGTTTCAGATCCGCCGCGCGTTTGCCGCGCGACGGCGTAGGACTGCAGGTGCAGCAGGCCGAGCCGCTGCAGCAACGTGATGCGTTGTTGCCAGAGATCGGCGGACGTAACGGGGTCGCGCGTGGCGCTCAATTGCAGATCCACCAGCGCGATGCGGTCCTGCAGATGGGTGGCGCTGGCGAGGCCGCGGGTATCCAGCGGCGCGCCGTCGCGGTCGAGTTTCGTCACCCACGCCTGCCACTCGTTGGAGCTTGTTTGCAGCGACGCGAGGCTGGTCGCGGCCTTGGCATGCGCAGATGTGGTCTGTTGCGTGACAGCCGCAGGCGCGGGTGTGGCGATGTGCGCGCCGGGGTGCGGCCAGATCAGAGTCACGGTGATGCCGGCGGCCAACGCGGCGGGCAGAGTAGCCCACAAGATGCGTCGCGTGTGCCGGCGGTGCTGGATGCGCGCGGCGATGCGCATGAATCCGTCGCCCGTTGGCGTGGCTTCAGGCAACGCGCGCAGTGCTGCCGCGAGCGAAGTGTCGTCATTCATGCGGTGGTGGTCGAGCCGATCGTGCATGGCGTGTCCTCCGCTTGCGGCAGCAGCAGTTCGCGCAGGCGCCGGGTGGCGCGTGCGAGTTGCGATTTGGAAAAACTCACCGAGCGGCCGAATTGCCCGGCAATTTCCACGTGCGTGAAACCTTCGACGTGATACAGCCACAACACGGCGCGCGCGGTATCCGGCAAGCGGTTGAGCGCGCGATCCAGCGTGGCGGCGTCGGCCAGCGTCCATGGTGCGGTTGCATGCTCATCGGCCTGCGCGTCATCGAACACTTCGATGATGTGCAAGCGATCGTGGCGCAGTTGCATCAATGCCTCGTTCACCACCAGCTTGCGCAGCCAGGCCGCGAACGGCGCGTCGCCGCGGTATTGCCGTGCGCGTTCGAAGGCTTTCAGCATTGCATCCTGCAGCACTTCCTGCGCGACATCGCGGCGGCCGGTGAGGCGCAGCGCGAGCGTCCACGCCGCGCGTTCGAAGCGCCGGTACACGATTTCGAACGCAGCGAGTTCGCCGCGTTGCAGGCGCGCGATCAGTTCGGGTTCGACATGTTGCTGGAAGGTCGATGGCGTATCCACAGCACAAGGATGCACCAGAACGCGAAAGGGTCGCATGATCCCCTCTCCCTCCGGGAGAGGGTGCCCGCAGGGCGGTTGAGGGTGCGCACACGCCTGGCGGCGTCGTCCGTAGCGGGATCGTTGCTGTTGCACCCGAACCCTCATCCGGCGCTGGCGCGCCACCTTCTCCCGAGGGGAGAAGGGAGAAGCCCCTGTTCGCGGTTGTCCGCGGGGTGTCCGCGGACACCGTCCGTGCGCGTCGTTTATTTGCAACGTATTGAACTGGCGATGAAAAATGTTGCCGTCCGGTTGGCATCGCACTTGCTCTTGTATCGGCAAGGCCACCATCGCGTGGCAATGGCGAACGACCATCCATGAGCATTCGTGATACCTCCGCCACCGACCGCATCATCGAGAAGCGCGTCAACAAGAAGAAGCTGGCGATTTTCGCCGGCATTGGGGTTGTGGTGTTGGCGTTGTTGGTGTGGCTGGTCCCCGGCGCCATCCGGTTGCTGGGTGCGGGCTCGTCCATCAGTGGCTCGCGCCTGCAGATTGCGACAGTGGAGCGGGGCACTTTCGTACGCGACATCGCGGCCGATGGGCGCGTCGTCGCGGCGGTCAGCCCAACCTTGTATGCGCGCGCGGGTGGCGCGGTCGTGCTGAAGGTGCACGCCGGCGACAAGGTTGCCGATGGACAGTTGCTGGCGGTGATCTCCAGCCCCGAGCTCACCAACAAGCTGGCGCAAGAACAAAACAACGAGGACGCGATGGAAGTCGCGTACCAACAGGCGAAAATCGACGCCAACCAGCAGCGCTCGAAGCTGCAGGAGACTTTCGAGAACGCCAAGATCGACGAGCAAAGTGCCGCGCGCGACCTGAAGCGCTATCAGGAAGCCCTCGCGCAGGGCGCGGTCTCGCAGCTCGATGTCGATCGTCACCGCGATCAATTGGAGAAAGCGCAGATCCAGTTGCAACACGCCAAGGCCAACCTTGGCATGGACGATTCCAGCCTCACGCTCGAAATCCAGGCCAAGAAGCTGGCCTACGAGCGCCAGAAACTGCTGGTCGCGGATGTGAAGCGCCAGGTTGATGACTTGAACGTGCGTTCGCCAGTCAACGGTCAGGTCGGCCAGTTGTTCATCGCGCAGACTGCAACGGTGTCGAAAGACGCCAAGTTGCTGACGGTGGTCGACCTGTCGGCGCTGGAAGTCGAAGTGAACGTGCCGGAAAGTTTTGCGCGTGACCTTGCGGCCGGCATGCCTGCCGTGATCAGCGGCAACGGCAACGACTGGAAGGGCGCGGTCAGCGCGATCTCGCCGGAAGTCGTGAATGGCGAAGTCATTGCGCGGGTGCGCTTTGAAGGTGCCAAGCCGCAGGAACTGCGCCAGAACCAACGCTTGTCGGTACGCATCCTGCTCGACAAGCGCGACAACGTGCTGACCGTTGCACGTGGTTCGTTCGTGGACGAATCCGGCGGCCGCTACGCCTACGTCGTGCGCGACGGCATCGCGTACAAGACGCCGGTCACACTGGGCCCGAGCTCGATCGACAAGGTCGAGATCCTGCAAGGCCTGAAAGCGGGCGAAAAGATCGTGATTTCAGGTACCAGCAATTTCAACGGCGCGGCCAAGGTCGCGATCAGCAACTGAAGCACGGACCAGGGATTCGTGAACCATAAACCACGAACAGGAAATCAAGCAATGATGCGTGTGGCGAGCGCCAGCCTTCCGTTCGTCATTCCGGGGCGGCCAGCAGGGCCGAACCCGGAATCGGTTGGATCGGCAGCGCAACCACACCGATTCCTGGTTCTGTCCGCAAAGACCCGCGGACAGCCCCGGAATGACAAACAGGTCCTATTCCGCCATGTATCCCGCGCGGCACAAACTCAACCACACGATCATTCCCCGAAAACACCACCACTGAGGAGACACCCATGCTCAAGATGACCCACCTGTCCAAGGTTTACCGCACCGAAGTGGTGGAAACCTACGCCCTGCGCGATTTCAACATCGACGTGA
>DZCM01000022.1 GCA_022730295.1 Rhodanobacter sp. | reverse complement strand
TATCCTCTCGCAATGTTCTTGGCCACGATCAACATGTGGGTACGGACGGTGTGCATGCCGGTGCACCTGAAACGCACGCTGCTGATCGCGTTCGTGATCGGCACCTGGCTGAACCTGTTCAACCACGGTGATGAGCTGCTGCGCGGTGCGTGGAGCCTGCAGCTTGTACTCAAGTTTGCCTTGAATTACCTGACGCCGTTCGTGGTCTCGAACTTTGGGTTGCTGGCGCATCAGCGGCATTGACCGGTCGCGGCGGTGGCGTGTTTTTCCATCGACATCGCGCGATTGCATCCATCGTACGTTGGGTGCACCGGCTTTTCCGGCGTCAGCAGCCTGCACCGGCGTGTGCGCGCGGCCACGTTGAAATTCGAGCCTCACGGTGGTGCGTGCATGCGCGGTGCATAATAAGGCCGTGATGCGCGAAATCGAGTTGGAATCGACACTGACCTGTCCGCGCTGCGGCTTTGCCAGGCATGAAACCATGCCGGTGGACGCGTGCCAGTTCTATTACGAATGCACGAACTGTGGCGCGCTGTTGCGCCCACAGCCGGGGGATTGTTGCGTTTACTGCTCGTATGGATCGGTGCCGTGTCCGCCGCAACAGCAGCAGCGTGGCTGCCATACCGGTGCCCGATGATCCGCCGGGCAGACCGAGGGTTCGTCGACGCGGCGCGGGACACCTTACCGTTCATGGCCGCTCACGCGGGCGGGCCGCTGCAGCGCCATGACCGTCATCCGGAGCAACATTTTGCTGCCGCCGACCTGTCGGTGGGCGTAGACCGCTGCGTGGTCGATGACCTGATCCGCCTGATCGAACACAAGCCGCAGGCACAACAAGATGCCGGCTCCGACCTGCCGGCGATGTCCTAGGACCGGGCGAGGGTTTGTTGCAGGCGCTCGCGGAACGCGCGGATGCGCGCGGCGTTCTTGCCCACGTCGCTCTTGCCGACGCGCGATTCGGAGCGAATGTCCAAACGCGTGCCGCCGGCATCGGCCCGGATGCGAATCACCACGTCATCCTTGAAGCCGAACCAGAAGGTGGTGGCTGTGGCTTCGATGCGGCCTTGTGCTGGCACCTGGGCGTGGATCTTCCACCCCATCGCCCTGGCGGTGTCGAGCGCGGCATCGAACACCCGGCCAGGTGCGGCGTTGAACTGCAACGGCTGGATATCGGGGTAGGCTTGGTGTTGTTGCGCAGCAATCGCGGCACCGGGGTAATCGGAGGCGTTGGGTGCCTGTGCGCGCAGCGGCAGCACGGCTTCGAATTTCGGCGGGTGGATGGTATCGGTGCTGATGTCGTGGATCGGCGGCACCTGACTGGCCTTGTGCCGGAACATCCATGGCGGTACGCAGGCCAGAACCCCCAACACGATCCCGATCGCCGCGATCCCGGCGTAGCGTCCGCGGCGTGCGAACAGCGCAAGTGCCAGGCCAATCAGGGCGATCACGATCGCGACGATGCCGAGCTTGGCGCCCCAGCCCATCAAGCGAAATGCCGGCCCCAGGCCGAGCACGCCGAATCGGTACAGCGGTCCGGACGACAGCATGCCGAGCAGCGCCACGATGCCCAGCGCGAGGCCCAGGCCCGCCACACCACGAGCCCAACCGGTCGACCGCCCGGGACTGGAATCTGCAGGTTTGATGATCATGCCGTGATTGCGCTGACGATGATGCCCACAGTATCGCTCAATTGGCCTCGCCGGTAGCAAGCGTTTGCACGAAGTCGCGGATCTGGTCGCGCACGCGTCGATACGCCGTCGTCGTCCGTTGCGCCGCGAGCCAGTCGCGGCGGGTCGTCGAACCCATGATGCACGGTGCGCACCGCGCCGGGCCAGACCGCGCAGGCGGTTGCGGTGTGATCGTAAACGGTCACGACAAGGTCAAATTGCAATCCGCTGACGTCTACAAGGACCTTCGGCGACTGCCCGGACATGTCCACGCCGCATTCGCGCATGACGCAACAATGTGCGTCGACGTGTCCAGGCTGTGCAATAGGGACCAAGTTGCGCACGCTGCAAGCATCGTTCGGCAGCGAAGCTCAGCAGCCTGCCATCCCTGTGTTCCTGGTTGGTGGCATGGAATGACAGTTCAACCGACAGCCCAATAAACCAGCGCGCCGAGCAGCGCACCGATGGGCAGGGTAACGATCCACGATAGTGCAATATGGATCATCACTTTGCGATCGACGCCGCTGCCACCGTGGGCGCCGGCACCCGCCAGGGCGCCCACCGAAACATGGGTCGTCGACACCGGCAGGCCGCTGACGCTGGCGGTGCTGACCAGCAGGCCGGTGGTCAGGCTGGCGGCCAGCGCTGCGCCAAGATCCAGCGTGGTGATTTTGTCACTCATGGTGCGCGCCACACGGCGTGCGCCGATCACGCCGCCGATCAGCATGGCTACACCCACGGCAAGTACCGCACTGCCGCCATCGAGCAGGGCGATGGGTAGCAGCAAGGCGGCAATCTTGGGGGTGTCGTTGAGTCCGCGCGCGAAACTGACCGCTCCACCCGACAGGAACAGCAGTGCGTTGACCGCGCCGCGCGCGTCGCTTCGCAACAGGTTTGGCCGGGCGCCATGGATCGCGCATTCCGCAGTCGTGGCACGCATGGGCTCCGCAGAGCCTCGCCACAGCATGCCGTCCGGCGTCACCCCGAGCACCGCGCGGGTCCGGCAGATGCATTCGGGATCACGCGCGCCACGGGCCGCCAACTTGCGCAACCATGGCGCAATGATCCAGGCTGGGACGATGGCGATCAGCGGGCTGGCCAGCAGTGGCAACAGGAAGGTCTTGCCCAACGCAGCGAAATGCACATTGCCGCCGCCGACTGCGACCAGTCCGGCCCCGCACATGGCGCCGATCAGCGCGTGCGTGGTCGAGATTGGAAAACCCCGCCAACTTCCCGCGGCGATGGTGAGTGCGGCACCGGCAGCCACGGCCAGGGCAAAACCGGTTTGCGCGGCGGTGGCGTCGGGTACCAGGCCGGCGCCGGTGAACTCCTTGAACAGGGCGCTGGCCAGGAACAGCGAGCATGAAGATCCGGCCAGTGTGGTCACGCTGGCCCAGCCCAGGCTGGTCCAGTAACCGGCGACACGACTGCCGTACAGTGTCGCTACGCCTTTGAAGTTGTCGTTGGCGCCGTTGGACGCCGCCAGGAACAACACTGCCAACAGCAGCAGGATTTGCATGCGCAAGTTCTTGGATACCCTCGTCCATCCATAGATGGCCGCAACGGCGCAAAGGATTCAAATGACGTCGAAGGTTTCGCATCGGGTGGCGAGCCATTGCCGCAATCCGCGCTGGGCCGGCGACGGACTCGGCAATGCCGCCAGCGTGTCTTCCAGAGCATCCAGGTCGGCGGCCTCGTCCACGTCGGTCAGCGCCGGCAAGTTGGCGATCGTGCCCGCAGGATGCAGTGCCGCGCGCAGTTGCGCGGCGGTGTCGGCTTGCGAGTAACGCACGCCTTGCCAGACCGCCGCTGCAATCGGCACGCGTCCGCCAAACAACCAGAAGCCACCATCGCGCGCTTCGCCGATCACCCACGGCGTGGCCGGGCGGTTCAATGCGTCGCAAGCCTGCAGCAACAGCTCTCGTGTCAGCTGCGGCGCGTCGGCACCGACCAGCAACACGCGTCCATGACGCGCCAGCAGCGTGGCGTACACACGCTGCAGCCGTGCGCCGAGGCCGCCATCGCCCTGCCAAAGCCGTGGCAAGTCCTGCCACAGCGGATCTTCCAGCGCGGCGCGTTCCGCGACCGCCCAATACGCTTGCAGACCAGTACCTGCAGACTGCGCGACCTCCGCTACCGCTCCCGCGGCCACGCGATGGAACTCGATGGCGGCGGGTGCGCCGATCGACGCCGCCAGCCGGGTCTTGATCGGCGAATGGCCGGGGGTCTTGACGAAGATGGCCAGTGCCGTGGTCATTGGTCCGGCGTGGTCTGGCGATCGGGGATGTCAGCCGCGTGAACCCGCCGCTGATGAGTGGCCCGCCACTCGGGCCACGCCTGGCGCAGCGTCAAGCGCACGTGCTGCGCGGTGGTGCGCCACCAACCGTGTTCGGCATATTTGCGCGCGCTACTGGTGAGCGGCGCGCCGAGGCGCCGCAGCGGCAATCCGGCATGCCGCGCGTGCCACACCAGCAGGTGATCCTCGCCGTTTTCTGCATGCTCGTCGTAGCCGCCCAGACGTGCGAACCATGCCGCGGGCAGGACCAATCCCTGATCGCCAAATGGCATGCCAAGCCAGCGCGCGCGCAGGTTGGCGCCCAGCGCATTCAGCCGTGTCAACGCAGGGCCATCGTCAGCGTAATGCAGGTCGAAATAACCGAGCGCGTCATGCTGGCCGGACAAAAAGGCATGCAGTGCGGGCAGCGTGCGTGGGGGCAAGCGCGAGTCGGCATGCACGAACCACAACCAGTGTCCGCGCGCCACTTGTGCTCCCTGATTCATCTGCCGCGCGCGGCCCGCTGGACTCGTGATTTCCCGCAACCGCGGATCGCCATTGCCCTGCTGCGCTGGCGCAAGCGGCCCAGATCCGTCGGCCCGTACAGCGATGATCTCGCAATCGGCCGGCAAGCCACGCAATTGTTCCAGCAACGCGTCGCCTTCGGTTTCGTGCGGCGCGAACGGCACGATCACCGACAGGCGCAGATCGCGTGCACGCAGTGGCAAGGAAACGACGCCGGGCAATGGAACCGGTCCGTCCATCTCAGCAGCACGACGCCTTGGCGCCCGGCGCAGCGACCTTGCCAACCGCGGGGGGCGCGCAATCAAACAAACCAAAGTGACGGCGCTTGTCGCCATCGATGCGGAAGTGCGCGGCGTAGCGGCTGGCGCTCAGCATGTCGGCGGTGTTGCCGCACACGCGCAGCGGCTTGCCAGTCTCGAAATGGTGGTGGTCATCCAGGTCGAACGCGTGCGGATATTCGTCCAGGGTGCCGAGATAAGTTGCCACCTGGCCGTAGTCCTCGCAGCGGTCTTCCAGTGGCAGCTTGAATGCACGCCACGTGACCGACTCGAAGTTCGCAAAGCCCATTTTGCGTTCAATCGCGGCATCCGTGAGTGCGATCGGGCTGCGCGCGCACATCCGCGCATCGACCACGCCAAGCCCGGCCAACAAGCGCCGGAAATCCTCCAGGTACAGTGCGCCAGCCAGGCACTCACCCAGCAGCACCGGATCGGCCAGCAACTCGTGTGGCAAACGGCGATCGCTGAACACATCGGAGAAATACAATTCGCCACCGGGCTTGAGCACGCGGAAGATTTCGGCAAATGCTCGCGGTTTGTCCGGCACCAGATTCATCACGCAGTTGGAAACGACCACGTCGACCGAGGCGTCGGTGATACCCAGCGCCGCCAAGTCGGCCAGGTCGCCCAGGTGAAACTCGACGTTGGAACGCGCGTGGCCGAAGGACTTGGCGTGGAACGCGCGATGACGTTCGGCCACCTCCAGTTGCTGCTCGGTCATGTCCACGCCGATCACGCGGCCGCTTGCACCGGCCAGCGAGGACAGCAGGTACACGTCGCGGCCACTGCCGCAGCCGAGGTCGAGTACGGTCGCCCCGTCCAGTGCGGGTGGCAGCGGCGAGCCGCAGCCGTAGAAGCGGTCCTTCACCTCGGGGTGCAATTGCGCCAGGATTGCCTGCAGGTGCTCCGGCATCGGCGTCGCCGTGCAGCACGCGCTGGTCTTCAGGTCCGCGCTCGAGTGCAGGGTTTCGCCGTAATAGCCGCGTACGGCGGATTCCATGCGCTCCGCGACGCCCGGTTCCGGTGCGTCCGTCGCCGCGTCGTTGCAATCGTCGATGTTCATGTCAGGGCACCTCCGCAAGAGCTGCCCGCGCCGGCGGTACAGCCGTAACAATGGTCGGCGAAGACGATCGCTGAGTGTTCGACCTCCGCCAGGCTTTCGATGTCCCACAGCGTGCGCTGGCGGCCGCCTTGTGGCAGCTCCAGCGCCTGATTGAAATCGCAGTCGTACAACTTTCCGCGCCAGTCTACCGACAACAGGTTGCGGCACATGACGCCCAGAGCGGCCTTCGGATTGAACGCATCCAGCAGGGTTTGCATGTAACTGTCGTAGCGGCCTTCGCGCTGCAGCAGGTGCAGGAAGCGTTTGATCGGCATGTTGGTGATGGTGAAGAGATGATTGAACACGATGCCGAAGTGCTCGGCCAATTCATCGCGATAGGCGGCCTCCAGCGCAGCTTGTGACGGCGGCAGGGTGGCGCCGCCCGGGTTGTACACCAGATCAAGCTCCAGTCCAGAGTTCTCGCGGCCATAGCCCAGCGCATTGAGTTGCCTGAGCGCGTGGATCGAGGGATCGAAGACATGCAGGCCGCGTTGTTTCTCGACGTTGGCCTTGCTGTAACACGGCAGGGATGCGATCACCTTGACGCCTTGCGCGGCAATGAATTCGGCGGTGTCTTCCTGGCCGGGCCGCAACAGGATGGTGAGGTTGCAGCGGTCGATCACGGTCTTGCCAAGGCGCCGCGCTTCGCGCACCAGGGTGCGAAAGTGCGGGTTCATCTCCGGCGCACCGCCGGTGAGGTCGAGCGTGTGCACGCCGGGCGCGCCGGCCAGCAGTTCGAGGATGCGCTCGACCACTGGCCATTGCATGACCTCGGTGCGCTTGGGTCCCGCTTCGACGTGGCAGTGATGGCAGGCGAGGTCGCACAGCTTGCCGACGTTGACCTGCAGGATCTCCAGCCGGGTGCGCGGCAACTGCAGGCCATGCGTGCGCAAGCTCTCGGCGAAAGACAGGTGATCAGCGGCAACAACGGCATTCATGTGCGGGGTGCTTCCGGTTTTTGGGTCAAGTGAATCGAGCTGCGGCAACTTGCGCGGGGCGTGGTATCCGGCGCGTTCCGTTCGTGCCGCCGCCAGCGCTGCCAGCGTTCGAGCCAGCGCAGGAGGCGTTCGGGTGCGTGCGCTTTCTTCCAGTTGCCGGCGAGATATTTGTTGGCTTCGGCGAATGTTGGATAGGCGTGCACAGTGCCGAGGATGCCGTTGAGCCCGATGCGATGGCGCATCGCCAACGCGAATTCGGCGCTCCACTCACCGGCATGCGGTCCGACACAGGTCGCGCCCAGAATCCGGTCCTTGCCGGGCACCGTCAGTACTTTGACGAAACCTTCGGCCGCTTGTTCGGCCAGCGCACGATCAAGCTCGGCCAGGTCGTAACGGGTGGTCTCATAAGCGACACCGCGTTGTTGCGCTTCGCGCTCGTTCAAGCCGGCCCGCGCGATTTCCGGGTCGGTGAAGGTTACCGCCGGCATCACCCGCGCATCCACGCGGAAACGCTTGATGCCACCGAACAGTGCATTGACCGTGGCATACCATGCCTGATGCGCGCCGGCGTGGGTCAGTTGCCACGGCCCGGCCACGTCGCCGCACGCGTAGATGTTGGGAAAGAGCGTTTGCAGCCAGGCGTCGGTCTCGATGGTTTTCTTCGGCGCCAGCGGAATCTTCAGTTCCTCGAGCCCGTAACCCTGCGTGCGCGGCGTGCGGCCGGTCGCGACGAGGATCTTGTCGAACCCAAAACGCACGGATTCGCTCGCGTGTTCACAGCGCAGACACCGGCCGTCGCCGCCGGTTTCCACCGCGACCGCCGTGTGCGAGGTGCGAACGTTCACACCGTCTTCGTGCAAACGCGCCGCGACGAACGCCGACACCTCGTCGTCCTCGCGCATCAGCAGGCGTTCGGCGCGCTGGACCACGGTTACGTTGGAACCCAACCTTGCAAACGCCTGTGCGAGCTCGCAACCGATGGGGCCGCCGCCCAATATCAGCAAGCGCGGCGGCAGGGCTTCCAGATTCCAGACGGTATCGGAAGTGAGATAGCCAGCTTCGCGCAGGCCGGGCAAGTCGGGAACGACGGGCTCGGCGCCGGCAGCGATCACGATGGCGCGCGTGGTGATCGCTTCGCCATCGACTTGCACGCACCACGGCGACACGATATTTGCGTGGCCTCGGCGCACGTCGATGCCGAGCGTTCGGAAGCGCTCGACGGAATCGTGTGGTGCGATCGCCGCGATCGCAGTGCGAACCTGACGCATGGCGGCCGCAAAATCCACCCGTGGCGCCGATGTCTCGATCCCGAAACGCGGCGCCTGGCGGATCTCGTGCGCGGCGCGTGCGATGCGGATCAGCGCCTTGGAGGGCACGCAGCCGGTGTTGAGGCAATCGCCGCCCATGGCATGCTTTTCGATCAAGGTGACTTTCGCCCGCACGGTGGCAGCGATGTAGGCGCTGACCAGACCCGCTGATCCCGCGCCGACCACGACCAGGTTGCGATCAAACCGTCGCGGCTTTTTCCAGCGCGCGTAAACGCGCCGTCGCTTGATCGCAGCGAGGCCCGCACGCGCGATCCACGGCAATGCCGCCAGCAGCAGGAACGAGCCGATCAGTCCCGGCGACAGCAAGCCCGACAACGAGTGCAGCCCGGCCAGTTGCGTGCCGGCGTTCACGTAGACCACGGTACCGGCCAACATGCCAATCTGGCTGACCCAATAGAAGGTGCGCACCGGCAGGCGGGTCAGCCCGGTCAAAAGGTTGATGGCAAAGAACGGCACCGCTGGCACCAGGCGCAAACTGAAAAGATAAAAGCCGCCCTCGCGGGCGATACCGGCGTCCACCTTTTCAAGGCGCGCGGGGAAGTGCTTGCGCACCCAGTCGCCGAACACGAATCGGCTGGACAACATCGCCAGGGTCGCGCCAATGGCGGATGCAAAAGACACCAGCAAGGTGCCTTCGAGCAACCCGAACAGCGCGCCAGCGGCGATGGTCATCAACGCGGCGCCGGGCAGCGGCAGGGTCGCAACCACCACGTAAAGCAGGAAAAACGCGGCCGCCAGCGCCAGCGGGTGGGCCTGCCCGAACGCGCCGAGCGCGCGCTGGTTGGCCTTGACTGCCTCCAGGCTGAGTTGGTGTTCCAGCCCGAGGGCGAAGAAGGCCGCCACGGCCGCCAGCAGCACGAGGATCAGCAGCCATTTGGCGAGGGCGTTCCGGCTGGGCATGTGTCGACTCGTCGTTGATGATGCCGCTTGCTGTACGGCGGTGTCCGGTCGCGCGCTGGCGTGCATCAGTCCTCGAGATACTCGCGGATCATCTGCCGGCCGCGATGGATTCGGCTTTTCACCGCGGCGCGGGTCAGGCGCAGCGACGCGGCCATTTCGGTGATCGAGTATTCCTCGAAATCGCGCAGCACGATGGCTTCACGATATTTTTCGGGCAACGATTGGATCGCCGCAGCGAGATCGATGTGCAGGCCGGGTGTCGTGTAATACGCGAAGACGGGGTGGTCTTCGGCGGGCAGTTCGACGGTGCCGCGCATCCCCCGCATCAGCCGTTGGCATTCGCGCCGCACGATCGAAAACATCCACGCACCGAAGGAACCGACGGTGCGCAGCGCGCCGATCCGCCGGTACACCAGCCACAGGCTTTCCTGCACCGCGTCGTCGGCGTCGGCGGAACTGGCGCATTGACTTCGCGCGATGCGCCGAAGATCAGGTTGGCAGTCTTCCAGCAGCAAACGCAAGGCGGTTTCATCGCCCTGGCGGGCGGCTTCGATCAGGGCGGGAGCGTTGGACATGGGGTGCCTGCATCTTGCGTTGACGGGGTTGCGACGAAATTCGTACCACACCGACTGGATCGATATCCTGCGTTCGTTGGCTCACGCCGTGCTTTCAAGGTGCGCAAGCGTGGGGTTATCATCATGCGGGAATCCGGGCTTGGTGATTGAACGAGCCGAAATAGATTTTCCTTCACTCCATGGAGGCAGCGATCGAACAAAAGGATTCGCCAGCACGGACGGTGTTAGCGCTACAGTGAAACACGGGTGAATCCAAAACGCCGTTTCCCGCCTCTCCAGGAACAGACAACCTGGATTCCTTCATGCGCACATTCTGCCGTTCCGTCGGCCGTCGCCTGGCCAGTTACCTGACGGCTCAGGCACACGGACCGTATCCGCACCCGGCCGCGGATCTCGATGTGTTGCAGCGCATGCTGCGTCCCGCCGACGTGATCCTGGTGGAGGGTCGCGCGCGGATCAGCGGCGCGATCAAATACCTGACGCAATCGACCTGGTCGCACGCGGCCCTGTTCGTCGGCGAGGCCGGCGGCGTGGATGCCGAGGGACACCCGTGTCCAATGCTTGAATCGGACGTGGAAAAGGGCGTGCGCACGTTTCCCTTGCCGGAACTGGCGGGCCACCACCTGCGAGTGTGCCGGCCGGTCGGCTTGTGCGATGACGATGCCGGACGCGTCGTTGCCTATGCCTTGCATCGCGTGGGCAATCGCTATGACCTCAAGAACCTGTTCGATCTGCTGCGCTATCTGTTGCCCACGCCGCCCGTTCCGGCCCCGTGGCGCCGGCGGATGTTGGCGCTGGGCAGCAGCGACCCCACCCGCGCGATCTGTTCGACCCTGATCGCACAGGCCTTCCAGTCGGTCGGTTTTCCGATCCTGCCTATCATCACCCGGGAAGCATCGACCAATCCCGATTGCCGTGACTGCGTGCGCGAGCATTACCACATTCGGCACTACAGCCTGTTCGTGCCACGCGATTTCGATGTCTCGCCCTTTTTCGACATCATCAAGCCGGGGATTGTCGGTCAAGCCATCGATTACCGGACCCTGCAGTGGGAGGATCCGGCACCTGTGTATCCGGCTTCCCCAACGATCGCGCACTGACTCGCGCCGCTCGAGCTGATCGTCAAGCATCGGCGGGCAACGCGGCAATGTTGCCTGCCCCGGTCAGGTGAATCCGGCCAAGGGGCGCCAACTGGACGGTGATAGATAGGTCAGGCACGGGCGGTGTTCGCGGCAACCGGGCGGCGTCGGCGGCGCCAGAGGACTTGGATCAGGCCGTCGAGCGAAAACCGCCCCGGTCCGAATGCGATCAGGGTCAACAGCATCAGGCCCCAGATCTTGTGGTCGGCGAATTCCGAGGTGGTGAAGAGATCATGCCAAAAGCCATGCGGCCAGAGTGCCGGGAACGACGTGAAGGCGATGATATTGTAGATGAACAGGAACAGCGCGAACGGCCGTCCGAGCAGGCCGAAGGCGATGAACCACGGCACCACCAGTTCGATCCAGGTGCCGAGCACGGCCGCGAAATCCGGCGGCAGCAGCGGCACTTGGTACATCACGTTGAACAGAAACAAGGTGCCAGTGGGATCATCGAACTTGACCACCCCGGCGCGCCAGAAGGCCAGCGCCACCCAGATGCGCAGCAACAACAAGGCGGTGGGGCCGAGCCAGCGATTGAGCCAGTCGGTCGTGCGGACGTAGCAGCTATCGATGCAGGCAAGGTTCATGCGCGTGGTTCCTCAGTGTGGAGTGGCGGGGTCTTGCGGCGCGATAATCAAGCCGCATTGCGCGAAACTCTTCAGGCAGGCGGCGAGATCGAATTCGGCATCGGCAGCGAGTGCGGCGGTGTGCGCCACGCCCGGCGGGCGGCCTTGCGCCAGCGACTCGATGCAGGCAAAGCTCGCGGCGTCCAGCGTGGCCATCGCGACCTCGCCATCCGCGCGCCACAGCACCACGTTCTCGCCCGCGCCGTCGAGCCGCAAGGGTTCCGGTGACGGTTGCATCGCATAGCGCCAGAGCGTCAGCACCGGGTGGCGGCTGGCGAGCAAGTGCACCGAAGGATGCAGCGAGATGGCGAGTGATTGGCCGGCGCCAGCGCTGCTTCGGGCCACGGCATCCGGCGACGCGGTCGCGCTGTGGCGCGCCAGAGCGGTGAGTTGGCGTTGCCATTCCAAGCCTGCGACGTCGGGTACGTACTGGTAATCGGCCAGCGCCGGCAGCGACGCCAGATACTCGGCGAGGTGCGCGCCGAAACCCTGCAGGTTGCCGGAATTCGATGGGTGCGCGTGCCGGTAGCCGTGCGCCGTCTGTTCGAAAAAATCTTCGCCGACCAGGGCCAGCACGGCAGGAAAGCTTGCGCGCAGCGCGCCGGTCTGGATCGCGTTGCAGCTGCGGCGGTAGATCTGCAGGCGCGCCGCCGGCTCCAAGCCCTTGCCCACGATCGCATCGATCGGTCCGGCCTCGTTGTCGTCGTACAACGCGGTGAGGAAACTGCGTTGGGTTTCAAGCAGCGTGGGCGCGACGGGCATCGAGCACCTCCTCGGCACGGGCCGCTTCGGCCAGCAGCACTTCCAGTTCCGGGATGTCCTCATCCCATTCGATCAGGGTCGGGACCGGACCGAACAGGGCGATCGCCTCGGCATACAAATCCCAGACGGCTGCGTCTACCCGGCGGCTATGTGAGTCGATCAGCAGCGGCACCTCCAGGTTGTCCTTGCGGGTGAAGCCGGCAAGGTGGATTTCACGCACCGCTGCCCGCGGCAGCGCACGCAGGTACAGGTGCGGATCAAACCCGTGGTTCACGCTGTTGACGTAGATATTGTTGACGTCGCACAGCAGGCCGCAGCCACTGCGACGCACGACTTCGGCAACGAACTCCCATTCGGTGTAGTCGCCTTGGTCGAAGCGCAGATACGTGGAAATGTTCTCCACCAGAATGTCGCGCCCGAGTGCATCCTGCACTTGTCCGATTCGCGACGCTGCCAGTGTGACGGCTTCCTCGGTGAACGGCAGCGGCAACAGATCATTGCTGTGACGGCCGTCCAGCGCGCCCCAGCACAAGTGTTCGGACACCAGCGCTGGCTGGTAGCGATCGACCAGCGCGAGCAGGCGCGCGAGATGCGCACCGTCGAGGGCGTCGGCCGAAACCAGCGACAGGCCGACGCCGTGCAGGCTCAAGGGATACTCGGCGCGAATCGATTCCATCGCCGTGTGCAGGGCGCCGCCGGCCGCGAACAGGTTTTCGCTATGGGTTTCCAGCCATGCGATCGGCGGCCGCTCCCGCATGATGCGTTGCACGTGCGGCGCGCGCAAACCGATGCCGGCCGCGACCGGCATCGGGGTTGCGCCATGGACGATGCTGCGGTCCACGGGCTGGCCTTACATCGCCGTCGCTGTGGCGGCCTTGGCGCTGCCGCCGTCGATCTTGGTGCACAGGCCGGCCGGCACCGCCACGAAGGCGTTCGGATCACGTGCCTTGGAATCCTGCCCGGCGCACGAATGGCCCGGCGACACGCAGTCGTTCTTGTAAGCGGCGTTGATGCCGTAGCACGGCGCGTAGTGCATCTTCTTCATCATCGACATGGTTTTTTGCTCCGCCGGCGACGCTTTCATCATCGATTTTTGCGCCAGTGCCACTGATGCGGTGGACGCCATGCCGAGCGTGATGGCGCAGGCGAGGGCGGACTTGAGAAATTGTGACTGGTTCATGGAATGTCTCCTTCGAGTGTTGTGGGTGCCGGAACGGCTCCGGTAACTTGTATTCGCAGGCGAACCGGGAACGGTTACCTTGGTCGGCCAAGCCACCGGCACTTGATGGAGGCGCCAGGTTGGCAAAAGGATTCGCATGGCGCGCGCTTTGTCGCGTCGCGAGCACCAGACCAATGGCCTATTGGATCGTGGCCCGGCGTGGCTACACTCGCCGGATTGCCGACAGGTGGGGAATGCCGATGCGCCCGATCCATATTGCCGCCGTGGCCTTGCTCGCGATTTTGGCGTTGCCTTGCTTTGCGGCACAAAGCCAGCCAATCGCCCCGCGCGCGAGTTTTGCGCAGCCGGCCATATCCCCGGATGCAAGCCGGATCGCGTTCGTGTCGGGTGGCGCAATCTGGGAAGTAGCGGCCACGGGCGGCGCGGCGCACATTCTGGTTGCAGACAAGGGCGCGGATTCGCGGCCGCTGTTTTCGCCGGTGGGCGACAAGCTGGCGTTCGTTTCCGAAGCGACGGGTGACGGCGACATCTATGTGCTGGATCTCGCCAGCGGCAAGCTCACGCGCATCACTTACGCCGACGGCCGCGAGGAGCTCTCCGGCTGGTCGCGCGATGGCCAGTGGATCTATTTCGATTCCGGGCGCGACAACGTGGGCGGCTTCCACGGCGTGTACCGCGTGCGCGTGAGCGGCGGCACGCCGATGCCGGTGTCGCTGGAGGCGTATCGCAACGAGGAGCAGGGCGTGCCCTCGCCCGACAATTCCGTCGTCGCCCTGGTGGGCGGCGGCATGGGCGCGTTCCAGTGGTGGCGGCACGGCAGCGCGCACATCGACCACGGCGCGATCTGGCTACTGAAGAATGACGGCTCGCACACATACTCACGGCTGACGCCGGACGACGCGCGCGCGGACTGGCCGATGTGGGCGCCGGATGGGCAGTCGCTCTACTACATGAGCGATCGCGGCGGGAGCGATCGTGGCGGGAGCGATCGCGGCGGCACCGAAAACATCTGGCATGTGCTGCGCGATGGCAAGGAATCGAAGTTGACCCAGTTCAGCGATGGTCGCCTGTTGTGGCCGACGCTGTCGGCGAACGGCACGACCATCGCCTTCGAACGCGACTTCGGCATCTGGACGGCGGACACCGCGACCGGCAAAGTGCGGCCGCTTGCGATCACGCTGGCTGGCGCAATTGCCGGCCCCGAGAGCGAACACAAGACCTTGCGCGATGGCTTCAGTGATCTCGCGCTGTCGCCGGATGGCAAGAAGGTCGCTTTCATTGCGCACGGAGAGGTATTCGCCGCCGCTGCCAACAAGGGCGGCGGCGCAGTACGCGTTACGCGCGCAGATGGCGTGGCCTACGGCATTGCGTGGGCACCAGACAATCACCGCATCGTGTACGGCGCCTTTCGCGACGGCGGCCGGCATCTGTATCTGTACGATTTCGACAGCGGCAAGGAAGCGCAGCTCACCCGCGGCGACGGTGAAGACACCGCGCCCGCGTTTTCGCCGGATGGCAAGCAGCTTGCGTTCCTGCGCGATGGCAAGCAACTCGACGTGCTGGATCTGGCTACCCGGAATTTGCGCACCATTGTCAACGGGCAGCTCGACCTGCATCGGCCACTGAATTCCGACCGGCCACTGGCATGGTCGCCGGATGGCCGCTGGATTGCGGTGCTGGAGTGGGGCCCGCGCATGTTCCGCAATGCGCTGGCGGTGCACGTGGCCGACGGCAAGACGGTGGCGCTGTCGGGCTTGGCCAACACCTTCGCCGATGACGTGGCGTTCAGTCCGGATGGCAAGTCGTTCCTGTTCGTCACCGGCCAGCGTACCGAGCAGGGTCAAATCGCGAGCGTCGATCTGGTGCCACGCACGCCGAAGTTCCGTGAAGACCAGTTCCGCGATCTGTTTCGCCAGACCACGCCGACACCATCGCATGACGATGAACCGGCGAGCACGCACGGCTCCGCGGACAAGGCGCCGGCCAAGGGCAAGGTGGCGCATCCGCCGGTGCATGTCGCGATCGATGCAAACGGGATCAGCCGGCGCTTGAGCCTGTTGCCGGCCGGCCTGTCGGCGCAGGCCATCGTGATCAGTCCCGACGGCAAGACGCTGGTCATCACCGCGCAGGTCGCCGGCCGCACCAACCTGTACGCGTGGTCACTCGATCCGCTCGCCGACAAGCCGCCGGTCGCCAGGCAACTGACCTCGAGCGGCGGCGACAAGGCCGACGTGCAGTTCAGCCCCGATGGCAAAAATGTGTACTTCCTCGATGGCGGCAAGCTGTTCATGGTGCCGACCGCGGGCGGCGCGGCCAAGCCCATTGCGCTGGCGGCGGATGTCGATGTCGATTTCGCCACCGACAAGATGGTCGCGTTCGAACAGGCGTGGAGCTGGTTGCGCGACAACTTCCACGATCCGGCGATGCACGGCGTCGACTGGAACGCGGTGCGCGCCGAATACGCGCCGTTGATTGCCGGTGCGCAGACGCCAGCGGCCGTGAACTGGTTGATGAACCTGATGGTCGGTGAACTCAACGCCTCGCACTCCGGGGTGCGCGCGGCCGCGCAGCCCAGGTTCACGACGGGACGCCTCGGCGTGTTGTTCGACACTGCCGCGTATGCACGCGACGGCACGTTGCGCGTGGCCAGCGTGCTGCCGCTGTCGCCGGCCGCCATTGCGGGAATCCAGCCGGGCGACACTTTGCGGTCAGTCGATGGCCACGTCATCGCCGCGAATGACAATTTGTTCGCGCTGCTCGCCCATCGCATTGGCAAGAAAACTGCGCTGCGTGTCGCCTCGAAGTCCGGCACGCGCACGCTGGAACTGAAACCCGTCGACAGCCGCACGCTTGGTGCACTGGTCTACGCCGCGTGGGTTGCGCGCAATCGCGCCTACGTGGCCAAGGCCAGTGGCGGCCGGCTCGGTTACGTCGACTTGCCGGACATGTCCGAAACCAGCCTGCACAACTTCTACCGCGATCTCGACGCGCAGAACATGACCCGCGCAGGCGTGGTGATCGATGTCCGCAACAACTTCGGCGGCTTCGTCAATGCGTACGTGCTGGACGTGCTCTCGCGCCGGCCCTACCTCAACATGACCTTCCGTGGCTTCGACCAGGCGCAGCCGGCGCGCAGCATCCTCGGTCAGCGTGCACTGGAACGCCCGACCGTGCTCATCACCAATCGCGTGACCCTGTCCGACGGCGAAGATTTTGCCGAAGGCTACCGCGAACTCGGCTTGGGCAAGGTCGTCGGCGAACCGACCGCAGGCTGGATCATCTACACCAGCAACGAGAAACTGATCGATGGTGCGACAGTGCGGCTGCCCTTCATCACGGTCACCACCCAAGATGGCCAGCCGATGGAGCTGCATCCGCGTCCCGTGGACGTGCCGGTGAAACGCGCGCTGGGTGAAGCCTATCGTGGCGAGGACAGCGACCTCGATGCGGCGGTGCAGACGCTGCTGCAGCAGGTGCAGCAGTAGTTTTTCGCGGGCCGGGAAAAGCCATCCCCCTCGATCCCCCTTCGTTCCGAAGGGGGAAGACAAGCGCGGCGTGTTTCACCCTCTTCCGCAGGAAGGGGCAGGCAGCACGTGGTTTTTCACCCTCTTCCGCAGGAAGGGGCAGGCAGCACGTGGTTTTTCACCCTCTTCCGCAGGAAGGGGGTCGCTGGCCCGCCGCAGGCAGGCCAGCGGGGGGATGAAGATTACCTGCGCGGATGCGCCGTGGCTTGCGCGTGCGCGCCGGTGGTGATGGGTGGTTGCCGCTCCGCCAGTGCCGCCGCCTTCGGCCACAACTTGTAGAGTTTGTTGTGCAGGCGCAGGTCGACGATGTTGCGCATGCCTTCGTCGAGCTTTTGCTGCGCCGGCGTTTCCGGCGCGAGCGGCGCATCGAAGGCTCGCGTGAGCGCCGCCAGCCCGGGCGCGACCAGTTGGGTCAAGGCGAAATATGGATCGTGGATGCCGGCGCGCTCGAGCAGCATGCCGGGCAGTTCCCACGCCACCGCATCCTGTCGCGTTGCCACGTCCATGTGCGCGGTGTCGATCAGCACATAGGGCACGGTCTGTTCGAGAAAGCCTTCGCCGTTGGTGAAGCCGGCTTGCTGGAACGCCGGCACCAGCGCGGGCAAGTGATCGCCGAAAAACAGGATCAGGGTGCGGCGCTGGCGTTGCGCGAGCGTATCCACCAGCCGTCCGAGTTGCTTGTCCGCATTCTGCATGTGGTAGATGTAGTTCTGCAGCTCGCGTTTCGCTTGCGGGTCGGTGACGCTTGCCGGTACCGGTATCGCATCGCGCAGCTGCGCGTCGATGCCGTGGCTCTGGTCGTACGGGCCGTGCGCCTCGATGCTGATGCCGAGCACGAAGCGCGGCGGGCCGGAATCGGGCAGCTGGCGCAGCACTTCGTCGGTGAAGGATTGGTCTGACATGTACGTGCCGTTGTCGGCGGAATCGGTGGCCGGGAAATCGGCGATCGAGATGAACTTGCCGAAGCCGAGTTCCTTGAAGGCCGCGGTACGGTTCCAGAAGTCGGGGTCGTTGCCGTGTACGGCCAGCGTGGTGTAGCCATCGGCATCCAGTACGCGCACGATCCCCGGAATCTGCTTCTGGTGGATTTGCAGATACGGAAACTGGATCTCCGGGAAATACCGCAGCGACAGCCCAGTCAAAACTTCGAACTCGGTGCGGATGGTGCCGCCGCCGAAGGTTGGCACGTGCAATTGCCCCGATATGCCGTGCTGCGCGAGGCGATGCAGGTTGGGCGTGAGGTCGGTGTCGGGCGGGTAGCCGTGCATGATCGTCGGATCGAAAAACGACTCCGACAGGATCACCACGATGTCGGGTTTGCCGGTGACCGTGGCCGGTTGCGTGCGCGCGGCGATCGCGGGTGCATAGCGGGCCATCAAGTCCAGCGCCAGCGGAATGTCGGCCTTGCGGTGTTGCGAGCCGTATTGCAGGTGGAACAGCAGCAGTGATCCGACCAGTCCGTCATGCTGGCGGGTTGCCAGCGGTGACCACGGCTGCATTCCCAGCAGCTTGGCGTTGTACACACTGCGCCAGAACGGCACGCCGGCGATCAAGGTCGCCAACGCCGCCAACAACAACACCGCGGCCACGGCGCGGCGGCGGCGCGGGTCCCGCCGCAGCAGCGGCGGTTCATGGCGCCACCACGCCACCAGCACCGCAAGGGCGGCCAGCGCGCCGATGATCAGCAGTGTGGGGTGCGGCAAGTAACCGGATAGGAGCTCGGCGCCGCCGTGGCGCAGTTGGCCCACCATCCTGAAATCCGCGGGCATCAGCGGAATCGCGAGGTTCTTCACCTTCAGTGCGTTGATGCCGTACAGCAGGCCCTGTACAGCAAACGCGAGCGCGAACGACCACGCTGCGCGGCGCGTCCAGGCGAGCAAGGCGAATGCCAGCAACAGCCCCGGCAGCGCGTTGCACAGCATGCGCAAGGGCGTGCTCCACCACGGAATCCAGTCCGGATGGCGCCACAATGCGGCTGGCAGCAGGCCGCTGCCGCCGTCCAGCCACGCGGTGCCCAGCACGAACGCAATCGCGAGCGCTGCAATCAGCCCGAAGCGGGACGCAAAACGATTTCGCGGGAGGTCAAACATGCGGCGCTGGGCATCCGAAACGTGCCTGGTGGGCGGATGAAAATCCTAGCCGGGCGAGGATGAACGGTTGACGCAGATCCTGCGGCCAGCAGCCTGCATAATGGTGCGATGCCCGATTCCGCCGGCCATCTCGTCGCCGATCGCTACGCCGAACTCGCCAGCCACTGTCGCGCGGCCGGCGTGGTGATGCACGACGACGCCGGCGTGGGTGAGCGTGTGCGCCGGATGTTGCTGGCCAGTGATTTCGCATTTGAATCCTTGCGTGCAGACCCGGCCTTGCTGACTGCGGCGGGCCTGGAACGATTGCGTGACCCGGCATCGGCGGGCGCCCGCTCGGCGGTCTTGCGGCGGACGGCTGGCGACATGTTCGCGGCTCTGCGGCGTTTCCGCCGCGCCGAAGCGGTGCGCCTGGTGTTCCGTGACGTCAACGGGCTGGATGAAGTCACCGACACCCTCGCCGCCACCAGCGAGCTGTACGAAGTGCTGATCGCCGCAGCCCTCGCTCACGCCGAACGCGCGGCGCGCGCGCGCCACGGTACGCCGCGCGATGCGCAAGGATTGCCGCAAGCGCTGGTGGTGTTCGCGCTCGGCAAGCTCGGCGGCGGCGAGCTCAACTTCTCATCCGACGTCGATCTGGTACTGGCCTATCCCGAGGCCGGCGCGACCGATGGCGCGCGTCCGCTCGACAACGCCGAATTCTTCACCCGGGTCGCGCGCGAATTCGTGCGCCTGCTGACCGAGGTCACCGCTGACGGCATCGCTGCGCGCGTCGACTTGCGCCTGCGCCCGTTTGGCGACTCGGGTCCCGTGGTGGCCTCGTTCGCAGCGATGGAGCAGTACTACCAGCGCGAAGGCCGCGACTGGGAACGGTACGCCTGGATAAAGGCGCGGCCAGTGGCCGGCGACATGGCCGCGGGCAAACGGTTGCTGGAGACCCTGCGGCCGTTCGTGTACCGGCGTTACTTCGACTACACCGCGTTGACTGGCCTGCGCGACATGAAGGCCATGATCGACGCGGAAGTCGCGCGGCGCGATCGCGCGGATGACTTGAAGCTTGGCGCGGGCGGCATCCGCGAAATCGAGTTCGTGGTGCAGCTGCAACAACTGATCCGCGGTGGCCGCGATGCGTCCTTGCGTGTGCATGGCCTGCTGCCCGCGCTGGCGGCTTGCACCGCGCGCGGGTATCTGACGCACTACCAGTGCCGCAGCCTGCGCGCGGCCTACCTGTTCCTGCGCAAGCTGGAAAATCGCGTGCAGATGTTCGCCGACCGGCAGGTGCATACGGTGCCTGCGGATGCGGCGGCCCGCGAGCGGATTGCGCGGGCGCTGGGTTGCGCCGGCTGGGTGGAACTTGCGGTGAAGTTGAATGTGGAGCGTGACCGGGTTTCAGCGATCTTCGCCGAAGTCCTGCAGCCACAGGGCGGTGAGCGCACAGATGCAGCCCGTCCTTCCAACGGTGTTGGTGCAGCGCTGTGGCGACACGCCACCGAGGGTGATCTTGATGGCTCGATGCTGCATGACGCGGGCTTCGTGCCGCCCGAATCCTGTCTCGACGCGCTCCATCATGTGCGCGCGATGCATGGCCTCAGTGCCCGCTCGGCGCGCCGCATCGAACAGCTGATGCCGGATCTCATCGATGCGGCGGTGGCAACGACTGACCCGGTCGATGCGCTGGTGCGCTTGTGCCGGCTGGTGCAGGCGGTGGCACGCCGGTCCGCGTATCTCGCCTTGTTGCAGGAACAACCCGCGGCGCGCGCGCGCGTGGCGGCGCTGTGTGCCGAAAGCGCCTTCCTTGCCGAACGCATGATCGCGCACCCGCTGCGGCTGGATGACGTGCTGGCACCGCGCATCGAGCATCTCGTGCACGGTGTTGCCGGACTGCGGGTCGATCTCGCGCAACAGATTTCCGCGGCATCGCCTGGTGGCGATCCCGAGGCGGTACTGGGCGCCATTGCCGAGTGGCGCGGCAGTTATCGGATGCGTACCGGACTCGCATTCCGCGATCGCGCCATGGATGCGGTGACGGCTGCACGGGCACTGGCCGAGGTGGCTGATGCGGTGACGGGCGCGGTGCTGGATCTGGCGATGGCTGACCTCGTTGCCCAGCATGGCCACTTGCCCGGCGCGGGCAGCGGCATTGCTGTACTCGGCTACGGCAGTCTCGGCGGCATGGAGCTCGGTTTCAATTCCGATCTCGACCTGGTGTTCGTGTACGACTCCGCGCGTGGCGATGCGACCAGCGACGGCGCGCGTCCACTGGACGGCGCGCGCTGGTACGCGCGCCTCGCCCAGCGCGTGGTGCATTGGTTGTCCTCGCCGACCCGTGGCGGACGCCTGTACGAAGTTGACACGCGCTTGCGGCCTGACGGCGGCAAGTCACTTTTGGTTGCGAGCCTGCCCGCCTTCATCGCTTACCAGCGCGAGCGCGCCTGGACGTGGGAACAACAGGCGCTGGTACGGGCGCGCGTCGTTGCCGGTGACGCCGTGCTTGCCGGCGGGTTTGGCGATGCGCGGGGCACCCTGTTGCAGCAACGACGAGATCGCGCGCAGGTGATTGCCGACGTGTGCCGGATGCGCGCCGAGTGGCGCAAGCAACGCGATCGCTCGGATGCCGCATCGCTGGACTTGAAGCAGGGTGCCGGCGCCTTGCTGGACATCCAGTTCTTGTTGCAGGGTTTGGTGCTGCAGCACGCGAACGCGTTGCCGGAACTCGCTGCGCACGGCGACACGCCGGGCCTGCTTGCAGCCTGCGTGGCGACAGGCGTCCTCACCGGCGCTGATGCCGGCGCGCTTGCCACCGCGCATGCGGAACTGCTTGCGCGCGCGCTGGCGGCGACGCTGGCGGGTGGGCATCGCGTCGCGCCACGTGATCTGATCCTGGATGCACGCTGCGCGAAGGTGCTCGAGATTGCGCGACGCGCAGGATTTGGCTTCGGGAACGGCTGACTTCTGCACGGCCAGCCCAAGGCAATGCCGGTGGCAGCGCGTGCCTTGCGCCGCTCAGGCCGTCATCGCAACGGCGTGCAGCTCGTGCCACGCCGGCGGCTCCGGCCAATCCGGCTCGGCGTTGCCGGCGACCACGCGGCGCAGGTCGATCGGATCGATCTGCGGCGCGATTTCGGCCAGCAGGCGCAGGGCGAAATCGCGCAACACGCGTCCGCGTGGCAGCACCGCCCAGGTAATGCATGCGGGCAATGCTTCCGGCGCGGGCAACACTCGCAGGCCGGTTTCCGCGGGCGACACCGCCATCTCGGCGAGGATGCCGACGCCGATGCCGGTGCGCACGTAAGTCTTGATGAGATCGGCGTCGTGCGCAGTCATCGCCAGTTGCGGGGTCAGTCCGGCCGTGGCGAAGGCGCGCTGCAACGAGGATTCCGGCTTGCGCGAGGATTCGTAGCTGACCAAGGGCAGTGCCGCCAGATCGCGCAGGCTGGGTGCCTCGCCGTGCTTGGCAAGCGCATGCGTGGCCGGCACCAGCACCACCCGCCGCCAGCGAAACAGCGGCACCGCGATGCCGGTGCCGGGCACGGCGCCGCTGGTGCTGATGATGGCGAGGTCTTCGCTGCTGCGCGCCAGTTGTGCGAGGATTTCGCTTTCATCAGAGGGGTGCAGCTGGATGCTGACGCCGGGAAACGCGCGCCGCGTCGCGGCGATGGCTTCCGGCAGCACGTGGCGCGCCTGGGTGTGGGTGGTGACCAGGGTCAGGCGACCCTTGCGCTCGCCGCGCTGGTCGGCGGCCAGCGCGCGGATGTTGTCGCTTTCGATGAGCAGACGGCGTGCGTGCACCAGCACGCTTTCGCCTGCCTGCGTGATTGACGTGAGGCTGCGACCCTTGCGGGCAAACAACAGGAAGCCGAGCTCGTCTTCGAGCTGCTTGATCTGGCGCGACAGCCCCGGCTGGGTGGCGTGCACGCGTTCGGCAGCGAGGGTGATGTTGAGGCCGGAATCGGCGATGGCAGCGAAGTAACGGAGCTGGTTGAGGGTCATCCTGGTGGCTCGGCCATGGCCGCTGTTGGGCGGCGCGCGCTGGTGGGATTCTGCGGCGTGGATTGCTGGCAGCACACTGCAGGATGCTGCGGCTGAATCGGGGCGTTGCCGCCGCTGACCGCAGCGGTGTCACTGCAGCTTACTATATGGACGTCTGGACGTCCATATACACTTATAACCGCAGTGCATAAGGCGGTGGCCGATGCGCATTTCCACTGCCGGTGACAGTGGTGCAGACTGTCGGCGTGCCATGCAAATTGCCGATCGAAGTGTTGGCGGCGCCGATGCCGCCGCTGTGCGCGGATCTGCGGTGTGCCCAGCCCAATCCGGGCGGTCACTGTCGTGGCGGACGGACGGTCGCGGTAGAACTGCATGACTGACCTTCGATTCACAACCATCACTATTCAAGAAGGACATCACCATGAGCCTGCCATTGGGCGAAACCGCCCCCGACTTCACCCTCGACTCCACCCAGGGTTCGTTGCACTTCGCTGCCTATGCACGCGATCATTGGGTCGTGCTGTTCTCGCATCCGAAGGATTTCACCCCAATCTGCACCACCGAGCTGGCAGCGTTCGCCTGTCGCAAGCCCGAGTTCGATGCGCGCGGTGCCCGCTTGCTGGGCCTGGCCGTGGATCCAGTCGAGGATCACCACCGCTGGGCCAAGGACATCGCCGATGTCGCTGGCGCTGAATTGAACTACCCGATCCTCGCCGATCCGGAGCTTGCGTTGGCCAAGCTCTATGGCATGATCCATCCGAAGGCCGACCCCAAGGTCACGGTGCGTTCGGTGTTCTTCATCGACCCGGAACGCAAGGTGCGTACCACGTTGATCTATCCGCCAAGTGTTGGGCGCAGCATTGACGAGATCCTGCGCACCCTCGATGCGCTGCAATTGACCGGCCGCCTGCCGGTGGCGACGCCGGTGGAATGGCGGCCGGGCGATGACGTGGTCGTGTCGCCGAAGCTCGCGGACGCCGAGGCCGCAGCCCGCTTCGGCGAGCTGCGCAAGCTGAAGCCGTACCTGCGCTTCGCCAAGGCCGGCGCCAAAACCGGCAAGGCCAAGGCAGCATGAGCAAGGCGCGTGCCGACTTCGCGGCCATCGTGGGACACACGCCGCTGCTGCGCCTGCGGCGTGCGTCGGAAGAAACCGGCTGCGATATCTACGGCAAGGCCGAATGGCTGAACCCGGGCGGCTCGGTCAAGGATCGCACCGCACTCGGATTGTTGCTGGATGCCGAGCGACGCGGCGCGTTACGTCCGGGCGGCACGATCGTCGAGGGCACGGCAGGCAACACCGGTATTGGGCTCGCGTTGCTCGGCGCCAGTCGCGGCTATCGCAGCTTGATCGTGATGCCGGAAACGCAAAGTGCCGAGAAGATCGACGCCTTGCGTCTGACCGGCGCCGAAGTACGGTTGGTACCGGCAGCGAAGTTTTCCGATCCGAAGCATTACGTGCACACCGCCAGCGCGCTGGCCCATGAGTGGAACGCGCGCGAACCCGGCGGTGCCTGGTTTGCCAACCAGTTCGACAATACCGCCAATCGCGATTTCCACGCCGCGACTACCGCGGCGGAAATCTGGGATGCCACCGAAGGCGCAATCGATGGATTCGTGTGCGCGGCTGGCACTGGCGGCACCTTGGCGGGCGTTGCCAGCGGCCTGAAGGCGCGCAAGCCGAGCGTGCGGGTCGCGCTGGCCGATCCAACCGGATCGGCACTCGCGAATTTCATCAACCACGGTGAGTTGAGAGCCGAAGGCAATTCGATCAGCGAAGGCATTGGTTCCAGCCGTGTCACCGCAAATTTCGAGAACGCAAAAGTGGACACCGCCTACAGCATCCCGGATACCGAGTCGGTACCGCTGCTGCATGCGTTGCTGCATGCCGAAGGCTTGTGCCTTGGCGGTTCTTCGGGCGTCAATGTCGCTGGTGCGATCAGGCTGGCACGCGAGCTCGGGCCGGGCCACGTCGTCGTCACCATCCTGGCCGACGCCGGTACACGTTACGCAAAAAAGTTGTTCAACCCCGCGTTCCTGCACTCGCAGGGCATTCCGGTGCCGGGGTGGCTGGAACGTTCGTTTCCAACCGGGGCGGCGCGCAATGCGGTTTGGCAGGGCGTTGAAGACCACCCTGGTAGCGCGGGGCACGGATGACCCGCCGCGGATCAAGCACCGCAAGCGCTTGATCCGGCGAAGCCGGGTCCGGACATGCGCCGGACCCGGCTTGTTCAACCTTGGCAATAGCTTGTTTTACCTGCGTGCGCATCAGGCGCTGCCGCACGCTCCGTCGCTGGTGTTCGCCGGCGTGAACCTCGGCGTCGTGGCCCTGGGTGCGGGTGTTGGCATGCTGGCCTTCCGCGAGCGCCTGGGCCGCATCAACCTCGTCGCCTTGGGCTTGGTGGCGCTACTGGCGATCGCAGTGCTGGCGCTGGCGCAGTGACGTGCGCCCTCACATTGCAGGAATCGCCGCGCCGGTGCGCCGGTGGGCCACGCGCATGGGACTTGCGGCCAGCACCCGGGTAAAGAAATCTGCCGAACGGGCGATCACCTTGTCGCGCTCGCCGTCTTCGGTGATCAAGTGGTAGCTGTCGTTCAACAACACGGTCTCGGTGGGGCCGGTGACGTGCTGTTGGATCAGGCGTACGTTGCGCACGCTGGCAATATCGTCGTCTGCGGCGTGCATGATCAGGCTCGGTGCGCGCACGTCGGCCAGGTACGGACGCACGTGCCGCGCAAGCTTGTGGAATTCGCCCAACGCCTGCCACGGGGTGGTGAAACCGGCGACCGCGTGGCCTGCCTGCGGCGTGCCGACAATCCGCAGGCGCACGCGTTCGTCCTTGAGGCCGTACGGAAAGCGGCCGGTCCACGCGCGCGTGCGGAACAGGCCCAGTCCGCACAGCAGGGGCAGCGCCACGGATAGCCGCGCGCTGCGCGGGACGCTCCAGCCATCCAGCATGAAGGTGCTGCCGTACAGGCCGAGGCCATCCACCCACTGCGGGCGCTCCATCGCCAAACGCAAGGCCAGCACGGCGCCCATCGACAGGCCGGCGACGAACAGTTGATCGACCTCGCGGCGCAAACGATCCGCGCCTTCGCGCACGCTTTGCATCCAATCGTGCCAGCCGGTCTTGATCAGTTCGGCGGGGCTGCCACCGTGGCCAGCCAGTTGCAGGCCGTATACGGTGAAGCCTGCGCGATTGAGGCCCCTGCCGACGAAACGCAGGTCCGCGGGTGTGCCGGCGAGCCCGTGCACCAGCAACACACCCGCGCGCCCGCCGCGCAACAGGAAATCGGCATGCTGGATCAGGGCCGGGTGCATTCGCCCAGCATGCGCCCGTTGCCTTTCAGGAAGGTTTCAGCCGCGCCGTTGGTTGACTACAGCCGCTCGCTGCGGTCGATCGCGACCATCGGCGCGAACTCGCTGCCGGTGTCGAGTCCGCGCGCCAGCAACATGCACTGGAAGCGTTCGCCCATTTCGCCGGGCAGGGTCAGGCGCTTGACCTGTTGCGCCAGCCCGTAGCGCGTGGCTTCATTGTCCGTGGCGTCGTAGGCGGCGGCGAACTCTGCGTCCAGCCCGGACGCGATCAGGAATTCGGACTGGAATGCATAGCTCACCAGTTCGAAGCCGGCGCCCACGCCGGCCTCGGCCAGCGCGGTGAAATCCACCGAAGCGGTGATGTCCTGCAATCCCGGCAGGACGAAAGGGTCCGCATGGGCGCGATGCCGGTAGTGGCACAACAAGGTGCCGTCGCGACGCTCGGGCAGGTAAAACTCGCGGCGCACGTAGCCGTAGTCCACGAACAGTGCCGCGCCACTTTGCTGCTCGCCGGCGATCGCCTCCAGCCACCACGGCAGCTGCGGCAACACTTCCGAGCGGTAGCCGTCCTCGAAGTCAAACCCGAGCCGCCGCTGCAGGTTCCGCACTGCACCGGCGACCAGCGGATCGGTGGGGCGGTCCTGGCGCACGAAGGCGCCGTTGCCGGTCAGCCCGACGTGCTCTTCGAACACCTCGCCGTCGCGCAGCGTAAAGCGTGTTACCGGTAGCGCGTCCAGCACTTCGTTGGCGAACAGCACGCCAGACCACGCATGTTGCGGTGGGCGATCCAGCCACGCGCAGCGGGCAAACACATCCGCAGGAAGTTCATGTTGCAGGCATTCGCGCTGGCGCTGGCGCAGGTCGGCGGAAGGTTCCAGCAGCCAGTAGTGTTTCGGCAGCGCGTCGAGCGTTTGCAGCGCCAGCAGACAGTCGCGCGCGAACGCGCCGCTGCCGCCGCCGAGCTCGAACCACGTGGCATCCTCGCCGCAGGCCTTGAGCGCGGGCGCCAGCGCGCGGGCAACGCAGCGCGCGAACAGCGATCCGAGTTCCGGCGCCGTGACAAAGTCACCGTGCTGGCCGAACTTCAGCCGGCCGGCGCTGTAGTAGCCGAGGCCCGGCGCGTACAGGCAACGCTCCATGTACCGTGCAAACGGGATTGGACCGGTAGCCGCAATTTCCGCGCGGATTGCATCGGCGAGCCGTGCGGAATGCGCGGTTTCCTCGGGCGAGGGTGCGGGCAGGGCTGCATCCAAACTAGCGGTTTCCGGGAAATTGAGGCAGGCTGGAAGCCGTGCAGCATAACGGGAGCGAGCCAACATGACCGCAGTCGATCGTCCTGTCGCCCTGGTGACCGGCGCCGCCCGCCGCGTTGGTGCGGTGATCGCACGCGTGTTGCATGCTGCGGGCTACGATCTCGCGCTGCATTGTCGCCATTCACGCGCCGAGCTCGATGCCCTGATCGCGGAACTCGAATCCGCGCGACCGCATTCGACGCTGGCATTGCAAGCTGACCTTGCCGACGTCGATCGCCTGCCGGCACTGGTTGATGCAACCGTCGCGCGCTTCGAGCGCCTGGATGCACTGGTCAACAACGCCTCGACGTTCTATCCAACGCCACTCGGCACCATCACGCCGCAGCAGTGGGACGAATTGTTTGCCGCCAATGCACGCGCGCCCTTGTTCCTTGCGCAGGCCGCCGCGCCGTATCTGAGGGCTACCCGCGGCAGCATCGTCAACATCACTGATATCTACGCCGAGCGGCCGCTACCGAATCATCTTGTCTACGGCATGAGCAAGGCCGCGTTGCGCATGGCCACGATGGCGCTGGCGCAGGCGCTGGGACCCGAGGTGCGGGTGAATGCGGTGGCGCCGGGGAATGTCTTGACGTCGGAGCATCTGATCAAGGCGGAGACTTTGGAGGCCGTGATCGAGGAGACTGCGTTGCATCGGCAGGGTGTGCCGCAAGACATCGCTGGAGCGGTGCTGTGGCTGCTCCACGATGCCACCTATGTAACCGGCCAAACGTTGCGCGTCGATGGCGGGCGGTATCTCGGGCCGTGAGTGGTGGCTGAAGCGTCTGCCAACGGGGCTTGAACGCGACCGTCGAAGCCGTCATGTTGGGAGCCGTCACGTCGATCGAGGCCGCCATGACGACTGCACTCTCCACCCCCGTCGAACAACCGTCGCGCCGGATCGCGCAGCAGATCCTCGATTTCCTGTCCGACATTCCTGCCAGCCACGAGCTGCCGAGCGAACATCCGCGCGCGCGCGCCGAAGCGATTGCGGTCGTGGCGCGGCGCAAGGCCTTTCTTGCTTCCTCGTCGCTGGCGCTGCCGCCGGGTCCGCTGGGTTGGCTGACCGTGCTGCCCGAATTGGTCGCGATCTGGAAAATCCAGGCCAGGATGGTGTCTGACATCGCCACCGCCTGTGGCCAGCACGCAACGTTGAGTCGCGAGCAGATGCTGTACTGCCTGTTCCGGCACGCGGCCTCGCAGGCCGTGCGTGACCTGGTGGTGTATGCGGGCCAGCGCGTGATCGTGCAGGCTGCCACCGCGAGCACGGTGCGCCGCGTCGCCGAACGGATCGGCATCAAGCTGTCCGAGCGCGCCCTTGGCAGTTCGCTGGCGCGCTTCGTTCCAGTGGCCGGTGCGCTGGGCGTCGGCGCCTACGCGTGGTACGACACGCGACAAGTGGCGCGCACGGCGATCGCGATCTTCTCGCGCGAGGTCGAATTCATCCCGGCGCCGCGCAATACCGAAGCCGGAGATCGGGCGCCGGCTGCGCACAAAACGAGCCTATGAATCCGCGGCAACGTAGCGCCGGCTCCAGCTGATAATGATGCTGCGGGTCATGGCAGCCAGGTCGTTGGTCACGAAGAGTATCTCCGTGGGTTCGTGCAGAAAGTCGCTGCTCAATTTCGTACGCAGCCACAGCTCCGTGAACTCGTCGGCGCAGTGCACGTGGCGTTGGTTCTGCACACCGGTGTACTCATCGACCCAGCCCATGTTCCGTGAAGCGGCAAGGGTGCCTTCGAAGGCGCTTTTGAGCGCTTGGACATCGGCGGTCGGAAAAAAATACACCACTGAAAGAACCTTGACGTTGAGGTGCGCGCGCAACGTGATCGCGCCGTTGATTCCCGGCCAACGAATGGTGTATCGCGCGTGCACGGTGCCGGGGGCGTGGTCGACGCGGACATCTGCCTTGTCCGGCGTTGCGTGGCGTTCGGAATTTCGGTTGCGCTCCGCTTCGATCTCATCGGGCTGTGCGTACAGGCGCAGGCTCGCCGGAATCTCGACCGTAAGGATTTTGGAAGTTCTTCGCAGCAAATCTGCACGACTTTGCGCGCTTTGCCCGATCATGAAAAAGAACCAGAGCGCCGTGCCGATGGCGGACGCCTTGAAGATGGAAAGCACAGCGACTGCCAGCGAGTCGCTGCCGTGGTCCAGTGTCAGCCACAGCGCGAACGCAGCGCTCAGCGCAGTGGCGAGCAGTAGCAGCGCGAGCACAACCCAGCGGACCCACCGCGGGATCAGCGACAGCGAGCGTTGGTCAAGGAGTTCCAAGTTGCGTTCCGTTGCGGGGGGCGTCGGCGACGACGATGCCGGCGGCAGTCATCAACTGGCGCGTGAAGACATGGTCGAACTCACGCTTGGCTGCCGCGTGTGGGTCCGCCATCCAGCCGCCGCCGTCGTCGCAAGCGAGAATGTCAATGTCAATGGCCACGCTCGGTACACCATGGATGCGCCCCAGGTTGCGCTCGATGCGCTTGAGCGCTGCAATCAGGTCGGTGCGCAGAGAGTCGGTGTCGAGTGTCATAAGTGCGTGGAAGTAATGGGATGCAGCCGGATCGTTGTAAGCCGGTTCGCGGAGTATGGGCGTCACCCGTGCCGCTGGCCCAAGGCTGGCGAGCGCGATTAGCGTACTCTGCAGGCGGGCATCGGTGTCGAGGTTTGAACTCAACGACAGGAGCCAGCGGCGCAACACGTCAGTTGAACCCACGCCGGATGCGCACGCCGATACTCGCGCAACCGAGCGCGCGTGCGGCGCCAGGCTTGTCGATGCGAATGTCCACCGTGAGCAAACGGGCGAAACGTTGCCGCAACATGCTGCAACAATCCTCCGCGAGCTGCTCCACGAGTCCGCAGCCGGATGCGGACACGAACGCGCGGATGGCAGCAACGACCCCCGCATAATCGACGGTATCGGAGAGGATCCCGGTGGCGGCGGGCAGTGTGTTGTCAAAGCCGAGCTGCAGGTCGATCACGACCGTTTGTGGCCTGTCCTGCTCACCCGTGTAGATGCCAATCGAGGTTTCGACCGGCAGGCCTTCAATGAATATCGTATCCATGAGTCACGCCACCTCCGGCAGCGATTCCAGATTCCAGCGCGGCCGCACCTGGATCTCG